>NZ_JAPENL010000001.1:2400000-2700000 GCF_026342015.1 Micromonospora lupini
CGCGGCGATCGCCGTGCTGCACACGGTGAGCGGCGACCACTACGGGTACGACGGCGGCCGGGCGAGCGGCGCGACGTGGCGCGCGGCCTTCTCCGCCATGCTCGGCGACCTGCTCGCCGACGCGGCGGACTGGGGGGTGCGGCTGCCCACCTCGCCGGCGCGGATCCGGGAGCTGCCCGACCGGTACGCCTGGGTTCTGGACCAGGTGCGCCGGCCGTCGCTGCTGCACTTCGACGGTTGGGACGGCAACGTGCTTGCCGAACCCGGCCCCGGTGGCGTTCTGCGCCTGCGCGGGATCGTCGACGGTGAGCGGTACCTGTTCGGCGATCCGCTGATGGATCTCGTGTCGCCCCTGATCTACCGGCGGGTGGAGGACGACGAGGACCATCCCTTCCTGCGGGGCTACCGCGCCGCGGCGGCCGAGCCGCTGGTCTTCGACGAGGCCACGCTGCGGCGGCTCAGCCTCTACCGTCTGCACCTGTATCTGTTGATGACTGTCGAGATGCCCAGCCGTGGAATCACGCGGGAGACCCGTCCGGACCGGTTCGAGCGGCTGGCCGACCTGCTGGATCATGAGCTGACCGAGCTGCGGCGCGCGAGTCCGTCGGCCATTGCAGACGGTACCGACTGACGTCCTCGGAGGCGGCCACCCCGGCCTTCATGAACATCGTCAGCACGGCGTCGCGCGCCCGCCGTTCGCGGGCGCCGGTCGGGAACTTCAGGCTGCCGGTGCGGCGGGCCAGCCCGGCGACCGTCTCCACCCGCGACTCACGGAGTTGTTGAAAACGCACGAAGGCCTCGTTGAGGTCGTCGGCGCCGGCGAGGCAGCCGGCCAGGACCATTGCGTCTTCGAGCGCCATCGAGCTGCTCTGCCCGTCGTGCGGCGGCATCGCGTGCGCCGCGTCGCCGACCAGGCACATCCGGCCGCGACTCCACCGCGGCGGAGGGTCGAGGTCGTAGACCGGCCACCTGATGACCGGGCCGGTGCTGGCGTCGATGACGGCGGGGATCGGTGAGTGGTCTGAACCGTGCAGGTCGACGAGCCGCTGCCGCCACCGGTCCATCGGATCGGCCCGCGGGCCCGCCACGACATCCCCGTCCCCGCTGAGCATGCTCTGGAACCAGACCACCTCGCCGTCCGGTAGTACCTGATAGCCGAAGAACGCGTTGGCGCCGAACGTCAGGCGCAGCACCGGCTCCGGTGCGATCCCGTCGACTCGCGGGGCCGAGCCGCCGCCGTCGATGACGCCCGTGAACCGCGCCGACGGATGGTCGGGGAACATCGTCCGACGGGTGTGCGAGTGCACCCCGTCCGCACCGATCACCACCTCACCGCTGTGACTCGATCCGTCGGCGAGGGTGGCGACGACCCGGTCGTGCCCGTCGTCGCGCAGCCCGACGACCCGCTCACCCTCGACGATACGGACGCCGGCGCGACGGGCCGCCTCGCGCAGCACCTCGCCGAGCCGGTCCCGCCGGATCAGCGTGCTCACCTGGTTGTTGCTGCCGATCTCTCGTCCCCGGTGGTCGTGGAAGGAGATGCGGTCGGTGGGCGTGCCGGCGGCGTCGACAACGGCGAGGAGACCCAGGTCGCGCAGCACTGTGCGGCCGTTGTCGGCAAGGCTCAGGTGCGACCCGAGTGGTCGCTCGCGCGCCGGCCGGGACTCCAGAACCGTCACGCGCCACCCGATCCGGCGCAGGAAGAGACCGACGGCCGTGCCGGCGATTCCCGCGCCGACGACCACGGCGTGCGCCGGACTGATCATGTCGGGCCGGCCGTCGCTGGTGGCCCGAAAGGACATGTCGTACCCATTTGCTCCCCCGTGTGGCGGGCGCTGTGGACACGTCCGCCGCACCGACCGTAATCACGGCGGCGACAGTGGTCAAGGCAGCAAGATCCATCAATGTGAGGCTTGACACAGGCATTGACGGCCGGAATGCTGTGGGAGTCCTGCTAACCGAGGCGGGGCCACGTGTCGGGGGGATCGGTTCTTCTACTGCATTCGCCTGCGCGCGGCTCCATGGCCAGCACTTGAGGTTTCTCCGCCACCGAATGCTCCGAATAGGACGGCCATCACCCGTGTTCGCCGCAGGATGCCGCAATGCATCCGACGTAGGGCGTGGACAATTGCCGTACCAGCTCGGTCGATCGCTGGTCGGGATGCCGCACAGTGATTCCAACCGTCATCCGACGGTGGCGCGTCATGCACCCCTAAGCACGGCGTAGGGCCACGGCCTCACTTCCGACAACCGCATTTATTCGGGAGGTGTCGTGATGAAGAACAACTCGGCCGGCTGACACACACCAATTATCTTTCGTCCCGATGAGCGTGTGTCGCTTCGCGGCACACGCTCATCGGCAGCGCAGCCGTTCCCGCTCGGGAAGGAACAGGTGTGACCCCGGAGACGACCCACCCGATGACCCTCGGCCAACTGTCGGTCTGGCGGGACATCGAAAGAATGCATCCGGAGAAGTGGTGGGAGGGCAACCTCTGCTTTTCCTGGTCGTTGCCGGAAAATGTGACAGCCGCGGACGTCTGGCGTGCGGTCGGGGCGCTCGGCATGCGGCACGCCTCGCTGCGCACGACGTTCGACGTCGAGGACCCGGCAGATCCGCGGCAGCGCGTCGCGGTGGGATCCCCCGCCGACGTGGTCGCGGCGGTACGACAGCCCGACGGCGAGACGGGGATGTCCCGGATCGAGACCGAGGAGATCAAGCGCCCGTTCACGCTCACCACCGACCTGCCGTGGCGGGTGTGGCTGACCGAGGGCGACGGCCGACCCCGCGACCTGCTTGTCGTCATCCACCACATGGCCGCCGACGGCGCGGGCATCAACACCATGGAGCGGGACTTCTACGCGCTGCTGGCCGGAGAGGCCCTGCCACCGGCGCCGCAGCCCGCCGAACTCGCGACGCGGCAACGCTCCGGCGACATGGACGCGCGGCTGCTCGCCGCCGAGTCGTACTGGCGCAAGCTGCTGTCGGGAGCACCCCGGCGGACCCCTCCCGCACCGGGACCGGTGCTCCGGGCGACGATGCACACAGGCATCCCCGAGCCCATCCTCCGCCAGGCGGCGCGCGGCATCGGCGTCACAGTCGCGGGGGTGCTCCTGACCGCGTACTGCCGGGCGATCATCGCGACGGGCACCAGCAGCACGCCGGTTCTGCTCTATCCGATGTCGTCCAACCGCTTCGACCCGGCTGTCACCTCGCTCGTCACCTCCATGAACCAGTGGGTCCCGCTGCTGGCCGCACCGGCCCCGGACGACTCGTTCGCGCACACCGCGCGCGCCCTGTACGTCCGGAACATGCGGGCCCTCAAGCACGGGGTCTACGACCCCGACTCGGTGGCGCGGATTCGCGAGGACGCCGAACGGGAGGGCGGCCCGCTCGACCCGGGATACCACTTCACGTTCCTCCTGCCCCCGATGGTGGTGCGGCCACCGGAGACGATCCAGGAATCGCGGATCGAGTGGCACGTGCCGATCCGGTCGACCGGGCCCGGCTTCTACCTGATGGCCAACGCCGACACCACCGTCCGGTTGACCGTCCGGGTGATCCGCGAGGGCTACCGCCGCGAGGAACTCGACGCTCTGCTCGCCGCCATGCGCGACGACCTGCTGGACCTCGTCCGCGCGAACGCGGAGGCCACCGAATGACCACGACCGCGCCGCCCACCACCGTCCCGGTCACGCCGAGCCTGTGGCGTCACCGGGACTTCATGACGCTGTGGACCGGGCAGACCCTCAGCGAGACCGGTTCCGCGGTGTCCACCCTCGCGGTTCCGCTCATCGCGGTGTCCGTGCTGAACGCGTCGACGTTCTCGGTCAGCCTGCTCCAGGCCGCCGGGATGGCGGCGTACCTGCTCGTGGCGCTGCCGGCCGGGGTCATCGTCGACCGGATGCGCAAGCGGCGACTGATGGTGTTCTGCAACCTGCTGCGGGCCGTCGCGATGGGCACCATCCCGCTGGCGTTCTTCGCCGGTGAACTCACCATGGCGCAGTTGTGGCTGGTGGCGGCCCTGTGCAGCGTCTGTTCCGTCTTCTTCGAGGTGGCCTACCAGTGCTACCTGCCGGCGGTGGTGCGCTCCGACCAGCTGCTGGACGCGAACGGCAAACTCAGCACCACGTACTCGGTGGCCCAGGTCGCCGGCATCGGGCTCGGCGGAGGTCTGGTCGCGGTCTTCGGCGCGGCGCGGACGGTCCTCATCGACGCCGCCTCGTTCGCGGTCAGCGCCGTCTCGCTGCTCCTGATCCGGCGCAAGGAGCCGGAGGTCGCCGCGCCGGAGGGCCCCCGGCCACGGCTGCGGGAGGAGATCTCGGCCGGCCTGGCGTTCGCCTTCCGGCATCCGGTGCTACGGAAGATCGTCGCGGCCAGCGGCACCCTGAACGTGTTCAGCCAGGTCATCTACGCCCTCTCGGTCATCTACCTCGTCCGGGTCCTCAAGCTGACGCCGGCCGAGGTGGCCGTGCAACTGGCTCTGGGCACGGCCGGCGGCATCGCCGGCGGGCTCGCCTCGGGCCGGCTGGCTCGACGGATCGGCACCGCCCGCATCATCTGGGTCTCCCTGCTCGGGCTCGGTTGGACGATGCTGCTGGTGCCGCTGGCCGAGCCCGGCTGGCGGGTCGCGTTCTACACCGTCGGGATGACAGGCTTCGCCGCGCTCTGCGCGATCTACAACGCGGCCCAGATCAGCTACCGGCAGCAGATGTGCCCGCCGGAACTGCTCGGCCGCCTCACCGCCGGGGTCCGCTGGATCGTGTGGGGGGCTCTGCCGATCGGCGCGGTCCTCGGTGGCGCGCTGGGCACCTGGCTCGGCGTCCGCGAAACCCTGGTGATCGCCGCCCTCGGCGTCTGGGCCTCCGGACTGTGGGTCTACTTCTCCCCGCTGCGCAGGATGCGAAACTTCACACCCGAGCCGGCCACCCAGCCCTAGGAGCGAGTCGTCGACGAGGCGCACGGACGTCAGCGCGTCGAGCCGGCCAGCGCCGCCCACGTCCGCGCCACCCCGGTCCGCAGGTCGGTGACGGGACGCCAGCCCAGCACCGCCGACGCGCGCGTGACGTCGAGCCAGATGTCCCGCCGGTCGAAGGCCCGCCGGTCGGCGTACCGGATGGTCAGCGGCCTGTCGACGGTCGCCGTCACCACCTCCAGCAGCTCGGCGAGGGAGGTGGGACGGCCCGCGCCGACGTTGAGCACGACGCCGTCGAGCGCCTCCCGGGCGTCGGGGTCCAGGTGCCGGTCCCACACCGCCAGCAGGGCGGCCACGACGTCGTCGATGTAGACGTAGTCGCGGCGGGTGACCGGGTCGCCGAACACCTGCAACGGCCGGTGCGCGGCCGCCGCCTCCAGCCAGTGGGACACCACACCGAGCCCACCCTCGGCGCGCTGGCCGGGCCCGTACACGTTGGACGGCCGCAGCACGACCGGCCGGAGGTGGTCCGCGGCCTCGCGCAGGGCCTGCTCCTGGGCCAGCTTCGCCCGGCCGTAGACGCTGTCGGGGCCGAGTGGGCGGGTCTCGTCCACAGGCGGGGGCACGTCCGGGCGGTACGCCGTCCCACCGGACCCGAGCAGGACGACTGTGGGCCGACGGGCGCCCAGCTTGCACGCCTCCAGCGCGGCGGCGAGGGCACGCTGGTCCAGCTCGACGAGTTCGGGTCGGCTCGCGGCCCTCTTCGGCGTGACCGTGCCGGCGGTCCAGAAGACCAGATCCGCCCGCCTGATCGCGTCGACGTAGCGGTGCTCCTCGGCGGCGTTGCGGGGTCGGGTCAGCCGCTGCGGAGGCCGGCGGCGGCGTTCGAGCGCACGGCACAGACTGGCCCCGATGAACCCGTCCGACCCGACGACCACGGTGACCGGGGCAGCTACCGCACTCACCCCGGCACCTCGGTCCGCGCGGCGTGGGCCGCCAGCTCGGCGGCGTAGTCGGCGGTCCCCTCGCGGGCGGCAAGCAGGTTGCG
Organism: Micromonospora lupini; assembly: GCF_026342015.1. Taxonomy (NCBI): domain Bacteria; kingdom Bacillati; phylum Actinomycetota; class Actinomycetes; order Micromonosporales; family Micromonosporaceae; genus Micromonospora; species Micromonospora lupini. The sequence continues at coordinate 2,405,962 of NZ_JAPENL010000001.1, forward strand.
GTGCAGGGTCTCCAGCAGGTCGAGGGAGTAACCGCTGTCGCGCCACTCCTGCTCGGTGACGCCGTAGCCCAGCCGACGCCACAGGTCGGCGTTGACCTGCTCGTGCGCGCCGAAGGGCGCCAGCAGCACGATCGGCGTGGCCGACCAGAGCGAGTCGATCAGGGTGCCGCCGCCGGTCTTGCAGAGCATGGCGACGCGGTGCCGGGCGAGATCGAACGAGTCGTGGTGCGACAGGCCCCTTCGGTACCGCACCGTGCCGTCGGGAAGGATCTCCCCGAACGGCGGGAAGCCGTCGTCCTGCCACGCCTCCCACTCCGGGTCGATCATGTACGCCCGGCAGCCGGGGGGCAGGCCGGACACGTCGGCCGGGTCGTGGGTCACCACGTCGACAGCCAGCCCCGCCCGGGCGAGATCCGCCGCCCGGTCCCGGTAGGTGCCCAACCCCCAGCCGCCGCCGTGCGCCAACAGGCGTGGCTCCCGCCGCTGCCACGGCACCGGGTCCTCGTCGCCGACGCGGATGCTCGTCGGCGCGGTGCCCCGCTCGGCGTCGAACATCCACACGTGCCGGAAGCGCTCCGTACGCGCCCGGAAGAGGTTGAAGGAGGCTGTCGGCGCGGCGTCGAGGTGGCAGATGTCGACCCGGGGCGTCCGGGCCGTGAGCGCCTCGTACCGTTCGACGACGGGCACCCAGAAGCCGGAGAAGATCACCACCTGGTCCACGTCCGCGGCCCGCCACCCGTGCAGCAGGTCACCGACAGCGGCGTCGTCGAGCGCCGGCATCTGGTCACGCACCATGCGCTGGGCGGCCACCGCGAGCTTGAAGTTTCCGCGGAAGGCCAGCTTGGCAGCCCGCAGCCTGTCGAGTTCGTCAGGTCGCAGCAGCCGCTCGAACACCTCCACGCGCACCTCGACCCCGAGGTTCCGCAACCGACCCGCCAGGATGAGGGCCGGTACGTGGGTGCCGAGCGTCGCGCCCGACGTCAGCAGCACAGTCGCCATCGTTGCTCCGATCGTCGGGAGTCAGGTGACGAGACTCGGGGCGCCGGCCGTCGCGACGAGCGCGTCACCCACCTGCGCTTCCAGGGCGACCCGGGTCGCGTCGTCCGGGGCGAACACCGCGAAGAAGAGCCGGCCACGGGGCGGGGTGAGCGTCCCCGAGGCCAGCGGCAGCACCCCGGGGTCGTCGCCTCGGAACAGCACCTTCGCGTCGTCAAGCGCCGACACCAGCCGGGCCACCGTGTCACCTGGCCGCACCGGCGTCGTGCGGCAGCGCAACCAGGAGCGCAGGCCGACCGTGCGGGCCCGCCGGTCGAGGTGCAGGTTCAGCAGGCCCATGGATCGCCTGGCGTTCACCTCCAGCACCGGCACGAGCGTGCCGTCGCGCAGCCGCAACCCGTCGACGCAGGCGGGACCGGTGTAGCCCTCCGCCGCGAGGGCAGTCCCGACCCGCGCGATCACCTCCCGATGGGCGGTGGTGTCGAGGCTCGCGTGCTGATCCGCGGGGAGCGGACCGGAACCGCGGTACGCGAACTCGGCGTTGTCGACGTGCTGCACGCCCCACCACCGCACCGCGCCGCTCGGGTCGACCTCGATATGGGTGGAGAAGCTGGACGCCTCCTCGAAGAGGGGCTGCACCAGCAGTTCCACCCGAGCGCCCCGCGCGACCTGCCGCTCCAGGTGCCGGACGACGGTGTCCAGCACCCGAGGGTTGGTGACCCGCAGGGCGCCCCGGCCGGCGACCCCGTACGGATCCTTGAGCACGACGTCGCCCTGCGCGTCCTGCGCCAGCCGCCGCACCTGCCGGGGCGTGGTGGCCAGGACGGCCGCGCCGGGCAGGCAGACGTCCCGGACCAGGTCGTTCGACCAGACCTTCGAGTTGACGCGGGCGGCGACCTCGACGGCGGGGACCGCGGCACGGAGGCCGAGTCGGTGTACCGCCACGGAAGTGTCCGGCCGGACGGCGTAGAACGCCGCGGCCCACCCGGACATCGCCGGCAGGGACGTGCCGCCGGTCGCGGCCAGGCGCTCCTCCACGGTGTCGTCCCGCGGACCCGGCACGGCCGCGACCCGTGGCGCGATGCCGGCGACCGCAAGCGCCTCGACCAGGGCCTGCTCCATCGGCTCGGCGGTGAGCAGCAGATCGCCGGGAGCGCACCCGACCGCCAGCAACTCGTCCATGCCGCGACGTCCCCGGCTGCCGCCCGCCGTCGGGCCGGCGGGCAGCCCGGCGAGGTCCTCCGGCCGCCACGCCGCCTCCGCGTCGAACGAGCCGAAGTGAACGGTCCCGCTCACCTCACCGGCCATCGCCGTCGAGGGCGAAGTGACAGAACGCCTTCACCGACTCCAGGTGGATGCTGTCCAACGACTCGAAGTCGATCTCGACGTCGAACTCCTCCTCGACGGCGAGCAGGAACGTGATCATGTGCAGCGAGTCGATGCCGAGGTCGAGCAGCAGATTCGTGTCCGCCGTCACCTCCTGGGCCAGCGCCGGATCCTCCAGAACCCGCGCGAGCAGGGCCGCCATGCGGGTGACCACCTCTGCCATGCGTTCACTCCCCGCTCAGGTAGAGAAGGATGCACTTCGAGCACACAGGCATGAGCCCGCTGTCGCGCAGGATGCCGCGGACCCGGGTGAAGCGCTCGCTCTGCCAGATGTCCTGCATGGACTGCTCACCGAGGTCGCCGATCACGAACTCGGGGAAGAACTTGCACGAGCTGACCCGGCCGTCGGCGTGGATCTCGATCCGGTTGGACACGGCCAGGCAGCGGCTGCGCCGCTGGGCGGGACGGGAGGTGCCGCGGATGAAGTCGTCGATCTCATCCGCTTCGACCTGCGGCTGGTAGCGCACCCGCAGATCCCACACCCGGCTCGCCAGTCGCGCCATCGACTCCTTCAGCACCGGCAGGTGCTGCTCGGGCAGCGCATAGGTGTACGAGTGCCACGTCGGCTTGTCGCCCGGCTCCGGCGGGTTGAGCCAGGAGAACGACTCCTCGTAGAGCCGGTCCATCGCCGACGCCGTCTCCGGGCTGATGTACCAGGGCAGCAGCCAGTACACCGAGTTGAAGCCCGTCTGCTCGGCCCACTCGGTGAACTCGTACATGCGGCCGACCATGTCCTCGCTGACCATGCACGCGACGGACAACTCGCCCTGGTACTCGCCGCGCCGTTGGAGGTCGAGCATCGCCTCGACGTTGCGCATGGTGCGCCGGAACGATCCCTTGCCCCGCAACGCCTCGTGCTCCGGCTCGAAGCCGTCGAGGCTGACCAGCAGGTTGAGTCGTGGCCCGATGGTCAGCAGGTGTTCCGCGTTGCGCTCCATCAGCAGGCCGTTCGTGCACATGTTGACGACTCGCGGCACGGCGCCGAGCAGCTTCGCGATCTCTCCGAACCGGGTGTGCATCAGGGGCTCGCCGCCCCACAGGAAGACCTTCGACTGCTCGGGCGCGGTCGTCTCCAGCACGTCCCGGACGATGTCGAGGTCGAGTTCGGAACGCCTGCGCTGGCTGTCGTAGTTGTGGAAGAAGCCCTGCTCGTTCCACTGGAAGCAGTGATGGCACCGCAGGTTGCACCGGTAGGTCAGCTGCATGCTGACCTCCTGCGGCAACGCGGTGGCGTAGAGGGGATCCGCCGCCAGATTGCGACGCGTCGCCGACCTGATCGCCACCGTCCGGCGCAGGTCGTGCAGTTCCCCGGACGTGAAGACCTTGTTGGTACGTGGGTAGGACATGCAGGCTCCCCGCTCGTCTGCCACGAAACGATTCGTGATGGATCGGGGGCCGTTCGCATCCCTACATGCGCACGAACCCCCGGTATCACAAGGGAACCGGCGGCGGTCGTCCGACGTGGATGTGAGTGTCCTGCTCACCCCGCCACGGGTCGTTCACCACCCTGACACATGAGGGTCTTCGCCGTAAACCCCTCAGCGCAGGGCGCGGAACAGCAGCAGGTAGGCGCAGTAGCCCAGGGGCACCACCAGGAAGCAGATCAGGAACCCGAGTGGCAGATAGCGGGGTGGGGTGCCGGCGACCATCGCGGGTCTCCCCCACCGACCCAGCACCAGATATCCCCCGAAGAACGCCAGCGCCGGCAGCCCCGCACAGATCCACGCGCCGAGTGTGAAGCCGTCGACCATGCCGACCCCGGAGGCGACCACCAGGATCAGCATGAGCACCCCCGCCGCCGCGCCGCACGAGGCGTAGACGGCTACCGCCCGCGCCAGCGGCGACCACGTCGGCAGCAGCGCCGGTCGTTGGGCCAGCAACTCGGCCTGCTGCCCGTGCCGGTCCGCCTCGTCGGCCATCCGCCGGGCCAACTCCAACTCCACCACCGGGTCGACCGCCGCCGCCCGCTGCGCCGGAACCCCGACGCCCGCCGGGCTCACCGCCGTCGGCAGCGCCAGCGGCGCCTGCACCGCCGGCAGCTCGGGGTACGCCCCGACACCCGCCCGCCCCGGCACGCCTGCTGCGCCGGCGGATCGGCCGTCCCCCGATCCGGGTGCGGCGGCCGAGCCGGACCCCGTCGGCGGACCAGGCCAGGCGGCGGAGTCACCTGCCGACCCGGTCGGCACCGGCGAGCCGGACCCCCCGGGCGGGACGCCGGGCCTCGCTCCCGGCATGTCGTCGCCCGGTGCGGCGGTCGGGCCGGGTGGTGGCTTGTCGACGCCGATCGCGCGGCCGAGCTGGTCGAGGCGGTGCCCCTGGGCGGTCAGCCGCTGGTGCAGGTAGTCGGCGGCGGCGTGCAGGCCACGGCGGCGCTCGGACTCGGCTGCGGCATCCCGCTCGCCGGCGCGGCGGTGCTCGGCGAGCTGTCGGGCCAGCGCCACGTACTCCTCGAAGGACACCGTCAACGCTCCCCGTACGACTCGTGCCCGTCGCGGGCGAACGGCACGATCAGCCTCGTGCGCTGGTCGTGCCGGTCGACAAGCAGCGCCCGGTCGGCGCGGGGCGTGTAGGCCAGGTCGTGCACCCCGAGGTGCAGGGCCAGCTCGGCGCCGGGCACGTTGAGCGCGACGAGGCAGGCGACGTCGTCGCGGTTCTGGGTGCCACCGAGGTCGTCGGAGAGCCGCCGCAGGCCACGCCACCAGCCGAGCAGGTGCACGCCCTGGGCGGGGCCGTGGCGCAGCAGCGTACGCAGGTCGTCCAGGCCGGAGCGGAAGGTGACCGGGTCGGCAGCACCGAGGACTCCGGCGGCGGTGTCCATCCCGAACACCACAAGGTATTCGCGGCCGGCCGGCTCGGCGGCCAGCGCGACGATCCGGTCGCGCAGCCCGGCCGCGTCGAGGCGGTGCACCGGGTGACCCGCGGCCCGCAGCGCCGCCTCGGTCTCGGCCGCGATCGGGTCGGCGGCGGTGACCAGGCAGGCCACCTGGAACCGGGCGTCGCCGGGGCTGTGCTGGCGGGCCAGGCTCAGCGCGGCGGCGCGCAGCACGTCCGCACCGGCCGGTGCGGTGCCCACCACGGCGAGGTGCCGGCCGGGGGTGGAGTCCATCAGGAACAGCGCCGTGGTGCCGTGCACGTCGACAGTCCGGCCGACAAGCGCCATGGGGCGCCGGCCACCGGGGCGCAGCCCGGCGAAGGTGGGATCGTCCTCGACGCGCGCCGCCTCGTACCCCTTGAAGACCGCCGGGGCCCGCGAGCCCGCCGGGCGGGCCTGCCACAGCTCGTGGCGCAGCGCGGCGAGGTCGGCCGCGGCGGCGTGCGCGTCGGGGAAGCGCAGCACGGTGTCCGCGCCGACCGCGCCGGCGGCCGTGTTGACCACTGCGGAGCCGATCGGCAGGGCCGCAGCGGCGTCGTTGAGCTGGTCGAGGACACCGCCGCCGCCGGGCAGCGCCACCCGCAGCGCGAACTGCCCGAAGATCGCCTCGGCCCGGCCGTAGAGCGCCTCGATGCCTGTCATGCTCTGACTGGCCAGCACCAGGTGGATGCCGTAGGAGCGGCCCTTGCGGGCCAGTTCCTCCAGCAGGTCGACGGATTCGCGGGCCAGCGCGTCGTTGCCGGCGAGCAGCACGTGGAACTCGTCGATGACGGCCACGATGCGCGGCAGCGGACTGTCCCGCGGCAGGTCGGCGAGCTTGGTGACGCCGTGCCGCTTCAGCGCGGTGGCCCGGCGCTGTGCCTCCCGGCGCAGCTCGCGCAGCACGGCGAGGCCGTACTCGCGGTCGGACTCGATGCCTACCGCACGGGCGTGCGGCAGCCAGGACGGGTCGCGGCCGGTGGGCACGAACTCGGTGAAGCTGACGCCCTCCTTGAAGTCGAGCAGGTAGAGCTGCAACTCGGCAGGCGAGTAGCGCGCGGCCAGCCCGTAGAGGACGTCGAGGAGGAAGACGGTCTTGCCGGCGCCGGTGCGCCCGCCGACCAGCCAGTGCGGGGTTGCGTCGTCGAAGGCGACAGTCAGCGCAGTGTCGAAGGCGACGGTCAGCGGCGCGGCGCCGGTCCTGCCGACGACTGTGCGCAGGCCGTTGGCCGCGGACTCGGCCCAGCGCCGCTCGGGCAGCAGCTCGGCGAAGGGCAGCGCGTCGGCGCGGCGGGCGGCGGCGCCGAGGTGCTCGGCGAGCGCACGCACCGAGGCCGGCGGCGGGTCGCCGTCGAGCAGCACCGGCGCGGCGAGGCCACTGCCGTCGGCACTGAACGGGGCGCCGGGCGGGTCGCCGACGTGCGCGTACCCCTCAGTGAGCCGGAGGGCGGTGGTGCTGCCCAGCGGCGGCGAGGTCTCGCCGGGCAGCCGGGACGGGTGGCCGGCGAGGAGCACGCAGACGGCGGCGGCCGGGCCGGCGTGGGTGAGCGCGGCGAGCCGGGCCAGCTCGCGCGGCGGCGGGGCGGCGGTGGCGACCACCAGCAGCAACTGACGGGTGGCGGGGTCGGCGTGCTGGGCGGCGCGGGCGTGCCGTTCGGCAGCGTCCAGCAGGGCGGCCACCTCGGCCTCGCTGGTGGCCGGAGCGTCGAGGACGCCGGCGTCGAGCAGCGGACGCAGCGGGCCGAAGGTGGCGCCCAGCGCGGCGGTGTCGATGCCGGTGACCCGGACCCGACCGGGTGGCGCGGTGGCGACCAGCCGCAGCACCAGCGCCCGCAGCAGCGCGGCGACGCGCCCGTCCCGGGCGTCGGTGTCCAGTGCCAGGTGGTGGCCGCCGCCGAGCGGCAGCAGGACGGGGAAGCCGCCGTCCTGGGTGGACGCCTCGCCGATCCGTACCGGAGCGGGCTCATCGGTGAGCGGCGTCGCTCCCGGGTCGGGAGTGGCGAGCGCGCCGCCGACACGGGCCAGGCGGGCCACCAGCTCGCCGACGCCGCCGGGAGCGGCAGTGGTGGCTGTCGTGCCGAGCGCCCCAACGGCATTGGCCAGATGTGCCCGGGCCGCCCGGTGGGAGTTGACCGCCTGCCCGTACGCCGACGCGAGCCTGCCCACCCTCTGCCCCCAACGCCAACGGCCGTCTGGTCCCGGAAACCCTAACGGACGCCGGTGGCACCCGGACAGTCCTGCGAGGACGTGTCACAGGCCGCTCGGTCACACCGGGCCGCAGGCCGGGGGGCCGGCGGCGTCGGCCACCCCGCAGCGGAACACCTCCACCGGCGCCGCGGCCACGTCGGGCACCTGTTCCACCCGCATCAGGGCCAGCCGCTTGTCGACCGGCTCGCCCGAGTCGGGGGTGAACCGGATCAACCCGGCCACCCCGAGGTAGCCCTGGCCGGCGTTCTGCCGGAGCACCTCCGCGTGCACCGCGACCGGGTTGACCGACCTCGGTTCCCAGCGTTGCCCCGGGTCGGCGTGATGCAGCCGGGCGGCGAGGCTCTCCACCGCCCGGATGAGCATCATCGCCGCGTCGTAGGCGAGGCTGACCCGCTCGCCTACCTGTTGTTCGGACCCCGGTCGGCAGCGCGGCGGGTCGAGCAGGTCGTCGGACTGGATCAACGCCAGGAAGCTGGCCCGCGCGTCGTCGCGCCGGTCCCGGGCCGCCCGCAACGCGGCGCAGGTGGCCAGGGCTGCTTTGGAGACGTACGTGACGGGCAGGTTGCCGGGCGCGGCGGCGCGCAGGCCGGGGTTGGCCATGTAGCGGTTCGCCGAGTCGTCGGCGACCAGGTGCCGGGGCGGGTTGCCGCCGCACTCCCGCAGCGCCCGCAGGAACCCGTCGAACTCGGACCACCGTCCGGCGTAGAAGAGCAGGCCGGGGTAGCCGCACTCGTCGGTCAGCCGCTGCCCGGTGCGCCACTCGTCGAGGCGGGTGATCCGAGGGCCGAACCGTTGTCGGAGCCCGTCGACGAGGGTGCCCACGTAGAGGTCCTCGGTGAGCGAGCTGCCCTCCAGAGTGGTGTAGAAGACGTGCGCCTCGTTGACCTTCAGCACCTGTTTGGCGTACGCGTCGACAAGCTGCACCTGGTCCTTGTTCGGCGCGGAGATCTGGAGGTAGAGGCGGGAGTTGGCGTCCATCCTGTCGGCGGAGAGCGTGGGCGCCAGCACCGGCAGCCCGACCTGGTTCAGATCGCGCAGCGCGCGGGCGGTGCTGGTCCGGCTCTCCACCAGCCCGACCACCCCGAGCACCGTGGGGTCGTCGCGGGCCAACTCGGCAAGCATCGCCACCGCCCGGTCGGCGTAGATCATCTGTCGACCGGCGTTGGCCACCACGATCCGCAACAACGCCGCGCCGTCGGCGCCGGCCGACTCCTTCAGCAGCGCGTACTGGGCGGTGGCCATGCCCTCCAGCTCCTCCCGCTCGGAGACGTACGACTCCTCGTCCGCGCGGGTCCGGTTGCCGGTCAGGGTGCCCAGGTAGACAAGCGTGAGGAAGGGCCGACGCCGATCGCTGCGCTGCCAGACCTCCTCGGCGGCGCGGTTCTGCGCGAAGATCCGCCGCTGGACGGTGCGCAGCCGGTCCTGGCCGGGGTCGTTGTTGAACACCTGCGCTGCGCGGTCGCTGTAGCCCACGCACTCGCCGCTGGCGGCGATCTCGACCGAGACGCGACCGCCGGTGAGTGAGGGGTGGCAGCCCAGCCCCCACCTGGTGCCCGCCCACAGCCCGAGCGCCGCCACCAGCACCAGGCAGAGCGCCGCCGGCAGGAAGCGCCGTGACCACCAGGGCGGATCGGGTGCGGAGAAGGGCCGGATGCCGCCCCGCGACGGCGGGCCGGTGTCGGTGTCGTCGGGACGCAGCACCACAAGCCACGCGGCCGGGCGGCGCAGCCGCCGCATCTCCGGCAGCGCCTCGGCCCACTCGTCGTACGCCTCGTCGGCCTCGGTCAAGGGGTGCGGTTCGGGCAGCTCCGGCGGGGGCTGTCCGCCGGATGCGACGATCAGCAGCGGGTCGTTGCGGCCGGTCTCGGTGCGGACGTCGCCGATCAGCCGGACCAGCTCCCCGCCGGCGTTGCCGGGAGCGACGTGGTCGAGCAGTAGCGCCGGGTACGCCGTGCGTCGCCAGTCCGACGGCCGCCAGACCCGACGCCGGTACGCCTGACGCAGGTCCTCCAGGAACGCGTGCAGCAGAAGCTTGTTGACCTGGTCGGGTTGCTCTCCGTCGCGCCACCCGGCGGTGAGCCGCTCGGCGAAACCGAGGAAGGTGACCGACTGCCGGGGCGCCAGGTACTGCTGACGCATGAACCAGCGGTAGTGCCTGCCGAGCAGCGGCACCCGACCGGAGACGGCGGCCCGGAAGACCACTCCGGGCACCGCGCGGCGGACCAGCCAGAGCAGCACCTGGGAGACCATGCTGACCGTGTCACCGCCGGAGGGCAACGCCCCCGAGGTACGCGGGCCACGCCTGTCACGCAGCCGGCGGACCAGGGCCGCACGGCTGTCGTCGGCGTCGACGCCGAAACTGAGGCTCTGCTGCATCAGCCAGTCGGCGAGCGGGTAGTGCCGGAAACGCAGCCGGGCGGCGCCGAAGGCCTCCAGGGAGAGCTGGCGGTGCAGTTCGCGCAGCAGCGCCGGCACGTCCCCGGCAGCCGGTGGCGCCTCGACGTCAAGCACGGCGTGCGGCACTCGGCGTCGGGGGCCCTGGCCGAAGAAGCGCCGCAGCGGCACCATCAGTTCCTGCGTCTCGGCGCGGACCAGCCAGAGCAACGGCAGCCGGCGGTCACCGCGGCGGGGACGCCGCAGCAACTGGGCGAGCAACGTGAAGAGCTCCAGACCCCCGGCCGGCAGGCGGTCTCGATGGCCGGTCGTCTGCCGCTGGCCGATCAACTCCTGTTTGGACAGCTCCGACCGCCGCACGCGTCACCTCCGATTCACCAAGTGTGACCTTGCGGTGCAAGATGCGCCAGAGATCGATGATCTGGCGCGCGGGCGGCGGGCGGCGATGTTCACAGTTGTCGATTAGGTTGGCGGTGCGTACATCCGATGGAGGGAGTCCACCTCGTGCGACGAGTCCTCACGGCGGCCACCGCCGCCCTGACCCTCACCACCGCCGGCACCATGCTCACCGGCGCGCCCGCCCCGGCCGCCCCGACGGGCTGGGGCCGGCCCGTCGTCTCGGTCGCGCCGCAACCCGGCGCCGCGGGCCTTGGCGACACCTACTTCCCCGACTACGGCAACGGCGGCTACGACGTCTCGCACTACGACGTCCGGCTGCGCTACGACCCCGCCACCGACCGGCTCACCGGCACCACCACGATCCTCGCCACCGCGACGCAGGACCTCTCGGCGTTCAACCTGGACTTCCTGCTCGACGTCGAGTCGGTGCGGGTCAACGGCTGGGAGGCTGGCGCCGCCAAGGCGGGCGCGCACGAGCTGGTGGTCACCCCGACCCGCACGATCACCCGGGGCCAGCAGCTGACCATCGTGGTGCGCTACGGCGGGATCCCGTCGGAGACCCTTGTCAACGGCTACACCGGCTGGACGCGCACCGACGACGGCGCGCTCGCGGTAAACGAGCCCGAGTCGGCGTGGTGGTGGTTCCCGAGCAACGACCACCCGCTGGACAAGGCCACCTTCGACATCTCCGTCTCGGTGCCCAACGGCGTTGAGGTGATCAGCAACGGCGTGCAGCCCCGGCCGCCGGCGGCCGAGGCCGGCAACCGCACCCGGTGGATCTGGCGGACCACCTCCCCCACCGCCACCTACCTGGCCTTCATGGCGATCGGTCAGTACGACATCGTCACCGACACCACCCCGGGCGGCCAGCCGGTCATCAACGCGTACAGCACCTCGCTGGGCGCGCTCGGGCCGGCCGCGCGGGCCAGCGTCGAGCGGACCGGCGAGATCACCGACTGGGAGAGCGGGATCTTCGGCCCGTACCCGTTCGAGGCACGAGGTGGCGTGGCCGGGCCGGTGGACGGCATCGGCTTCGCCCTGGAGACGCAGACCCGCCCGGTGTACGGCCCGGGCTTCTGGCGTCGTGGCGCCAACACGTACGTGGTGGCCCACGAGAACGCCCACCAGTGGTTCGGTGACTCGGTCTCGGTCGCCGAGTGGCGCAACATCTGGCTCAACGAGGGCTTCGCCTCGTACGCCGAGTGGCTCTGGTCGGAGGAGCAGGACGAGGGCACCGCGCAGGAGGTCTTCGACTTCACCTACGCCAGCTACCCGGCCGACGACGAGTTCTGGCAGGTGCTGCCCGGTGACCCGGGCGCGGACCGGGTCTTCGACAACGCGGTCTACGACCGGGGCGCGATGACGCTGCACCAGCTCCGGCTGGCCGTCGGCGACGACGCGTTCTTCGCGATCCTGCCGGCGTGGACGGCCGAGCACCGGTACGGCAACGGCACCATTGAGGAGTTCCAGGCCCTGGCCGAGCGGATCTCCGGTCTGGACCTGGACGAGCTGTTCACCACCTGGCTGTTTACCGCCGGCCGACCGGACGTGGCCAGCGCCGCGCGCAAAACCGCCCCGCCCACCGAACCAAAGTCCTGGTCCAAAATCCACGAATCCCACGAGTTGCTGTCCCACTAACCGCCCACCCCTACCCCACCCCCGCCCCGGCCCACCCTGTCGATCATGAAGTTGTGGCTGGCAGAAGATGACTGATGCCCTAAATCTGAGGCACCACAACTCGATGATCGACGCGGTCGGGGGTGGGGCGGGGGTGGCGGCGGGTTGAGGGCGAATGGCGGAACCGCCCCCGCTGATCCGCCCTGCGCCGTACGCACGGCCGTCACGGCCACACTCCACCGAAGTGGGGCAACCGGAGGCCGGCCGAGCGGAGAGGTACGGCCGAGCCGGAGGTACGGCCGGGTCGGGGCCGAAGGGTGGTGGACGAGTGCTTTGGAGCTGATGCCGTCAACGAATCATCCGCGGACGGGACCCATCCCGATTCGTCTATGACATCAGCTCCAAAGCATCCGAAGCCCACCCACTAGGCCAAGCCGAGCCGGGCCGGGCCAAGCCAGGCCGGGCCAAGCCAGGCCGGGCCAAGCCAGGCCGAGCCGAGCCAGGCCAGGCCAGGCCAGGCCAGGCCAGGCCGAGCCGGGCCGAGCCGGGCCGAGCCGGGCCGAGCCGGGCCGAGCCGGGCCGAGCCGGGCCAAGCCGGGCCAAGCCGGGCCGAGCCGGGCCGAGCCAGGCCGAGCCGGGCCAAGCCGGGCCAAGCCGGGCCAAGCCGGGCCAAGCCGGGCCAAGCCGGGCCAAGCCGGGCCAAGCCGGGCCAAGCCGGGCCAAGCCGGGCCGGTGAACGCGACCCCGATCGGTGAACACCTCGGCGGCGGGGCAGCGGGGCAATGGGATGGGTTAGGGCTGGGTGGCTTCGACGGCGCGGATGTGTCGGTAGGCGAACCAGAGCGGCGGGAAGGCACCCACCGCGAAGGACAGGTCGATGAGCGTCCAGAACCACGGGATGTCCCGGATCGGGCCACAGATCAGCGCCAGCGGGACGATCCCCGCGCAGGCGATCATGCCGACCTGCACCACCCAGACGTTGCGCACCGGGTCACGCAGCGGCCCCCAGAACGCCACCGCCAGCACCAGGTGGGCGAAGGCCAGCCAGTCGGTGCCGTAGAGCAGGAACGGGTAGTCCTCGCCCGCCGTCACGAGTCCGGTGTGGACTCGTTCGATCCAGTCGACGAGCGCCGGCACCTGACCGGCGAGCGGGTCCAGCGCGCGCAGCAGCCAGCGCACCTCGATCTCCAGCGGGAACGCGGTGGCACCGCTCAGGAAGAGCCCGATCAGCACGATCCACAGCCAGCGACGGGTCCGTCGTAGCCGCTCCTCATTGTCCATGAGCGCAGCGTAACGATGATCTTCAGGCCGGTACGTCCCGTCGGCGGTGACCGCTGTCTCACCGACGGACGGCCGGCGCGGCAGATGCCTGCCGCGCCGGCCGGAACCCCTCGAACAGCCTCAGCGCACGGCGAGCGCCTGCGCCGCCGGGCCGACCGGGGCGGGTAGCGCCCCGGCACCGCCCAGGTAACCGTGGATCGCGGCGGCAGCCGCACGGCCCTCGGCGATGGCCCAGACGATCAACGAGGCGCCCCGGTGCATGTCACCGGCGACGAACACGCCGTCGGCGGCGGTCTGCCAGTCGTCGCGGGCGTCGATCGCGCCCCGCGGATTGCGGGTCACGCCGAACTGCTCCAGCAACGGCTGCTGCTCGGTGCCCTCGAAACCGATCGCCAACAGCACCAGGTCCGCCGGCAGCTCCCGCTCGGAACCCGGGACGACGGTGACGACCCGCCGGCCGTCGCGCTTCTCGACTGTCACCTCGGCGATCCGCACCGCGCGCACCTGACCGGTGCCGTCGTCCACGAACTCCTGCACCGCCACGGCGAAGACCCGCTCGCCGCCCTCCTCGTGCGCCGGGTAGCTGCGCAGGACCCACGGCCACGTCGGCCACGGGTCCCGGGCCTCGTCGCGCTCCTGCGGCGGCTGCGGGTACAGGTCGAGCTGGTTTACGCCTGCGGCGCCCTGCCGGTGGGCGACGCCGAGGCAGTCGGCCGCCGTGTCTCCGCCACCGATGATCACCACGTGCTTGCCGGCAGCGTCGATCGGGGTGCCGTCCGGCAGCACCGCCCGCGGCAGCCGGCGCTCGCCGGTGGCCACCACGCCGGCCTGGTCGGTGGCCGCGGTAGCGACCGCCCGATTCGCCGCGACCAGGTGCGCCATCGCCTGGTGTACGCCCCGCAGCGCCCGCCCCGGGGTCTCCGGGGTGTCCCGGCCCTGCAACGCCCCGGCGGCCAGCAACACCGCGTCGTGCTCGGCGCGCACCTGATCGGCGGTGACGTCGACGCCGACGTGCACGCCGGTGCGGAAGCGCACCCCCTCGGCGGTGAGCTGCGCCAACCGGGCGTCGATGTGCCGCTTCTCCAACTTGAAGTCGGGGATGCCGTACCGGAGCAGGCCGCCGATCGCGTCGTCGCGCTCGTACACAGTCACGGCGTGACCGGCGCGGGCCAGTTGCTGGGCGGCTGCCAGGCCGGCGGGCCCGGAGCCGACCACGGCGACCGACCGGCCCGACGGCGCCGGAACGGGGCGCGGGGTGAGCCCGCGCGCCGCGGCCGCGTCGGCGATCTCCACCTCGACCTGCTTGATGGTGACCGGCTGGCCGCCGGCGATACCCAGCACGCAGGCCGCCTCGCAGGGCGCCGGGCAGAGCCGGCCGGTGAACTCCGGGAAGTTGTTGGTGGCGTGCAGCGACTCCACTGCGGCGTCCCAGTTGCCGCTGCGGACCAGGTCGTTCCAGTCCGGGATGCGGTTGCCCAGCGGGCAGCCGTCGTGGCAGAACGGGATGCCGCAGTCCATGCATCGGGTGGCCTGCTCACGGACCAGTTCCTCGCCGGCCGGCGGGTACACCTCCCGCCAGTCGCTGATCCGCACCGGCACCGGGCGGCGGGCCGGCAGCCGCCGGTCGTAGCGCAGGAAACCGTTCGGGTCAGGCACGTGCCACCTCCTGGGCAGCCACCCGCGGGGCGGGCGGCACCGGCATCGCCGGCACAGCGGGTGCGGTCAGTTCTGTCATGACCGCGTCGTCGACGTCGCGGCCGGCTGCTTCGGCGGCCCGCATGATCTCCAGCACCCGGCGGTAGTCGCGGGGCACCACCGCGGTGAACTCGGCAACCGCCTCCGGCCACCGCTTGAGCAGCTCCTCGGCGACCGCCGACCCGGTCTCGGCCACGTGCCGCTGCACCAACTCGTGCAGCAGCGCCTGCTCCTGCTCGCCCAGTGGCGCCAGGTCGACAAGCTCGGTGTTGACCCGCGCCCGGTCCAACCTGTGCACGAACGCCGTCCCACCGGACATGCCTGCGGCGAAGTTGCGCCCGGTCGTGCCGAGCACCACCACCGTGCCGCCGGTCATGTACTCGCAACCGTGGTCGCCGACGCCCTCGACGACGGCGACCGCGCCGGAGTTGCGGACCGCGAACCGCTCCCCCACCCGACCGCGCAGGAAGACCTCGCCCGCCGTGGCCCCGTACAGGATGGTGTTGCCGCCGATGATCTGGTCCTCGGCCCGCTGCCCGGGCTCGGCGTCGGGGTCGAGGAACGGCGCGGCGGCGTCCGGGCGGACGACGATCCGGCCCCCGGAGAGGCCCTTGCCCACGTAGTCGTTGGCGTCACCGTGCAGGCGCAGGGTCACCCCACGCGGCAGGAACGCGCCGAACGACTGCCCGGCGGTGCCGTGCAGCACGAACTCGACCGTGTCGTCCGGGAGGCCGCCGCCGCCGAAGCGGCGGGTCACCTCGCCGCCCAGCATCGCGCCGACACTGCGGTGCTCGTTGCGTACCGCCACCTCCACGCGGACCGGCGCGCCCTCGGACAGCGCCGGCTGGGCGAGCGCGATCAGTTCGTTGTCCAGAGCGTGCTCCAGGCCGTGGTCCTGGGCGCGTACCCCGCGCCGGGCAGCGCCGGGCGGCAGCTCCGGCAGGTGCAGGACGGGCGCCAGGTCGAGCCCGTTGGCCTTCCAGTGCGACACCGCCGGGGCCACGTCGAGCAGTTCGGTCTGCCCGATGGCCTCCTCGATGGACCGGAAGCCCAGCTCGGCCAGGTAACCCCGGACCTCCTCGGCGAGGAACAGGAAGAAGTTCTCCACGAACTCCGGCGTGCCCGTGTACCGCTCACGCAGCACCGGGTTCTGGGTGGCGATGCCGACCGGGCAGGTGTCCAGGTGGCAGACCCGCATCATCACGCAGCCCGAGACGATCAGCGGCGCGGTCGCGAAGCCGAACTCCTCCGCGCCGAGCAGCGCCGCGACCAGCACGTCCCGGCCGGTCTTGAGCTGGCCGTCGACCTGCACGGTGACCCGGTCGCGCAGCTTGTTGAGCAGCAGCGTCTGCTGTGCCTCGGCCAGCCCCAGCTCCCACGGGGTGCCGGCGTGCTTGAGCGAGTTCATCGGGGACGCGCCGGTGCCGCCGTCGTGGCCGGAGATCAGGATGACGTCGGCCTTGAGCTTGGCGACCCCGGCGGCGACCGTGCCCACGCCCACCTCGCTGACCAGCTTGACGTGCACCCGGGCGGCCGGATTGACGCACTTCAGGTCGTGGACGAGCTGGGCCAGGTCCTCGATTGAGTAGATGTCGTGGTGCGGCGGCGGCGAGATCAGACCGACGCCGGGAGTGGCGTGCCTGGTCCGGGCGATCCACGGCCAGACCTTGTTGCCCGGCAGTTGGCCGCCCTCGCCGGGCTTCGCGCCCTGGGCCATCTTGATCTGCAGGTCGTCGGCGTTGACCAGGTATTCGCTTGTCACACCGAACCGGCCGCTGGCGATCTGTTTGACCGAGGAGCGCCGCAGCGGGTCGTGCAGCCGCTCGACATCCTCGCCGCCCTCGCCGGTGTTGGACTTGCCGCCGAGGCGGTTCATCGCGATGGCGAGCGTCTCGTGTGCCTCGGCCGAGATGGAGCCGTACGACATGGCGCCGGTGGCGAAGCGCTTGACGATCTCGGTGGCCGGCTCGACCTCCTCGATCGGCACCGCCGGGCGGACCCCGGTGCGCAGGGTGAACAGTCCGCGCAGCGAGCCGGCCTGCGCGGCGAGCGCGTCGACCTTGGCCGTGTACTGGCGGAAGACGTCGTACTGCCGGCTGCGGGTGGCGTGCTGGAGCAGGAAGACCGTCTCCGGGTTGAACAGGTGCAGCTCACCCTCGCGGCGCCACTGGTACTCGCCGCCGACCTCAAGGCGGTCGGAGGTGGCGGCGCCGGCGGGCGGCCAGGCCAGCGCGTGCCGGGCGGCCACCTCGGTGTGCACACCGGCCAGCCCGACGCCGCCGATCCGGCTCGGGGTGCCCCGGAAGTAACGGTCGATCAGCCGGGTGTCCAGGCCGACCGCCTCGAAGACCTGCGCACCGCAGTACGACGAGACAGTCGAGATGCCCATCTTGGACATGATCTTCAGGACGCCCTTGCCGAGCGCCTTGGCGTAGTTGCGCACCGCGGCGGCGGGTTGCACACCGGCCAGCACGCCCGTGGTGATCATGTCTTCCACCGACTCGAACGCCAGGTACGGGTTGACCGCCGCCGCGCCGTACCCGATCAGGACCGCCGCGTGGTGCACCTCCCGACAGTCGCCGGACTCCACGATCAGCGCCGCCTGCGTGCGGGTCTGCTCCCGCACCAGGTGCTGGTGCACGGCGGCGGTGAGCAGCAGCGACGGGATCGGCGCGAGATCGGCGTTGGAGTCCCGGTCGGAGAGCACCAGGATGCGGACGCCGTCCTCGATGGCCTCGGAGACGTGTCGACAGATCTCGATCAGCCGCGCCTTGATCCCGGCGGCGCCCTCGCGGATGCGGTACAGCCCGGAGACCCGCACCGCCTTGAAGCCGGGCAGGTCGCCGTCCTCGTCGATGGAGAGGATCTTCGCCAGCTCGTCGTTGTCGATGATCGGGTGCGGCAGCACGATCTGCCGACAGCTCGCGGCGCTCGGGTCGAGCAGGTTGCCCTCCGGCCCGATCGTCGACGCCAGGCTGGTCACCAACTCCTCGCGGATGGCGTCCAGCGGCGGGTTGGTGACCTGGGCGAAGAGCTGGTGGAAGTAGTCGTAGAGCAGCCGCGGTCGGGTGGACAGCGGCGAGATCGGGGTGTCCGTGCCCATCGAGCCCAGCGGCTCCGCGCCGGTACGGGCCATCGGCGCGAGCAGGACCTTCAGCTCCTCCTCGGTGTAGCCGAAGACCTGCTGGCGACGGCGCACCGAGTCGTGGGTGTAGACGGTGTGCTCACGGGGCGGCAGGTCGTCAAGCTCGATCAGCCCGGCGTGCAGCCACTCGCCGTACGGCTGCGCGGCGGCCAACTCGGACTTGATCTCGTCGTCGTGCACGATCCGCCCGGCCACCGTGTCGACGAGGAACATCCGGCCCGGCTGGAGCCGCCCCTTCGCGACCACGTGGGCGGGGTCGAGGTCGAGCACGCCCGCCTCGGAACCGAGCACCACGAGGCCGTCGTCGGTCTGCCACCAGCGCCCCGGACGCAGCCCGTTGCGGTCCAGCACCGCGCCGACGATCTCGCCGTCGGTGAAGGCCACCGACGCCGGACCGTCCCACGGCTCCATGAGGCTGGCGTGGAAGCGGTAGAAGGCACGCTTCGCCGGATCCATCCCGGGGTCGTTCTCCCAGGCCTCGGGGATCATCATGAGCACCGCGTGCGGCAGGCTCCGCCCGGCCAGGTGCAGCAGCTCCAGGACCTCGTCGAAGTTCGCCGAGTCGGAGGCGGCGGGCGTGCAGACCGGGAAGACCCGCCGGATGTTTCCCGGCACGTTCGGCGAGCGCAGGAGCGCCTCGCGGGCCTGCATCCAGTTGCGGTTGCCCCGGATCGTGTTGATCTCGCCGTTGTGGGCGATGAACCGGTACGGGTGCGCCAGCGGCCAGGACGGGAAGGTGTTTGTGGAGAAGCGGGAGTGCACGAGCGCGATCGCACTGTCCACCCGCTCGTCGCGCAGGTCGGGGTAGAACGCCGGCAACTGGTCGGGCGTGAGCATGCCCTTGTAGACAATGGTGCGACTGGACAGCGACGGGAAGTACGCGGGCACTCCCCGCTCGGCGGTCTCCCGCTCGGCCTGCTTGCGCAGGCAGAAGGCCACCCGGTCCAGCTCGATGCCGCTCAGCGCGGAACCGGCCGGCCCGGCGGGCGAGTCGGTGAGGCGGTGGGCGGCCACGAAGACCTGCCGCACCCGGGGCATGGCCGCCAGGGCGGTGTCGCCGAGCCCCTGCGGCTCGATCGGCACGTCCCGCCAACCGAGCACATCCGCGCCCTCGACCAGCGCGTACTTCTCGACCACCCGACGGGCACGCGCCTCGGCGGCGTCGTCGTCGGGGAGGAACACCAGGCCCGTGGCGTACTCGCCGGCCGGTGGCAGCGTCACGTCGGCGACCGCGCGCAGGAACGCGTCCGGGACCTGGATCATGATGCCCGCGCCGTCGCCGGTGTTGGGCTCCGCGCCGCGGGCGCCACGGTGGTCCAGGCGGCAGAGCGCACCGAGCCCGTTGGCGACGACCGCGTGGGACCGTCGGCCGTGCATGTCCGCCACGAAGGCCACCCCGCAGGCGTCGTGTTCCTGCGCGGGGTCGTAGAGACCCTGGGCGGGCGGGTGGGGGCCGGGCGTCGGGGACGCCTGCGGGCTGTGCGGGTGCGGCTGTGTCGTGTCCGCGTACGGCTGAGCCACCGGGCCTCCTGTCGTCACTCAGGTTGGATCATGGTGGGGACGACGTCGGCCCGTGGGTCTATTGAGTCTACGTTAGGGCTGGGGGCGCAAGGCCACTCAAGATTGATCACACCGTCCAGAGTCTGGGACGTGTAGTCTCGCGCGGTGGATTCGGTGCACAAGGACATCTTCGACCGGTTGGAACGTTTCTACGACGCGGTGCCCCGCGACGTCGCCGGTGCCGAGGAGCATGGCGGGCTGGTGCTGTTCGTCCGCGAGGGCGCCGGCTGGCCGTTCTACGCCCGGCCCCGCATCGACGCCACCGAGGCGCCGTCCCTGGCCGACGTCAGTTCCGTGCGGGAGCGCCAGCGGGAGCTGGGCCTCCCGGAGTCCTTCGAGTGGGTGCACGAGACGACCCCGGAGCTGCTGGCGGTGGCCCGCTCGGCGGGGCTGAACGTGCTGGAGGCCCCGCTGATGGTCCTCGACCCGGCCGCGCTGCCCGATCCGGCGACGCTGTCCGACGTACCGGTGCGGGTGCTGGCGGCGGACGCGCCCGACTTCGCCGCCGACGTGGCCGCCCGGCGGGCGGTGGCGGCCGTGGCGTTCGGCGCCGCCGGCACCGCGCCCGGCCCGGCCGGACCGGCCGAGCGGGACGCCGCGGTCACCGAGTTGGAGCTCGCCGCGCTGGAGGAGGAGCGGGCCCGGATCGCCGACGGCCGGCGGATCTCCGCGCTGGCCGGGACGCCGACCGAGGGCGCGCTGGCAAGCGGCATGGCGATGCGGGTGGACGACGTCGCGGAGATCGCCGGAGTGGCCACCCTGCCGGCCGCCCGCCGTCGCGGCATGGGCGCCGCGCTGACCGCCACCCTCGCCCGTGAACTGCTCGCCGCCGGCACCGGGCTCGTCTTCCTCTCCGCGGGCAGCGAGGAGATCGCCCGGGTCTACCTGCGGGTCGGCTTCCGCCGCGTCGGCACCGCCTGCATCGCCGAACCCACCGCCCTGATCCCCTGAACCGCCCCGATGACCTGAGCGGCGTGGACGATCAGGCCGGTGGCCGCCACTGGGCCGCGGAGGCGGCGGCGCTGGAGAGCAGCCGCGAGTTGATCGTGCCGAGCGCGGCGTCGCGGGCGCGCAACGCCAACCGGCCCCGGGTCTGGAGCACCGCCGACATGCGGCGGGTCTGGCGGACCACCGTCGCCGCCCGGGGACGGCGCACCCGGTCGTACGTCTGCACGGCGTCGGGCAGGCGGGCCTCGCGCAGCAGCGAGGCGAGCGTGGCGGCGTCCTCGAAGGCGAGGCACGCGCCCTGGCCGAGGTGCGGCGGCATGGCGTGCGCCGCGTCGCCGAGCAGCACCACCCCGCCCGGCCCGACTCCGAAGCCGTAGGCGCGGGGCAACGGGCGCAGCTCGCGGACCTCCTGTTGTACGAGGTCGCTCGGGTCGGTGGCGTCGAGCAGCGCGGCGATCGGCGCCGGCCAGCCGGCGTACCAGCGGCGCAGGAGGGCGAGCTGGGTCTCCGGTGGCTCGGGGCGGGGAGCGCCGGCGGCGGTGGCCACCCAGTAGATGCCACCCCGGCTGGAACCACCCGAGGAACCGCGCTCACCCAACGAGGCGGCCACGAACCGGTAGCCCGCGCCGAGAACCTCGCCGGCGATCTGCTGGTCGGCGGCCAGCCGGGGTGCCCGGTACCAGGGGATGACGGCCCGCCAGGCCGCGCAGCCGGAGCTGACCACGCCGGACTCGGGGGCCAGTTGGCGACGGATGACGCTGTCCGTGCCGTCCGCGGCGACCACCAGGTCGGCCTCGATGGTGTGCCGCCCGTCGTTCACCCCGGGGCGTTCGCCCGGCTCGACGCGGACGTGGCGCACGGTCACCCCGGTACGCAGCTCGACCCGGTCACCGAGGCCGGCGATCAACGCGTCGTGCAGATCCTCCCGGTGCACCACCACAGGCATCCGGTCGGCCGGGGTCGGCCGGGGTTGCACCAGCCAGTGCCCGTCCGGACGGCGGACCCCACCGTCGGGCAGCGGGGTGGCGATGGCGGCCAGACCGGCACCGAGGCCGAGGGCCTGCAACGCGCGGACGCCGTTGGGCCAGAGCACCACGGCGGTCGGCTCGGGACGGACCCGTTCGGCGCGGTCCAGCAGGGTGACCTGCCAACCCGAGCGGGCCAGCGCGCCGGCGACCGCGAGGCCTCCGACCCCGGCGCCGACCACCACCGCGCTTCGCATCGGTGCCGCCCCCGCTCAGCTGTCCCGGTCGGCGGGGCGTACGCCGGCGGCGTCGGCCCGGTCGTCGTCGCGCGCCTCCCGCGTCTCGCCCACCGGCCCGTCGGCGCGGGCGCTGGCCGCCTCGTCGTCGGCCGGCTCGTCGTCGAGCGGCTCGGCGCCCTCGGGGCGTAGCTCGTCGGCCTGCTCCGGCGGCGCCACGCCGGTGTCCCGCCAGGTGTCGTACTGCTCCTCGCTGACCACCCGGTAACCCTCGGGGGCGGCGGCGCGCGCGCTGGTCTGGCCTTCGGAGATGTCGACCTGGGACAGGTCGGACGTGGTGGGCGGCGTGGGGGTGGCCGCCACGCCGATCGGGATCAGGTACTCCCGGGGGCCGCGGACCCGCACGAAGTAGATCAACGCGCCGAGGAAGACCAGGGCGGCGGTCCAGACGTTGAGCCGTACGCCGAAGATCTGGTTCGCCTCGTCGGTGCGCATCAGCTCGATCCAGAACCGGCCGGCGGTGTAGCCCATCACGTACAGCGCGAACGCCCGACCCCGCCCGAGCCGCAACCGCCGGTCCAGGATGAGGACCAGTGCGACGACGCCGAGGTTCCACAGCGCCTCGTAGAGGAACGTCGGGTGGTAGAGGCCGGGTTCGAGGATCGGCTGCCCGGCGTCGTCCCGCAGCGCGTGCCCCGGGTTGTCCGGATCCATCCGGTGGATCTCCAGACCCCACGGCAGCGTCGTACGGCCACCGAACAGCTCGTTGTTGAACCAGTTGCCGAACCGCCCGATCGCCTGGGCCAGCGGCAACCCCGGCGCGAGCGCGTCGGCCAGCACACCGAACGGAATGCCGAGCTGCCGGGCCGCGATGAACGCGCCGACCGCGCCACCGGCGACGGCGCCCCAGATCCCGAGGCCACCCTCCCAGATGTAGAACGCCTTCAGCGGTTCGCCACCGGCGCCGAAGTACTTCTCCGGGGAGGTGATCACGTGGTAGATCCGGGCCCCGATGATGCCCGCGGGCACCGCCCAGACGGCGATGTCGAGCACCGCTCCCGGAGCGACGCCGCGCTGGCGCAGGCGGCGCTCGGTCACCCAGCAGGCCACCACGATGCCGGCGATGATGCACAGCGCGTACGCCCGGAGCGGGAACGGCCCGAGCTGCCAGACGGCGGTGCTGGGACTGGGCAGGGCCGCCTGGGGGGACAGCGAGGCGATGGTCACGGGTGCACACGCTACCGCTGCGCACCCCCACAGCGGCACCCCGGGCCGCCGCGCGCGGATCCCGATGACTTCTGGTTTGCGCCGCCGTACGCTCTTTGTCCATGAGCGCGCTCACCTGGGCGGTCGCCGCGGTCGTCACCGACGACGCCGGCCGCGTGCTGCTCTGCCGCCAGGGCCGGGGCCAGCGCCGGTACGCGTTGCCAGGCGGCCGGTTGCGGCCGGCGGAGGGCCCGGCGCGGGCGGCGCTGCGCGACATCCGCGCCGAGACCGGCTGGGAGATCGACCTTGTCGACCTGGTGGGCGTCTACCACCTCGGCGGCCCGACGACGCCCTTGCGGGCCGGTCGGGCCGGGCCGCTGCCGGACATCCTGGTGCACGTGTTCCGCGCGCGTGTCGCCGAGGGGCGACCGAGCGCGGACCCACCGCCGGGCTGCCGGCTGTCCTGGCACACCCCCGGCGCGCTGCCCGAGGCCGTCACCCCACTCACCCGGGCAGCCGTCACCGACGCGCTCGCCGGCCGCTCGGGCGTCCTGCGGAACGTCTCTCGCTCACCCGACACCGCCGACACCGCGCCACCGGTCGCGACCCGCCCGAGCGGGGAGACCCGCCCGACCGGCGAAGACCGACAGACCGGGGATCGCGACGGGCGACCGGGAGCCGGTCAGCCGCCGGAGCAGCGCGGCGAGGCGCCCGCAGACCCGTCCCTGCTGCCCTGACCGATGCGTTGCCCTCCGGCGTCGCGTTGGTCCCCGGCGCCGCTTGCCCCTGACGCCGCACACGCATCCGCCTGCACGTGTCGTGGGCACACGGGGTCCTGGCAGACCACTTTCGCTGGAGAGAGGTATACCTGTGAGTCATAAATATGACTCACAGGTATACCTCTCGTGAGGGAATGGCACTCCCGACGCTCACGCCGCGCGGCGGGACGGCTCAACGGGCGGGGTTGCGGACGCCCTCGGCGAGTTCGGCGCTCAGTGTGCGCAGCGCGGCCAGCCCTTCGGCCTCGGAGGGGGCATCGAGCACGCAGCGGACGAGCGCGCTGCCGACGATCACCCCGTCGGCGTACCCGGCGACGGTGCTGGCCTGCGCGCCGGTGCCCACGCCCAGGCCGACACCGACGGGCAGGTCGGTGACCGCCCGCACCCGCGAGACAAGCGTGGGGGCGGCGTCCGAGGTACGCGCCCGAGCGCCTGTCACCCCCATCACGGCGGTGGCGTAGACGAAGCCCCGGCAGTTTTCCACAGTCATCGCCACCCGGGCGTCGGTGGACGAGGGCGACACCAAAAAGGTGCGGTCCAGGCCGTGCGCGTCCGAGGCGGCAAGCCACTCGGCCGCCTCGTCCGGGATGAGGTCCGGCGTGATCAGGCCGGTGCCGCCGGCGGCGGCGAGGTCGCGGGCGAACACGTCCACGCCGTACCGCTCGATGGGGTTCCAGTAGGTCATCGTGACGACCGGCGCGCCGGTCGCCGCGACCGCCTCGATGATGCGCAGCGTGTCGGCCGTACGGACGCCGCCGGCCAGCGCGATGTCGCTGGCCTTCTGGATGACCGGCCCGTCCATCACCGGATCGGAGTACGGAATCTCCACCTCGATGACGTCGACGCCGGCCTCGACCATCGCCGTCATGGCCGCGATGCTGCCCTTGACGGTCGGGAACCCGGCCGGCATGCAGCCGACAAGCACGGCCCGCCCGTCGGCCCGGGCCTTGTCGAAGGCCACCCCGATGCGGCTCATCTCAGTGCTCCTTGTCGAGGATGCCGAAGTAGTCCCCGGCGGTGTGCACGTCCTTGTCGCCCCGCCCGGAGAGGTTGACCACGATGGTGGGCTCCCGGCCCAGCTCGGCGGCCAACTTCGGCGCCAGCGTGACGGTGCCGGCGAGGGCGTGCGCGCTCTCGATCGCCGGGATGATCCCCTCGGTGCGGCAGAGCAGCTCGAACGCGGCCATCGCCTCGGCGTCGGTGACGGGCAGGTAGCTGGCCCGGCCGGTGTCGTGCAGCCAGGCGTGCTCGGGCCCGACCCCCGGGTAGTCCAGACCCGCGGAGATCGAGTGCGACTCCAGCGTCTGCCCGTCGGCGTCCTGCAGCACGTACGTGCGAGCGCCGTGCAGCACGCCCGCCGACCCGCCGGTGATGCTCGCCGCGTGCCGACTGGTGGTCACCCCGTCGCCGCCGGCCTCGAAGCCGTAGAGCCGCACGTCCTCGTCGGGAACGAAGGCGTGGAAGATGCCCAGCGCGTTGGAGCCGCCGCCGACGCAGGCGGTGACGGCGTCCGGCAGCGCGCCGGTCAGGTCGAGGCACTGTTGGCGGGCCTCGTCACCGATGCCCCGGACGAAGTCACGGACCATCGCCGGGAACGGGTGCGGCCCGGCGGCGGTGCCGATCAGGTAGTGGGTCTCGTCGACGTTCGCCACCCAGTCGCGCATCGCCTCGTTCATCGCGTCCTTGAGGGTCCGCGAGCCGGTGGTGACCGGGACGACCGTGGCGCCGAGCATCCGCATCCGGGCCACGTTGAGCGCCTGCCGCTCGGTGTCGACCTCGCCCATGTAGACCACGCACTCAAGGTCGAACAGGGCGGCGGCGGTCGCCGTGGCGACGCCGTGCTGGCCCGCCCCGGTCTCGGCGATCACCCGGGTCTTGCCCATCCGCTTGGTGAGCAGTGCCTGGCCGAGCACGTTGCGCACCTTGTGCGCGCCGGTGTGGTTGAGGTCCTCACGCTTGAGCAACACCCGCGCGCCGATCTTCGCGGAGAACCGCCGGGCCTCGTAGAGCAGCGACGGCGTGCCCGCGTAGTCGCGCAGCAGCGCCCCGAACTCGGCCTGGAAGGATTCGTCCGCGATCGCCGTACGCCAGGCCCCGTCGAGCTCGTCCAGCGCGGCCACCAGGGCCTCGGGCACGAAACGACCGCCGAAGCGGCCGAAATGGCCGGCGGAGTCGGGCTGCGAGCCGGCCACCGGGGCCAGCGCATCGGCGCTCATCGGAAATCCTCTCGGTGGGGCGTCACACCGGCGCGGGTCAGCGCACCGGCCGGGGCGTCGCCGGGTGGTTGCCGGCGTTGACCAGTTCGGCCACCGCCTCGCGTGGGCTCTTCTGGGTGACCAGGCCCTCGCCGACGAGAACCGCGTCCGCGCCCGCGGAGGCGTACCGGATCAGGTCGTGCGGCCCGCGGACGCCGGACTCGGCGATCTTGACGACGCTGCTGGGCAGGCCGGGCGCGATCCGCTCGAACACCGACCGATCCACCTGAAGGGTACGCAGGTCACGGGCGTTGACCCCGATCACCTGCGCGCCGGCCTCCAGGGCCCGGTCGGCCTCCTCCTCGTCGTGGACCTCGACCAGCGCGGTCATGCCCAGCGACTCGATCCGCTCCAGCAGGCCCATCAGCACGTTCTGCTCGAGGGCGGCCACGATCAGCAGGACCAGGTCGGCGCCGTGCGCGCGCGCCTCGTGCACCTGGTAGCTGGAGACCACGAAGTCCTTGCGCAGCACCGGCACGGTGACCGCGGCACGCACGGCGGCCAGGTCGTCAAGCGACCCGCCGAACCAGCGCCCCTCGGTCAGCACGCTGATGGCCCGCGCCCCGCCCGCCGCGTAGTCGACGGCGAGATCGGCCGGATCGGCGATCTCGGCCAGCCGGCCCTTCGACGGCGAGGAGCGCTTGACCTCGGCGATGACGGCGACGCCGGGCTTACGCAACGCCGCGTACGCGTCGAGCGGCGGCGGCGCCGCCGCTGCCAGCTCACGGATCCGTTCCAACGGAACCTGTTCCTGGCGTCGGGCCACGTCCTCGCGCACGCCAGCCAGAATCTCGTCGAGCACGCTTACGGACGCCGCCTGACCGGCCTCGTCCCCCTCCGCGTGCGCATGCTCAGCAGTCACCAACGGACTCCCCTCTCCGGGTGTCATGGGCCGATGCTAGGGGCAGCCGACCGACGCCGGGAGCCGGGGGTATGGCGCTGCTCACGAAAAGGGCTGCGGCATAATGGCCGACTTGCCGTGAACGGGATGTCACGCAGCGCCACCTCCGGTATCGACCGCCGTCACACGACGGGAGCCCGGCGGCCCCGGTCGAACCGGGCCGACCCATCGATCATGCCACTGGTTCCGGTTCTCCGCGCGACGACAACGACATCTGTCGATCCTGTGAGCAAGCTCAAGGCCGAACGGCCGGTCCCAGGTCACGGGGTTGGCGGGACAGTTGACCGGGCGGTCACCCCGGCGAAACGTCAGCCGGTCAGCATCGTCCTCGGGCAGACTCGATGACGCGCCTGCCCGACCGTCCGCCAACTCCTCGTGCGGGGTGACCCATGAGCATTGCCGAGTCGAACCCGAGCATCGGACTGACCACCATCTCGCGGACCGTGGCGTCGCTCGCCGTCGGCGTGGTGCACACCCTTGAGCGTGCCGTCGTCGGCGAGGGCCGGGTGCGCACGGCACGCGGCAACGCCTGGGAGGCCGTCTGCGCCGACCGGGCCCGCGCCGACAAACGTGCCGAACTGGACCGCCTGGTGGCCGAGCTGACCGCCGCCCGTGCCGTCTCCGCCCACCGGCAGCGGGAGCATCAGCCGGTCGGCTGATCAGCCGGCTGTCGGGTCCTCGCCGCGGTCCAACGCGTCCCACGCCTCGGTGGTCCGACGCCCGGCCATCCGGCCCGGCGGAGCAACAGTGGTGGGCGCACTCTCCGTGACGGTCCGCGTGGGCCGCTCGTACCGGGCGCCCATCGCCGGCCACACTCCGCCCCGCAGCGCCGTCCACCCGCCGCCCACGGCGGCGAGCAGACCGCCGAGCAGGCAGAGCGCCGGCCACTGTCGGCTCACCACGCCGTCGAGATCGGCGACCAACCCGTAACCGCCACCGGCGGCCACCACCAGGCCCAGAGCGCCCAGCAGCACGCCCAGCAGCCGCCGTACCCAACCCCGGGTGGCCAGCACCGCGCCGCCGCCGGCCAGCGTGACAAGCGCCAGCGCCGGCAGCCACGGCAGCAGGGCCGCCCCGCTGCGGGCCTCACGCACCGGCGGCAGCGGCGCCGGGCGCGCGGTCACCTCGACCGACCAGCCCCGGGTCGCCGCCCAGAGCGCCAGGCCCGCGCCGGCCAGGCTGAGCAGCATGGCGTACGTCAACTGACGCCGACCCCCCACGCCCGCGCCCGCGCTCACCGGGCTTGCCTTTCGTTCGCGACTGCGGGGCTCCGCTGCGCTGCACTCCTCGCGCTCACCGGGCCGCCCTCAGCGTTTCGGCGGCGGCTATGGCGGCCAGCACGGCGGCGGCCTTGTCGCGGGTCTCCTGCTCCTCGGCGGCCGGATCCGAGTCGGCGACCACCCCCGCGCCGGCCTGCACGTAGGCCCGCCCGTCGCGGATCAGCGCGGTCCGGATGGCGATCGCCATGTCCAGGTCACCGCCGAACCCGAAGTAGCCGACAGTGCCGCCGTAGACGCCGCGCCGGACCGGCTCCAACTCCTCGATGATCTCCATGGCCCGCACCTTGGGCGCCCCGGAGAGCGTCCCCGCCGGAAAGGTCGCGGCGAGCGCGTCGAACGCCGACCGGTCGTCACGCAGCGTGCCGGTCACCGTGGAGACGATGTGCATCACGTGGCTGTACCGCTCGATTGTCGCGAACTCCGGCACCTGGACGCTGCCCGGCTCGCAGACCCGGCCCAGGTCGTTGCGGCCCAGGTCGACGAGCATCACGTGCTCGGCGCGCTCCTTCGGGTCGGCGAGCAGCTCGGCGGCGAGCCCGGCGTCGGCGGTCGCGGTCGCGCCGCGCGGCCGGGTACCCGCGATCGGGTGCAGCAGCGCCCGGCGCCGCCCGTCGACGCCCGCGGTGACCTTCAGGTGCGCCTCCGGCGACGAGCCGACGATGTCGAAACCGTCGAAGCGCAGCAGGTACATGTACGGGCTGGGGTTGCTGGTGCGCAGCACCCGGTAGACGTCCAGCGGGTCGGCGCGCGTCGCCCGCTCGAAGCGCTGGGAGAGCACGATCTGGAAGCACTCACCGGCCCGGATCGCCTCCTTGGCGGCCTCCACCGCCTTCAGGTAGCCACCCTCGGGCGTACGGCAGAGGACCTCGCCGGCCGGTGGACGCTCGACCGTGGAGATCATCGGTGGGATGGGTCGGGACAGCGCCGTGGTCATCGCGTCGAGGCGGCCCACCGCGTGGTGGTACGCGGCGGTGACCTGCGCGTCGCGGCCCGGGGTGTCAAGCGGCGGCAGCACCGCGTTGGCGACCAGGATCGCCGAGCCGTCGTAGTGGTCGAGCACCACCAGGTCGGTGGCGAGCATCATGCCCAGCTCCGGCACGCCCAGGTCGTTCTCGGTCAGCTCGGGCAGGCGCTCGAAGCGGCGGACGAGGTCGTAGCCGAGGTAGCCGACCATGCCCCCGGTCAGCGGGGGCAGACCGTCGGACGGGTCCCCGAGTGGGCCGGCGAGCGCCGCGACGGTGTCCCGCAGCACCCGCACCGGGTCGCCGTCGGTGGGCAGCCCGGCCGGCGGCTGGCCGAGCCAGGTCGCCACCCCGTCCCGCTCGACGAGTGTGGCGCTGCTGCGGACGCCGATGAACGAGTACCGCGACCAGGCGGTGCCCGCCGAGCCGACTCCCTGTTCGGCGGATTCGAGCAGGAACGTGCCGGGCCCTCCGGCGAGCTTGCGGTAGACACCCACCGGGGTCTCGGCGTCGGCCAGCAGGCGTCGGGTGACAGGCACGACGCGCCAGCGGGCAGCCACGTCGGTGAACGTGTTCAGGTCGGGGCTCACCGCGCCGTCGGTCATGTGCCGGCCCCCGTCACGGGCAGCTCGGTGAAGAAGCAGGTCCGGTGCCCGGTGTGGCAGGCCGCGCCGACCTGGTCGACGCTTACCAGCAGCGCGTCGCCGTCGCAGTCCAGCGCGACCGAGCGCACGTACTGGTGGTGACCTGAGGTGGCGCCCTTGACCCAGTACTCCCGGCGGCTGCGCGACCAGTAGGTGGCCCGGCCGGTGGTGAGGGTGCGGTGCAGCGCCTCGTCGTCCATCCAGGCCACCATCAGCACCTCGCCGGACTCGTGGGCGCGTACCACGGCGGCGACCAGGCCGTCGGCGCTGCGGCGCAGCCGGGCCGCGATGGCCGGGTCGAGCCGGGACGGACGGGCCGGCGTGGACGCCGCCGGGCCGCTCGGATCGCTGGGGACGCCGGTCACCGGCGCGTCAGGTACGGGCACAGTTTCCCATTGTCCTGCACGCGGCGCGGGCACCGGCGACGACTCCCGCCGAGGGTTCGGCGGGTGGCCCACCTGCCGGGCGAGCTGGGCCACGTAGCGGTCCAGCCGGCCGTCGACCAGGGCGTCGGCCAGGTCGGCGCCGGCCACGTCGGCGATCTCCCCGGCGTACGGGCGGATCAACTGCAGGATCCCGGCGACAAGCCGTACGGCGGCGGCCCAGAGTTGCCCGGTGCCGCCCGGACGCAGCCCGAGGCAGAGCAGCATGTCCTCCCGGTAGCCGGTGGGGGCGACGGGAAGCTCCAGGGCTGCCGCGAACGCCGCCCGACGGGAGGACACCCGTACCGACGGGTTCGCCGGGCGCAGCACCGACGGGCAGAGTCGGGCGAGGTCCGCCACGGCGAGCCGGACCCCGAGGCGGTCGGCGGCGGCCCGGGCGGCGGCGGCCTTGCCGAGCGCGGCGATCAGCTCCTCCAGCCGGGGTGGCTCGGCGGGCTGGCAGAGCACCGGCAGGTCGATCCGGGGCCGCCAGTGCGGGTCGGCCCAGAGCAGCCGGGCCGGCGCGGTGACCGGCAGCCCGAACGCCCAGTCGGCCGGCTCGCCGAGGCGGTGCACCCAGGATCGGACGTCGCGTGCGGCCACCGAGACGTGTGTGACCCGACCGGCCGTCTCGGCCAGGTACGCGCGGCGGGCGGCGTACGGGGCGCCGCCGACCAGCACGTCGAGGTCGACGTCGCTGTGCGCGGTGGCGGCCCGTCGGGCGTGACTGCCGCGCAGCAGGATGCCGACCACCGGCCGTTCGGCGGCGTCCCGCAACCGCGCGGCCCAGTCCTCGAGAAATCCGCTGTGCGGTAACGGAGCGTGACCCACGGCGCCATCGTGCCGTACGTCCGATCGGTACGCAATGCCCGTTGCCGGACCTGCTGTCCGGTCCGAAGCCTACTGCCCGTTCTACCGCTGGGCGCGACGGCGGGCACCGGCGGGGAGGCGGGCCGTTGCGCGGGCGGCGTTATCTCATCTAGCGTTGAGTTCAACAGACGATGAGTTTTTCGGAGGTGCGGGATGGACGACGCGATAACCGTCCGCGACCTGGTGGTCGACCGGGGTGGGCGGCGGGTGCTGGACGGCATCAGCTGTGCCGTTCCGCGCGGCGCCGTCACAGGTCTGCTGGGCCCCAGCGGCAGCGGGAAGACCACGTTCATGCGCGCGGTGGTCGGGGTGCAGGTGGTCAGCGCGGGGTCGGTGAGCGTGCTGGGCCAGCCGGCGGGCACCCCGGCGCTGCGGCACCGGGTGGGTTACCTCACCCAGGCGCCAAGCGTCTACGCGGACCTGACGGTCCGGGAGAACGCCCGCTACTTCGCGGCCCTGTACGGGCGTGGTCGCGCCGAGGCCGACCAGGCTGTCGCCGACGTCGGGCTCGCCGAGGCGGCCGGTCAACTGGTCGTCACCCTCTCCGGTGGCCAGCGCAGCCGGGCCTCGTTGGCCTGCGCCCTGGTCGGCGAGCCGGAGCTGGTCATCCTGGACGAGCCGACAGTCGGTCAGGACCCGGTGCTGCGGGCCGACCTGTGGGCACGGTTCCACGCCATGGCCGCCGCCGGCACCACCCTGCTGGTGTCCAGTCACGTGATGGACGAGGCGGCCCGCTGCGACCGGCTGCTGCTGATCCGCCAGGGGCGGCTGATCGCCGACGACAGCCCGGCCGCGATCCGCGCGGCCGCCGGCGTGGACGACCTCGACGAGGCGTTCCTGCGACTGATCAGGGCCGGCGCACGGCAGGAGGCATCGTGAACCCGCGGATCCTGGCGGCCACCACCGGCCGCATCCTGCGCCAGCTCAGGCACGACAGGCGCACGATCGCGCTGCTCGTGGTGGTGCCTGCCGTCCTGCTCACCCTGGTCTACTTCATGTACGTCGACCAACCGACCCCGCCGGGGCAGCAGTCGATGTTCGACCGGATCGCGTTGGTGATGCTTGGCATCTTCCCCTTCGTGATCATGTTCCTCGTCACCAGCATCGCGATGCTGCGGGAGCGCACCTCCGGCACCCTGGAGCGGCTGCTCACCACCCCGCTGGGCAAGCTCGACCTGCTCTTCGGGTACGGCATCGCGTTCGGGCTGGCCGCCGCCGTGCAGGCAGCGGTCGCCGCCGGAGTGGCGTACTGGATCTTCGATCTCCGCACCGTCGGGAGCAGTGGTCTGGTGATCGGGATCGCGGTGCTCGACGCGGTGCTCGGCGTCGCCCTCGGGCTGCTGTGCAGCGCTTTCGCCCGCACCGAGTTCCAGGCAGTACAGTTTCTGCCGGTCGTGGTGGTCCCCCAGCTGCTGCTCTGTGGGCTGTTCGTGGCCCGCGACCAGATGGCCGGCTGGCTCCAGGCGCTCAGCGACGCCTTCCCGCTGTCGTACGCCATCGAGGCGTTGCAGGAGGTCGGCGCGAACGCCGAGCCGACAGGCGTCCTGTGGCGGGACGTGGGTGTGGTGCTCGGCGCGGTGGTGCTGGCGCTGGTGCTCGCGGCGGCGACCCTGCGCCGGCGCACCGGCTGACCGACAGGCGGCGGCCCGCGCCCGCGGGTTGCCGCCAGCCGTCGGGCGATCGGCGGCGTGAGCGGGAGCGGACGAACGAGGGGCGGCGATGACGCGGCGGACCGGCCGGCGACCCGGCAACCCGGACACCCGGGAGTCGATTCTCGACGCGGCGCGGGCGGCGTTCGCCGAGCGCGGCTTCGACGCCGCTCCGATCCGCGGCATCGCCGCCGCCGCAGGTGTGGACCCGGCTCTGGTGCACCACTACTTCGGCAGCAAGGACCAGCTCTTCCTGGCCGCGATGAACTTCCCCGTGGACCCGGGCGAGATGTTGCCGAGGGTGCTCGCCGGTGACCGGGACGGTGTCGGTGAGCGGCTGGTGCGTACGTTCCTGAGCATCTGGGACTCTCCGGCCGGCAGCGCCGGGGTGGCGCTGCTGCGTTCGGCGGTGAGCAACGAGTGGACCGCTCGCCTGCTGCGGGAGTTCATCACCACGCAGGTGCTGCGCCGGGTGCTCGACCAGCTCGACGTCGACCCGGCCGAATTGCCGCTGCGCGGCTCGCTTGTCGCCACCCAACTGATCGGGTTGGCGATGATCCGGCACGTGGTGCGCATGGAGCCGGTGGCGTCCGCCGACCCGGAGACCCTGGTCGCGGCCATCGGCCCCACCATCCAGCGGTACGTCACCGGCCCGTTGCCGACCTAGAGTCGTGCCGCCGGCCGGGGTGGGGTCAGCGCGGTGGGTGGGCGTCGGCGGGGCGTCGCAGCGGCGGCAGCAGCCGACCCAGCTCGTCCGGGTCGGCCACCGGACCCGGGAACGCCAGCCGGACGCGACGCCGCGCGCCGGGGCGTCCGAGGGCGACCACCAGGCCGTACCTGTCGATGCGCACCACACGCGGTGGCCCGTCCGGGGTCTGCTCGGTCAACCCGAGCTGCCGGCGCAGGTAGTCGGTCACCTGGTCGGCGTCGCGCTCGGCGAAGTCGGCAAGCAGCAGCGCCTCGAACGGGTGCACCGGGTCCGGCTCGGCCTCGGCGTACTCCAGCGGGTCGATCCGTTGCACGACGCCGGCCCGCTCCCAGCGGACCTCGGCCACCTCGAAGCGGAACAGCCGGAACCGGACGCCCACGTCGAGCAGGTCGCCGGTCGGCTCGACCGCGGCGAAGTCGACAGCGGCGCGACGCGCCTCCTCGTCGTGCAGCTCGGCCGCCCAACCGGAGACCCAGGCCCGCCCGAGCCCGGGAGCGCCGGCCGCGGGCGGCAGGTCGAGGACGTCCAGGACCACTGCGACGTCGGCGCCCCCGGCGACCGGTTGCAGCGCGGCGCCCAGGTGGCTGGCCACCGGCACCAGCAGCAGCACCCGGCCGTCGGGATCGGTCACGTGCCGGGCGTGGTGCGGGCCCGGCCGGCGGGCCAGGTGGACGAGACCGGGCAGCCGACCGGCGACGAGGGTACGAACGATCTCGGCGGGGCTGGGCCGCATGGCGCGACCTCCTTAAGAGGTTAGGCTTACCTAACCCGGAGCGTAGAGCACCCGGACCACGGCGTCCACCAGCCAGTGCGCTTCGTTATCGGGTCTGCTCCAGCCAGGAGGCGTACAGCAGGCCGTAGACCGAGTCGGCGTCGTGCACCAACTCGTCGTGCGGGCCACGCTGCACGATGCGCCCCCGATCCACCACGATCACCTCGTCGGCCGCCTGGGCTGTGGAGAGCCGGTGCGCGATGGCGAGCGTCGTGCGCCCCCGCGTGACGGCGTCCAGGGTGCGTTGCAGCCGCACCTCGGTCGCCGGGTCGACAGCGCTCGTCGCCTCGTCAAGCACCAGCAGGTCCGGGTCGGCCACGTACGCCCGGGCCAGCGCGACGAGCTGCCGCTCCCCGACGCTCAACGCCTCGCCACGCTCCCCCACCGGCGTGGCCAGGCCGGCGGGCAGACCATCCAGCCAGTCCGCCAGGCCCAGCTCCGTGAACGCGGCGCCGAGCTGCTCGTCGGTCAGCTCCGGCCGGGCGAACCGCACGTTGTCCCCCACCGTCGCGTCGAAGAGGAACCCGTCCTGCGGCACCATCACCACCCGGGCGCGCAACGAGTCGAACCGGACGTCCGCCAGCGGCACCCCGGACAGCAGCACCGCTCCCGCCGACGGGTCCATCAGGCGGGTGAGCAGCTTCGCGAAGGTCGTCTTGCCGCTGCCCGTCTCGCCGACCACCGCCACCCGGCTCTTCGCCGGAATCTCCAGGTCGATGTCGTGCAGCACCGCAGGGCCACCCGGATAGGCGAACCGCACCCCGGCGAACCGGATGTCCAACGGACCGGCCGGCAGGTCCCGGCCCTGCTCGCCCGGATCCGCCACGTCCGGGGCGACGTCGAGCACGTCCAGCACCCGCCGCCAGCCCGCGATCGCGTTCTGCGCCTCGTTGAGCACCTCGGTGGCGATCTGCACCGGCTGGATGAACAGCGTCACCAGGAAGAGGAAGGCGGTCAGCTGGCCGATCGACAGCGTGCCGTCCACCCCCAGCGTCACCCCGAGCACCACCACGCCGGCAAGCGCCAACCCGGCCGCCAGCTCGCCTACCGAACTGCCCACGATGCTGATCCGGATCGCCCGCTGCTGCGCCACGCGCTGGTTGTCGATGGCGTCGTCCAGCCGCCGCGCGGTACGCCCCGCGATGCCGTACGCCCGGATCACCGGGGCGCCCACGACGCTCTCGCCGATCGCGCCCAGCAGCGTGCCGGTGCGCTGACGCACCGTCGCGTACGCCGCGCCGAGACGACGCTGCAACCGGCGGATGACGAGCACCGCAGGCAGGAACGCCGCCAGCACCACAAGGGTCAACTGCCAGGAGTACGCCAGCATCACGGCCGTCGTCACCACCAGCTGACCCAGGTTGACCAGCAGGATCACCCCACCCCACTGGAGAAACTGGGTGATCTGGTCGACGTCGCTCGTCACCCGCGAGACGAGCGACCCACGCCGCTCCGACTGCTGGTGCAACATCGACAGGTCGTGCACGTGCCGGAACGCCCGCGTCCGCACATTCGCCAGCGCCGTCTCGCTGACCGTGAACAGCCGGCGCATCATCAGGTAACCGCAGGCCGTGGTGATCACGAGGATCGCCGCGGTGACCGCCACCACCGACCAGACCACGTCGAGGTTCAGGCCACCGATGATGCCCCGGTCGATGCCCTGCTGCACCGCGACCGGGACGGCCACCCGGCCCACCATGTAGACCAGGGCCAGGCCCAGGGTGGCCGCCAGGCCGGTCCGCAGCTCCGGGGAGAGCGCCAGCCCCCGCCGGAGGGTCTGCCAGGTGGTCTCCACCCGCGCGTCCCGCTCGTCGTTCGTCACAGTCGTACTCAATGGTCCACCTCGATCTCCAGGCCCGACGGCAGCTGCGCCACCTCGTCGTCGTACGCGCGCTCCTGCGCGCGGTCGACCTCCGCCTGCTCGTACGCGGTGACCAGGTCCACGTAGCCGGCGACGGTGGCCAGCAGCTCGCTGTGCGTGCCCCGGGCGACCACCCGGCCCTGCTCCACGTAGACGACCTCGTCGGCGAGGGCGATGGTCGCCCGGCGGTACGCCACCACCAGGATCGACGCGGCAGGCACTCCCGGCTCACCCGCCGACGCGCGCAGACCGGCGAGGATGGCCGCCTCCACGCGAGGGTCCACGGCGCTCGTCGCGTCGTCGAGCACCAGCAGGCGTGGCCGTCCGGCAAGCGCGCGGGCCAGCGTGAGCCGCTGCCGCTGGCCGCCGGAGAGTGAGGTGCCCCGCTCGCCGACCATCGTGTCCAGCCCGTCGGGCAGCGCGGCGACGAACCCGTCCGCCTCGGCCAGGCGCAGCGCCGCCCAGACGTCCTCGTCGTCGATGCCCGCCCGGTCCAGGGCGACATTGGCACGTACGGTGTCGTCGAAGATGAACGGCACCTGCGCGACAAGGGCGACAGTGCCGGCGAGCGACGCGGCGGTCAGATCGCGCACCTCCACGCCGTCCAGCTCGACGACGCCGGAGTCGGGATCGACAAGGCGGACGGCGAGCGAGGCGATTGTGGACTTCCCGGCGCCTGTCGGTCCGACCAGGGCGACCGTGCGACCGGCCGGCACGGTGAAGCCGACCTCGCCGAGCACCTGCGCGCCGACCTGGTGCGCCTCGGCCGGCGGGTAGGAGAAGTGCACGTCGGTGAACGTGAGCGTGGCCGGCCCCGACAGTGCCGGGTCGAGGACACGCTGCCCGTACGGCATCTCGCCGGTGGCGTCGAGCACCCGGCGCACCCGGTCCCAGCCGGCGACGCTGCGCGGCAGCTCGGCCAGCACCCAGCCGATGGCCCGCACCGGGAAGGCCAGCACGGTGAAGAGGAAGGCGACGCTGACCAGCTCGGTGACACTTATCGCGCCCTGGCGCAGGCGGAACGCCCCGACCACCAGCACCGCCAGGGTGCCGAGGCTGGGCAGCGTCTCCAGCAGCGGGTCGAAGACGCCCCGCAGCCGACCCACCGAGATCAACGCGTCGCGCAACTCGCCGGCGCGACCGGCGAACCGGGCCGTCTCCTGCGCCTCGCGGCCCATCGTCTTGACCACCAACGCGCCGTCGAAACTCTCGTGCGCGATGCCACTGACCTCGGCGCGCAACCGCTGCGCCCGGGCCTGCCGCGGCGCCATCCGGCGCGAGTAGACCACGTTGAGCGCGAACAGCGCGGGGAAGACCGCGAGGCCGACCAGGGCGAGGGCCCAGTCGGTGGCGAAGAGCGAGACGATCGCGCCGACAAGCATCACCAGCGTGCCCACCGCGAAGGGCAGCGGGGCGATCGGGTACCAGGCCGCCTCCACGTCCGAGTTGGCGTTGGACAGCAGCGTGCCGGTGGCGTTGCGGTGGTGCCACGACAGCGGCAGATCCAGGTAGCGGCGGGTGACCCGGCGGCGGTAGGCGGCCTGGAGCCGGTACTGCATGTAACCGGCGCCGAGCCGCCGGCCGAAGATGCCCACCACCCGCAGCACGCTGATCCCGAACAGGGCGACCGCCGCCAGCGCCAGGGTGCCGACGCCCACCTCGCCCCGCGCGATGGCCGGCACCACCACGTCACCGACCACCGCGCCCACCACGTACGCGCTGACGATGACCATCGAGCCGAACAGCACACTGCCGATCACGGCAATCGCGAAGATCCGCGGCTGCTCCCGGATCGCCTGCCGCAGAACCCCCAGCCCTCTGCCGAGCACGTCCCGACTTGTCCTGCTCGCCACGCTCTCCCCCGCCGTAAGCCACAATTATCTCCCTCATCCTTACCGCTGTGGGCCGGTGCCGCCGACCCGGACGGGATATGTCGACCGTCACGTACCGGACGTCCTCGCTTCGCCGGGCGCGACCCGGTGCCCGCCGGCGCGCGGCGGCGGGCGCGCGGGCCTACGATCGGGCCATGTCGCGGTACGCCCGAGCCGAGCGCGAGGCGCTGGCCGATCTCCTCCTGGCCCTCGGGCCCGACGCGCCGACGATCAACGAGGGCTGGGCGACCCGTGACCTCGCCGCGCACCTGGTGTTGCGGGAGCGCCGTCCGGACGCGGCCGGCGGGATCCTGCTGGCGCCGTTGCGGGGGCACGCCGAGCGGGTCCGCAGGCGGCTCGCCGCCGGGCCCTACCCCGAGCTGGTGGCGCAGGTGCGTCGGCCGCCGGTCTGGAGCCCGATCAGCAACCCGCTGACCGACGAGCTGGTCAACACGGTGGAGTTCTTCATCCACCACGAGGACGTGCGACGGGCCGCCCCGGGGTGGCAGCCGCGCGAGCTGTCCCGCGGTCTGCAGACCACCCTGTGGAAACGGGTCGCCCCACTGGCCCGGCTGACGCTGCGCCGCTTCCCGGCGGACCTCTACGTGCAGGCGCCCGGGTATGGCGAGGTCTCCGTCGGCCGTGGCGGCGAACGACTGCGGGTGGTGGGCGCCCCGGCCGAGTTGACCCTGTTCCTCTCCGGTCGGCAGCGGGTGGCCCGGGTTCAACTGGACGGTTCGCCGACGTCCGCCCGGCAGCTCCGCAACGCCAGCCTGGGCATGTGACTTACTGCACCTAATCGGTCACACGAACGACGGGCATTTGCCGCAGTCCCAGCGACGCGCGCCGATACCTCCTCCCGTACGCTTCAGCGCGCCGTTCCGCGCCGGGGCGGCACGATGTGGGGGCACACGATGCGGAGCTTCGCGATCTCGGCGCTACGGGAACCCTCCTTCAGGGCGGGGCGCCACAAGTCCACGGATCGGGTGGCCAGCGAGAGCGTCGAGTGGGCGCGCGCTTTCGGCCTGGTCAATTCCGGTCATCAGGTTCATCGACTACAACAGGCGGACGCCGCTGGCCTGGCCGGCCGGGCCTGCCTGGAGGGGCCGCCGCAGGGGTTGCGGCTCCTCACCGATCTGATCTCCTGGCTCTTCGTCATGGACGACGCCTGCGACGAGGACGGCCTCGGCGCGGACCCGAGCCGGCTGGCGCCGGTCATCGCCGCCCTGCTCGACGTGCTGGACCGGTGCGGTGACCCGCTCGCGGCCCTGCCGCCGGGCGCCGGGCCGTTGGGCGCCGCGCTGCACGACCTGTGCCGCCGGACCCGGGCGCAGGGCCGCGCGCCGATGTTGCTGCGCTTCGTCAGTCAGGTGCGCCAGTACCTGCTGGCGCTGCTCTGGGAGGCCGCCAACCGGGAGCGCCGGCGGGTGCCGGGGGTGACGGAGTACGTCCAACTGCGTCGGCACATCGGCGGCGTGCACCCCTGCCTCACCCTGACCGACCTGGCGTCGAAGCAGCCACCCGGGCCGAGCCGGCGTACCGATCCGGCGCTTACCGCCCTGGACCTGCTGGCCGTGGACCTGGTCTGCTGGTGCAACGACCTCTTCTCGTACGGCAAGGAGAGCCGGAGCGACCCGGACGCGCACAACCTGGTGACGGTCATCGCCCAGGAGGGCGGTCTGGCCGAGGCGGACGCGCTGCGGGCGGCCGCCGACCGTTTCAACAGGGGGTTGGCGGCGTACCTGGCGGCGGAGGAGAGGTTGCTGGCAAGCGGCGTCGACGCGTTGCGCTCGCCGCTGGCGGCGCGGCGCAACTGGGTCCGGGCCACCTACGACTGGTCGGTCGTGGCTGCCCGCTACGCCTGATCCGGAGCGCCGGCCGGCGGGACCGGGCCGCCTGTCGATCACCCGCACTAGCCGATGCCCGGTGCCAGGCAATACTCTTCGGTAACCACTATGACGTGACGACCGTCACGCCACCACCCCCGAAGGCGGCTACAGCGATGGCTCTCGATGTACCGTACCGTTCCATCCCGGACATGTTCCTCAAGCGCGTGGCGGCCACCCCCGACCGGCACGCGTTCGCGTCCCCGACCCCCGACGACTCGGGCCCCGACTGGCTGACCTGGGAGCAGGTCGGTCAGCGCGCCAAGGCGGTCGCCGCCGGCCTGCACGCGCTCGGCGTAGGCCAGGAGAATCCGGTCGCCATCCTCGCCAACACCCGGCTCGACTGGGTGGTCGCCGACCTCGGCATCATGTGCGCCGGCGGGGCGACCACCACCGTCTACCCGACCACCGAGCCGGCGGACGCGACATACATCATCGCCGACTCCGCCTCGCGGGTCCTCTTCGCGGAGAACCCGGCGCAGGCCGCCAAGATCGCCGGAGCGGACCTGCCGGCGCTTACCCACGTGGTGCTCTTCGACGGCACCCCGGACCCGAGCGCCGCGGTGCCCCAGCTCAGCCTGGCCGACCTGGAGGAGCGGGGCGCACAGGCGCTGGCGGCCGAACCCGATCTGATCGACATGCTGGTGGCCGGCATCGGCCCGGACCACCTGGCCACGCTGATCTACACGTCCGGCACCACGGGCCAGCCCAAGGGTGTCGAGCTGCTGCACGGCGGCTGGTGCTGGGAGGCCGTGGCGCAGGCCGAGGTCGGGCTGCTGCGCGACGACGACCTGCAGTACCTGTGGCTGCCGCTGGCACACTCGTTCGGCAAGACGCTGCTCTGCGGCGCGATCCATGTCGGTCTGCCCACCTACGTCGACGGGCGGGTCGAGAAGCTCGTCGACCTGCTCGCGGTGATCCGGCCGACCCTGATGTGCGGCGCTCCCCGGGTCTTCGAGAAGGTCTACAACCGGGCGGTGACCACCGCGCAGGGCGCCGGCGGCGCGAAGGCGAAGATCTTCGCCTGGGGCGTCCAGGTCGGCAAGGAGAAGGTCGCCCTGGAACAGGCCGGCAAGCCGGTGCCGACCGGGCTGAAGCTGCGCTACGGGCTGGCCGAGAAGCTGGTGTTCAGCAAGCTCCAGGCCCGCCTCGGCGGGCGGATGCGGGTGCTGGTCTCCGGGGCCGCTCCGCTCAGCCCGGAGATCGCCACCTTCTTCGCCGCCGCCAACCTGCCGATCTCCGAGGGCTACGGCCTCACGGAGACCAGCGCCGGCAACTTCGTCAACCCGCCCTCCGGGCTGCGGATCGGCACGGTCGGGCAGGCGATGGGCGACCTGGAGTGCAAGATCGACACCGATGGCGAGATCCTGGTCCGCGGCCGGCCGGTGATGCGCGGCTACCACAACCTGCCGGCGGAGACCGCCGCCGCGTTCACCGAGGACGGCTTCTTCCGCACCGGTGACATCGGCAGCCTGGACGAGCAGGGCTACCTGCGGATCACCGACCGCAAGAAGGACCTGGTCAAGACCTCGGGCGGCAAGTACATCGCGCCCTCGCACATCGAGGGGATGTTCAAGGCCATCTGCCCGTACACCTCGCAGGCGGTCGTGGTCGGTCAGGCCCGCAACTTCTGCACGATGCTCGTCACGCTGGACCCGGACGCCATCCGGGGCTGGGTGGCCGGCGGCCCCCTGGAGGGCCGCGACTACACCGAGATCGTCGCCTCACCGGAGGCGCAGGCGATGGTCGAGGAGTACGTCGCCCAGCTCAACGCCAAGCTCAACCGCTGGGAGACGATCAAGAAGGTGGCGATCCTGCCGCGCGACCTGACGATCGAGGACGGCGAGATCACCCCGTCGTTGAAGATCAAGCGGCGTGGCGTGGAGAGCAACTTCGCCGCCGAGATCGACAAGATGTACGCCGGCACCCTCGCCGAGCTGTAGAAACGGCCGCCGGTGGCCCCGCACCCGCCCGGGTGTGGGGCCACCTGCGTGTGTGTCGGGGGCTCAGGCGATGACGGACGGCTCCCGCCAGCGCTGCCGGCCGGTCCGATCCAGGTCGTAGCGGACCGTGGCGATCCGCTCCACGGCCTCCACCAGGTCGGCGGCCGGCAGCGTGAACGGCAGCCGCAGGAAGCGTTCCAGGGTGCCGTCCAGACCGAACCGGGGGCCGGGCGCGAGCCGGACGCCCACCTCCTCGGCGGCCCGGGCGAGCGCGCTGGAGACCGGGCCGTCCAGCTCGGCCCAGAGGGTCACTCCGCCGCGCGGCACTGTCACCCGCCAGTCCGGAAGTCGGTGCGCCAGAGCGTCCAGCAACGCGTCGCGCTGGGCGGTGAGCTGGGCACGGCGGTCCGCGACGATGGCCGCCGCGTCGGCGAGCAGGTGCACGGCGACCAACTGGTCGAGCACCGGGCTGGACATGTCCATGCCGACCCGGACGGCGGCCAGCCGCTGCACCTGCGGCGCGGAGGCGCGCACCCAGCCGATCCGCAGGCCACCCCAGTACGGCTTGCTCATCCCCCCGATGCTCACCACCCGGGAGTGCCTGTCGAACGTGGCAGTGGGCGGCGGCAGCTCGGTGCCGTCCAGCGGCAGGTCCACGAAGGACTCGTCGACGATCAGGTCGGTGCCGACGGCGTGGGCGGCCGCGACCACCCGCTCGCGCAACGCGGACGGCATCAGGTGCCCGGTCGGGTTCTGGAACTCCGGAATCAGGTACGCCAGCTTGGGCCGGGTCTGCCGCAGGCTGCCCAGCAGCAGGTCGGGCTCCCAGCCGCCGGCGTCGGCGGACAGCCCGTGGGTCGTGATCCGGGCCCGCCTGCTGCCCAACGCGGCGAGCGCGTTGGGGTAGGTCGGGGACTCCACCAGAACGCTCCCGCCGGGTGCCAGGGCGAGGCGCAGCACCAGGTCCAGGGCGTGCTGGGTGCCGCTGGTGACCATGATCTGGTCGGCCGAGGTGGGCAGCCCGCGGGCGGTGTAGCCGGCGGCTACCGCCTCTCGCAGCTCGCCGATCCCGGTCGGGTGGTAGCCGGCCCCGCCCAGGTAGCGCGGCAGATCCTCGGCGGCGGCCCGCGCGGCGCCGAGCAGCTGCGGCGGAGCGGCCAGCGCGGCGACACCGAGGTCGATCATCTCCCGGTCGTCCAGCGGGGTCCACAGACCCGTGCTGGCGACCCGGTGGTTGCCGGGCAGCATCGTCCAGCTGCCGGCGCCCCGGCGGCTGGCCAGGTGCCCGGTCTCGCGCAGCTCCCGGTACGCGGCGGTGACAGTGGTACGGCTGATCCGCAGCGCCTCGGCCAGCTCGCGTTCCGCCGGGAGGCGGACACCAAGGGGAAGCCGGGCGTCGGCGAGCAGGCCACGCACCGCGCCGGCCAGGGCGGCGTAGTCGGGACTGCGGCGGCGGCCCGGCAGGGCGTGCCACTGCCCCAACAACCGGGCCAATTGGACGCCTCGCACCTGAGCTGTCATGGCCACTCCTCGGATATTGGCCTCTTCCTCAGGGAGGATTGGCACCTAGGGTGGCATGCATGGCACTGATTGGCAATCTGCGGCAGCGGCCGGTGCGACGGCTCACCCAGCTCTACGCCGGGCTCGTCGTCTACGGGGTCAGCATGGCCCTGATG
Organism: Micromonospora lupini; assembly: GCF_026342015.1. Taxonomy (NCBI): domain Bacteria; kingdom Bacillati; phylum Actinomycetota; class Actinomycetes; order Micromonosporales; family Micromonosporaceae; genus Micromonospora; species Micromonospora lupini. The sequence continues at coordinate 2,449,329 of NZ_JAPENL010000001.1, forward strand.
ATCCGCTCCGACCTGGGCCTCGACCCGTGGGACGTCTTCCACCAGGGGTTGTCCGAGCGGACCGGGCTCTCCTTCGGCACTGTCACCATCGGCGTCGGCGCCCTGGTGCTGCTGCTGTGGATTCCCCTGCGCCAGCGGCCCGGCCTCGGCACCGTCAGCAACGTGGTGGTGATCGGCCTGGTGGTGGACGCCACCCTGGCCCTGCTGCCCACCGGTGGCCCCCTCGGCGTCCGCATCGTCCTGCTGATCACCGGGATCGTCGCCAACGGCGCCGCCACCGCCCTCTATCTCGGCGCCCAGTTGGGTCCCGGCCCACGCGACGGGCTGATGACCGGCTTCGTCGCCCGCCGACCCGGGCTGTCGATCCGCCTGGTGCGCACGGTCATCGAGGTCACCGTTCTCGCGCTGGGCTGGCTGCTCGGCGGCACGGTCGGCGTGGGCACCGTCGCGTACGCGCTGGCCATCGGCCCGCTGGCGCAGTTCTTCATCCCGCTCGTCGCGGTGCCCGCCCCGGTTGCCACCGCTGGCGACCCGCCGGGCGCCGCTCCCGCCCCGGCCGGCTGAGCGTTCACCGACCGTTCACGCCTCGGCACGGCGCGCTGGTACAAGCGGGCTCGTTGGAGGGTGGGTGTTCCCTTCCGCGACGCTCGCCGTCATCATCTCTGCATGGGGGAGAACGGTTGGCGCTGGAGCGACGCCTGGATCTTCGTGTCGTTGGTGATCGCGAGCGGGGCCGGGCGGCACCGACGGTCCGCGACCAGTCGCCGGCCGGAGGGCGTACGCCTGACCGACGTGCTGTCCACCGCCGACCACCTCAACCGGGCGATTCCGCAGCGGCACGAGGTGGAGGTCGCCGTCCAGCGACTGGTCGGCGCGGGTCTGGTCACCGTCGCGGACGGCTGGTTCCGCATCACCGCGGAGGGTGAGCAGCTCTGGCGGACCCGGCCGCGCGCCGGGGTGGCGACGATGGTGGACACCGTGCAGGGCGTGCTGAGCCGCAGGCACGCGCCGGGTCGCGCCGAATGGATCCTGGACGAGGCCGAGCACGCGGCGGCCGTGCAGGAGTACGCGGTGCGTTCGATCCCCACCCCCCGCCGGTCACCGGAGGGGCAGGCCGGGGGCTTCTGAGCCGAATGCAGATCTTGGACAGTTTCCGTTAGCTGTCAACGGAAACTGTCCAAGATTGCACGGTCAAGGCGCGCCGACGGGTGTGGCGGGTAACGGCAGGACGAGCAGGTGCATGGGTGTGCCGTCGGGCATCGCCGATCCGCCGACCTGCTGCCATCCCGCGCGCTGGTAGATGGCGCGGGCCGGTGCGGCCGGGTTGGACGCGAGTGTCGCCCACTGCTCGGGCCGCCCGTCGAGAAGCCGGCGTAAAAGTTGCGCGCCGATGCCCTCGCGCCGCCGGTCGAGACGCACGGCCCACTCCATGACCGCGAACTTGTCCACGCCACGGAGATCGCCGGGAGGCTCGACGTCGGCACGCGTCCACCAACGCCCGGCGGCCATCGTCGACCCGTACGCCGCACCGACCAGCTCGCCCACGTCGTCCGCCACCACGAGGGTGAACCCCGGGCGCCTCGCCTCACCAGGCAGGGCGGCGGCGAACGCGGCCACCTGATCCGGTCCCTCGGCGTACGGCGGCTCCGCGTAGACGACCGCGTACAGACGCACCAGCGCCGGAAACACGGCCGTGGCCGATCCGGCGTCGTACATGCTGTATCTGACAGGCATGGCAGCAACGGAGGCTAGGAGCGAATACGCTCGGCGAGATCAGTGAACGCGGGCCGGAATCGTTCCACCGTGGGTACCGCATCCATGACCTGAGCGGCCACTGAGTGCAGCGAGTGGTTGTGCAGGTGAGCCGGCAGCGCATCGAGTGTGTCGGCGGCGTGCCGCAATCCGTCGGGGATGTGCCCGCCACGGATCAGCCGGGCAGCCTGGTGCAGTTGCACCTGCGCACGTAACCGGGTCTGCGAGGCGGGATACAGGCCGAGGGCCAGATCCTGCGCGACCTCGGCGTCGGCCAGCCGGCCGGCGTGGGTGCACACCCACGATTCGGTGTGGTGGACCCGATGCTCCGGCCACCCCCACAGCGACTCCACGTCGCTCACGATCGTGGACGGCAACCGCGGAGCGAGGTCGACGAGTTGCCGCACCGTCGCCACCGCCTCCGCATGCCGCCCGGCCAACGAGAGGGCCTGGGCCCGGCCAGCGAGTAGCCCACACGCGGCTGACGTGGCCTGCCGACCCAACAGGGGCAGCACCTCGTCCGACAGGGTGACGACCGCCGATGGTGGACGTCCGTCGTAACAGCCGTTCACCACATCCCAAGCCCGCACCAACACCCGGGTCTCGGTGTCCTCGGACTGGTCGGCGATCCGATGGGCGGTCTGCCACCAGCGCCGGCCCATCAGAACCTGGCCCGACGCGACAAGGCTCAACGCGACGATGACGGACAGGCGCGCAGCAGCCCGCAGGAGACCAGGTCGACGCGCGCCAGGGTCGGCGGCAATCTGGTGTTGCAGCACCGTCAGGTCGGCACTCAAATGGGCCATCAACGCGGGACGGGGTTGCCGGTAGTAGCCGTGGCCGTAGTCAGCCGCAATCTGCTCCCACTCGTCGTGGCCGGGGGTCGCCGCGTCGCCGAGGCCGTGGCGAAGGGCCTCCAATCCGGCCAGGGGCGCGACGGCAGGGGCGGCGGCCAACGCCGTCATGGCACGCAGCATGGTGCGCCGGTGCAGGTCGGTGACACCGGCCCGCTCGCTCCGGTACGCCTCGACGAGCGCGCCGCCGGCGTGCAGTGCCCGTTCGCAGGCCGTGGCCAGCGCCTCGGTGGGGCGGCGGTCACCGCGTTCCACCTGGGAGATGTGGCTGTACTGGAAATGGATGATCGCACCGAGCTGTCGCAGGGACAGTCCAGCGCTCTCCCGATGCTGCCTGAGCAGCTTCCCGAAAGCGTCCATGGTCGGCTCCCAGCGTCTGCAGGAGCGTGTGCACACCGCGCACGCCTGCCGTATGGGCAGCATATCGGCCAATCTCGACCTGTCAGCCCACCTGGCACAGCAGCGTCCAGCGGGAGTAACGGGAACTGTCGCTCCCGTGCAGGTGGTGCCCATATCCCCCTGCCCTCGGAGCCGAGCATGACCGACAGCCTTCATGTGCCTGCGGGCACCCTGCTGCACCTGCTGGCATGGGAGATCACCCCCAATCCCACCAACCGCGACGAACTGGTGTGGACGGTGGTCGTAGACCAGCAGCCGGTCGGCGGCACGGTGCGGATGCGAGGGCACACGTGTGCTGGCCCCGTACCGGGCTGTGCCGGCGGGTGGTGCTTCGAAGCGCAGGTCTCGGTCGCGGCGGTCCGCGCCAACATGGGTGGAGCCCGGTGACTGCACCCGCCGCCCAACTACTGGCCCGCTGGTGGCGAATCCTGGCTGAGCATGAGCAGCGACACGGGCGATGCCCGATCTGCGGCACCCGCGCACAGTGCTGGGAACGGGCGGGAGCGTTCGCGAATCTGATCGCGCACGACGCTTACCATGTGCGCCCGCCGTCACCGCGTTCCGAAGCCGGCGGGTCACCGCCAGCCGCGTCCCCAACCTCCATGGCAGAACACCTAGCACGACGACAGCTTGAGGCCGATCAATGACCTCGGTGTTTGAGTCGCACGGATCAGGGCCGCAGGCCCGCGTCCTTGACCCCGTCGACGAATGCCATCCATTGTGGAGCGGTCACGACCAGGGAGGGGCCGCGCGGGTCTTTGGAGTCACGGATACCGACTGCGTGCAAAGCCAGAGCGACCTCGATGCACTGTGCGTTTTCGTTCAGGCTACGGCTGCTCTTGCGCCAGGTAGCGGTGGTCAGGAAATCACGGTTCATGTGGTCTCCCTGCCACGGGTTGGTGGGTGGCGTTGGTACCAGTCAAGCGTAGGTCACTTGGGTCTTGCGTTGAAGCAGGAGACATCGACGACATGGGGGGTACCACGTGCGCGGGGGCGAGGGTCGACCGAGCTGGGGCGTTGGACCGAGCGATAAGGACGTCGACCAGAAGTCGGCTAGCGCACCGGGTGGCCGCTGCGGCGCAGCGCGTCCTTGACCTCGCCCACCGTCAGCTCGCCGAAGTGGAAGACGCTGGCGGCGAGCACCGCGTCGGCACCGGCCCCGATCGCGGGCGGGAAGTGCGCCACCTCGCCGGCCCCACCGCTGGCCACGACCGGCACGTCCACCACGGCCCGCACCGCGCCGATCAGCTCCAGGTCGAAGCCCGCCTTGGTGCCGTCGGCGTCCATCGAGTTGAGCAGGATCTCCCCCGCGCCCAGCTCGGCCACCTGCCGTGCCCAGCGCACCGCGTCGAGGCCGGTGCCGCGCCGGCCGCCGTGGGTGGTGACCTCGAACCCGCTGGGTGTGCCGCCGGCCGGAGCACGGCGTACGTCGAGGGAGAGCACGAGCACCTGCCGGCCGAATCGGTCGGCGATCTCGGCGATCAGCTCCGGCCGCGCGATGGCGGCCGTGTTCACGCCTACCTTGTCGGCGCCCGCGCGCAGCAGCGTGTCGACGTCGCCGACCTGCCGGACCCCGCCGCCGACGGTAAGCGGAATGAAGACCGACTCGGCGGTGCGGCGCACCACGTCGAGCATGGTGCCCCGGTCGCTTGAGGAGGCGGTGACATCGAGGAAGGTCAGCTCGTCGGCGCCGGCCCTGTCGTACGCGGCGGCCAGCTCCACCGGGTCGCCGGCGTCGCGCAGGTCGAGGAAGTTGACCCCCTTGACGACGCGGCCGGCGTCCACGTCGAGACAGGGGATCACGCGCACCGCCACCGTCATGCCGTCACCCTATCCTCCGCACGTGCAACGGCGGCCGGCCCGACCCGGGCCGACCGCCGCGCACAACTAACCGATCACACGCGGACGAGCATCTTGCCCAGGTTCTCGCCGCGCAGCAGGCCGAGGAACGCCGCCGGGGCGTTCTCGATGCCGTCGACGACAGTCTCGTCGTAGGAGAGCGTGCCGTCGCGCAGCCAGCCCGCGACGTCGCGGACGAACGCGTCGCGCAGGTGGTTGTGGTCGCGGACCAGGAAGCCGCGCAGGGTGAGCCGCTTGCCGATGACCAGGGACAGGTTGCGGGGCGCGGCGGGCGGCTCGGTGTCGTTGTACTGGGCGATCATGCCGCAGATGGCGGCTCGGCCGTGCAGGTTCATGGCCGAGATCGCCGCCTCCAGGTGGTCGCCGCCCACGTTGTCGAAGTAGACGTCGACGCCGTCCGGGGCGGCGGCCCGCAGCGAATCGCCGACCGGCCCGTCGTGGTAGTCGAACGCGGCGTCGAAGCCCAGCGCCCGCAGCCGCTCGACCTTGGCGGCCGAGCCGGCGCTGCCGATGACCCGGCCCGCGCCCTTGAGCTTGGCGATCTGGCCCACCAGGCTGCCGACCGAGCCGGCCGCGGCGGAGACGAAGACCGTCTCGCCGGGCTTCATCGCGGCGACCTCCAGCAGACCGGCGTACGCGGTCAGTCCGGGCATGCCGAGCACGCTGAGGTACGCGCTTGCCGGCGCCAGGCTCGGGTCGACGCGCCGGGCGGCGCTGGCGTCGAGCACCGCGTACTCCCGCCAGCCCAGCCCGTGCAGCACGGTGTCGCCGACCGCGATGTCGGCCGACTCGCTGGCCACCACCTCACCGACCGCGGCCCCGTCGAGCGGGGCGTCGAGGGCGAACGGCGGCACGTACGACTTGACGTCGTTCATCCGTCCCCTCATGTACGGGTCGACGGACATGAACTGGTTGCGGACCACGATCTGGCCCGGTCCGGGCGTCGGGACGTCGGTCTCGACGAGCCGGAAGGTGTCCTCGGTGGGCCAGCCCTCGGGGCGGCTGGCCAGGTGGATCTCACGGTTGCTTGTCATCGGGTGGTCGTCCTCTCGTCCGCGGTCGGGGTCCAGGTCCGCGGGCGTCAGGCGGCCAGGGTCTCGCGGACGGTAAGCGCGACGTCGATGTTGCCGCGGGTGGCGTTGGAGTACGGGCAGACCTGGTGGGCCTGCTCGACGAGCTGCTCGGCGGCGTCGCGGGCGACGGCGGGCAGGTCGACGACGAGCCGCACGGTGAGCCCGAAGCCACCGCTGCCGTTCGGGCCGATGCCGACCTCGGCGGCGACGACGGAGTCGCTCACGTCGGCCTTGGCGCGGCGGGCCACCAGGCGCAGGGCGCTGTGGAAGCAGGCCGCATAGCCGGCGGCGAAGAGCTGCTCGGGGTTGGCGGCGCCACCCGCGCCACCCATCTCCTTCGGCACCGCCAGGTCGAGCACGAGGGTGCCGTCGGAGGTCTCGACGTGGCCGTCGCGGCCGTCGCCGGTGGCGGTCGCGGACGCGGTGTAGAGAGCCTGCATGAGAGTCACTGCTCCTTCTGTCGGTGGATGGTGTCGGTGACCCGGGTGAGGGTGTCGCGCAACGCGACAAGCTCGCTGATGCCCAGACCGGTGGCCTGCGCGATCCGCAGCGGGACGTCGCACACCTGCTCGCGCAGCGCTCGGCCCCGCTCGGTGAGGCCCACCTCGACCCGCCGCTCGTCGCGCGCCGACCGCCGCCGCACCACCAGGCCCGCCCCCTCCAGCCGCTTGAGCAGCGGGGAGAGCGTGCCGGAGTCCAACCGCAGCTCGGCGCCCAGCTCGGACACCGTGGGCGCGTCGTCGGGGCGTTCCCAGAGCACCAGCAGCACCAGGTACTGCGGATAGGTAAGCCCGAACTCGTCGAGGATCGGCCGGTACACGTCGGTCAGGGCGCGCGACGCGGCGTAGAGCGCGAAGCACACCTGCCGGCGCAGCACCAGGTCATCGGTCACCCGTGAACCGTAGCCCGCAATTAAGTTGTGCACAACTTATCGGGCCGACGAGTGGCCGTGACGAGGGCCACCGGCAGCTCACCTGTCGCCGACGTACGCCTCCAACTCCACCTCGACCAGATGCTCCGGATCGAGCAGACCCGCCACCACCACAAGCGTCGCCACCGGCCGGACCGCACCGAAGACCACGTTGTGCGCCCGACCCACCTCGTCGGCGTGCAGCCGGTCGGTCACGTACATCCGGGTCCGGACGACGTCACCCGGCTCCACGCCCACCTCGGCGAGCGCCGCCAACCCGATCCGCAACGCCTGCGCGGTCTGCGCGGCGGCGTCCCCGACGTGGACCACCCGACCGTCCACGGTCGCCGTACACCCGGCCGTCATAGCCAGGTCGCCGGCCCGCACCACGCGGGAGTAGCCGTAGCTCTGCTCCCATCGGCCCCCCGAGCCCAGCCGGGTGACCGTCACGACTCGGCCAACGTGCGCAACGCCTCGGCCACCGTGAACGCGCCCGCGTACAGCGCCTTGCCGGCGATCACGCCCTCCACGCCCAGCGGCTCCAACGTGGCCAACGCCCGCAGGTCGTCCAGTGTGGACACCCCACCCGAGGCGATCACCGGCCGGTCGGTACGCACGCACACCTCGCGCAGCAGCTCCAGGTTCGGCCCGCGCATCGTGCCGTCCTTGGTGATGTCGGTGACCACGTACCGCGTCGCGCCCGCCTTGTCCAGGCGCTCCAGCACCTCGTACAGGTCACCGCCGTCGCGGGTCCAGCCCCGCGCGGACAGCGTCTGACCGCGTACGTCCAACCCGATGGCGACCCGGTCGCCGTACTCCCCGACCACCCGGTCGCACCACTCCGGGTTCTCCAGCGCGGCGGTGCCGATGTTCACCCGGCTCGCCCCGGTGCCCAGCGCCGCGCGCAACGACTCGTCGTCGCGGATGCCACCGGACAACTCCACCTGCACGTCCAACTGGCGCACCACCTCGGCGAGCAGGTGCGCGTTGGTGCCCCGGCCGAACGCCGCGTCCAGGTCGACCAGGTGGATCCACTCGGCGCCGTCGCGCTGCCACGCCAGCGCGGCGTCCAGCGGCTCGCCGTAGATGCTCTCGCTGCCGGCGGCGCCCTGCACGAGCCGGACGGCCCGGCCGTCGGCGACATCCACGGCGGGTAACAGGGTGAGACTCAACGTCTTCTCCTCGATCAGGTACGACGGTCCAGAGCGATCACCACGATCGCCGGCAGTACGAGCAGCAACAGCACGATCAGCGCGACACGCAGCGCCAGATCGTCGACGAACGTCCAGATCAGGATCAACGCCGCCCCGGTGAGCAGCACGATAGCCGCCCGCTCACCCCGGGTGTGCCGAGCCAGCCGCCCCGTGCGGCCCCGCCGCAACTGCGGCGTCAACAGGCGCACCACCGCGCGGCGGCGCTGCCGACGCGCCACCCGGCGCTGCCGGGCCGCCCGCTCCCGCGCCAGGACTGCCTCACGTTCCGCCCGCCGACGGGCCCGCTCCCGGCTCACCGCGACGCCCGCCCGCCGCACGCCGGGCGGTGCCGGCGCTCAGTCACCGGCGGGCAGGGTGGCGAGCCAGTTGCGCAGCAACGCGGCACCGGTGTCGGCGGACTTCTCCGGGTGGAACTGCGCCGCCGACAACGGCCCACGCTCCACCGCCGCCACGAAGTCGGTGTCGTGGTGTGCAGTCGTCACCACGGCCCCCGCAGCCGCCAACGCCGCCGGCTCACCCATCGCGTACGAGTGCACGAAGTAGAACCGGCTCTGCGCCGGCAACCCCGCGAACAGCACCGACCCCCGCGGCGCGCGGACCGTGTTCCAACCCATGTGCGGCAGGCGGTGCGCGGCCAGCCGGGTCACCCCGCCGGGCAGCAACCCGAGGCCCTTCGTCACCACTCCGTGCTCCTCGCCGTGCTCGAACAGCACCTGCATGCCCACGCAGATGCCGAGCACCGGACGACCCGCCGCCACCCGCTCCGCGATCACCGGGCCCGCGCCGAGCGCCTCGATACCCGCCATGCACGCCGCGTACGCGCCCACGCCCGGCACCACCAGACCGTCCGCGGCCGCCGCCGCAGCGAGGTCGTCGGTCACCCGGACCGTCGCGCCCGCCGCGGCCAGCGCCCGCTCCGCCGAGCGCAGGTTGCCCGAGCCGTAGTCGAGCACCACCACGTCCGCGGTCACGACCCCGACTCCGGGATCAGCCGGAGCACCCCGGCGGCCGTGGCGAGCAGCGCGAGCAGCGCGGTGACCACCACGGCGCCCCTCGGCGCGCCCTGCCGGTGCAGCGACCACGCGCCACCCACCAGCACACCGGCCAGGATCAGCAGCAACGTCGGCAACGCGGCACCCATCAGAGCCACCCTTCATTCGCGACTGCGGGACTCCGCTGCGCTGCGCTCCTCGCGCTCATCAGAGCCACCCTTCATTCGCGACTGCGGGACTCCGCTGCGCTGCGCTCCTCGCGCTCATCAGAGCGCCCCCTTCGTGCTCGGGATCGCGCCCGCCGCCCGCGGGTCGATCGCGGTCGCCTCGCGCAGCGCCCGGGACACCGCCTTGAACTGGGCCTCCACCACGTGGTGCGCGTCCGGGTGCCCACCCGGACGGGCCGCCCGCAGCACGTCGACGTGCAGGGTGATCCGGGCCGCCTGGCCGAACGACTCCCAGATGTGCCGGGTCATGCTTGTCGGATAGACCGGCCCGATGTACGGCGCCAGCACCGGCTCGTCGTGCACCACGTACGGCCGGCCGGACAGGTCCACAGCGGCCCGGACCAGCACCTCGTCCATCGGGACGGTCGCCGAACCGTACCGTCGGATGCCGGCCTTGTCGCCGAGCGCCTCGTCGAACGCGGCGCCCAGCGCGAGCGCCGTGTCCTCCATCGTGTGGTGCGCGTCGATCTCCAGGTCACCCACGGTCCGCACGGTCAGGTCGTAGCCGCCGTGGCGGGCGATCTGGTTGAGCATGTGGTCGTAGAAGCCCACGCCGGTACTGATCTCGGCGGCGCCGGTGCCGTCGAGGTCGATCTCGACGAGGACCTTGGTCTCCTTGGTGATCCGCTCCACCCGGGCGGTCCGACTCATCGCAGGGTCTCCATCGCAGCTAGGAAGGCGTCGGTCTCGGCCGGGGTGCCGGCGGTCACCCGCAGCCAGCCGGGCAGGCCGACGTCGCGGACCAGCACCCCCTGCGCCAGCAGGGCCCGCCAGGCGACGGCCTGGTCGCCGCCGGACTCGAACAGCACGAAGTTGGCGTCGCTGTCAGCCACCCGCAGGCCGCCACCGCGCAGCGTCGCGACGATCCGGTCCCGCTGGGCCATGATCGCGCTCACCGTACCCAGCAGGGCGTCGCGGTGGGCGAGCGCCGCGCGGGCGGCGGCCTGGGTCAGAGCGGACAGGTGGTACGGCAGACGGACCAGCTGCACCGCCCCCACCACCCCCGGGTCGGCGGCCAGGTAGCCCAGCCGGCCACCGGCGAAGCCGAACGCCTTGCTCATCGTGCGGGTCACCACGAGCCGCGGGTGGCCGGGCAGCACCGCGAGGGCGCTCACCGTGCCCGGCCGGGCGAACTCGGCGTACGCCTCGTCGACGACCACCATGCCGGGCGCGACGTCGAGCACCGCGGCGACCACAGTCGGGTCCAGCGCCGTGCCTGTGGGGTTGTTCGGCGAGCAGAGAAAGACCACGTCGGGCCGGTGCTCGCGGACCTGGGCCACCGCCTCGTCGGCGGTCAACCCGAAGTCGACGCCGCGCGCGGCGGGCACCCACCGGGTGCCGGTGCCGAGGGCCAGCAGCGGGTGCATCGAGTACGCCGGCACGAAACCCAACGCGGTACGCCCCGGCCCCCCGAACGCCTGCAACAGCTGCTGCTGGATCTCGTTGGAGCCGTTGGCCGCCCAGACGTGCTCGACGGTCAGGCCGTGCCCGAGATATTCGGCCAGGTCGGCGCGCAGCGCCACCGCGTCCCGGTCGGGATAGCGGTTCAGGTCGCGCAGCTCCGCCGCGAGCGCCTTGCCGATCGCGTCGACGACCGGCTCCGGCACCGGGTAGGAGTTCTCGTTGGTGTTGAGCCGCACGGCCACGTCGAGCTGCGGCGCCCCGTACGGCGAGAGCCCGCGCAGGTCGTCGCGGATCGGCAGATCGTCGAGCGAGGTCACGCCAGCCCTCCCGGGAAGCGGGCCTGCACGGCCTGGCCGTGCGCCGGCAGGTCCTCCACGTTCGCCAGGGTGACCACGTGCGGGGCCACCTCGCGCAGCGCGGCCTCGGTGTACTCGATCAGGTGCACGCCGCGCAGGAACGACTGCACCGACAGCCCGGACGAGTGCCGGGCGCAGCCACCTGTGGGCAGCACGTGGTTGGAGCCGGCGCAGTAGTCGCCGAGCGACACCGGCGACCAGGCGCCCACGAAGATCGCTCCGGCGTTGCGCACCCGCAGCGCCCACTCCCGGGCGTCGACCGTCTGGATCTCCAGGTGCTCGGCCGCGTACGCGTCGACCACCCGCAGCCCCGCCTCGAGGTCGTCGACCAGGACCACACCGCTCTGCTCGCCGGTCAGCGCCGTGGTCACCCGCTCGGCGTGCTTGGTGGCCGGCACCTGCCGGGCCAGCTCCCGCTCGACCGCCTCGACGAGGGTCGTCGACGGGGTGACCAGCACGCTCGCCGCGAGCGGGTCGTGCTCGGCCTGGCTGATCAGGTCGGCGGCCACGTGCGCCGGGTCGGCGCTGTCGTCGGCCAGGATCGCGATCTCGGTCGGGCCGGCCTCGGCGTCGATGCCGACGACACCACGAAGCAGCCGCTTGGCGGCTGTCACCCAGATGTTGCCCGGGCCGGTGACCAGGTCGACGGGCTCGCACCGCAGCGCTCCCGCCGGGTCGACCGCCGCGCCGTACGCAAGCATCGCCACCGCCTGGGCGCCGCCCACGGCGTACACCTCGTCGACCCCGAGCAGCGCGCACGCGGCGAGCACCCGGGGATCGGGCAGGCCTCCGTTGTCCTTCTGCGGCGGGCTGACCACCACTAGCGAGCGCACCCCGGCCGCCTGGGCCGGCACCACGTTCATCACCACAGTCGACGGGTACATGGCCAGGCCGCCGGGAACGTAGAGGCCCACCCGGTCGACGGGCAGCCACCGCTCGGTGACAGTGCCGCCGGGCACCACCCTTGTCGTGTGGTCGGTGCGCCGCTGGTCGTCGTGCACCCGGCGGGCACGGGCGATCGACTCCAGCAGCGCGGCCCGCACGGCCGGGTCGAGCACTCCCTCGGCCTCGGCGATCGCCTCCACCGGGACCCGCAGCACCTCCGGTGAGATGCCGTCGAACCGCTCACTCGCCTCCCGGATCGCCGGGTACCCATGATCCCGGACCGCCTCGACGAGCGGCTTGATCCGCTCGACGGCCACCGACACGTCGAGCTGGGCACGGGGCAGCAGGCGGCGCGGGTCACCGAGACCGTCGCGCAGGTCGATCCGATTCAGCACCCTTGCGAGTCTAGGCGGCCCGCCCGGAGCCCACCCCAGCCGCCCGCTCGGCGGGACGGTGAGCCGGGCCACGCCGTCGCGGGCGCGATTGGTTAGGCTCGACCATGTGACCGCACGGCTGCCGGTGTTCCCGCTCGCAACGGTGCTCTTCCCCGGGTTGGTGCTGCCGCTGCACATCTTCGAGGAGCGCTACCGGGCCCTGGTCCGGCACCTGGTCGACCTGCCCGAGGGCGCGTCCCGCGAGTTCGGGGTGGTGGCCATCCAGGCCGGCTGGGAGGTCGCGCCCGCCGGGCCGGGCGCCCGCGCGACGCCAGGCGTCGGCGACGTCACCCTGCACGAGGTGGGCTGCACCGCCGAGCTGCGCCAGGTCACCGAGCTGGCCGACGGCGGCTTCGACATCGTCACCGTCGGCCGGCGGCGGTTCCGGATCGCCGACGTCGACGAGAGCAGCGAGCCCTACCTGACCGCCGAGGTCGAGTGGCTACCCGAGGCGACCGGGTCGGACGAGGTGGCCGACCTGCTGGCCGCCCGCGTGATCGCGGTGTTCCGGCAGTACCTCGGGCTGATCCGCTCCGACCCGGAGGAGATCTCCGAGCAGCTTCCGGAGGATCCGACGGTGCTCTCCCACCTGGTGGCGGCCACCGCCGCGCTGACCGTGGACGACCGGCAGCGGCTGCTGGCCATCGACGACACCGCCGCCCGGCTCCGCGCCGAGCTGCGGCTGCTCAACCGCGAGGCGGCTCTGCTGCGCCAGGTGCGGGCGGTTCCGGTGCCGCTGTCGGAGCTGGCGTCTCCGCCGACACCCAACTGAACGCCGCCGGGTCCGGCTCCGGCCGCAGGCCCGGCCACCGCGACCAGCCGGCCAGCAGGGTGTACGTGACGGCGGCGCCGAACGCCGGCAGCAGCAGGTTGCCGTGCGGCACCGGCACCACGCCTAGCAGCCAGTCGATTCCACCGGCGCGCAGGTCGGCGGGTTTGGTGAACGCCTGCCCGGCCGGGGCGCTGTCCAGCAGCCGGTCGAAGGTCGGCAGCCCGACCCGACGCCCCACCTGCCAGGCCACCGGCGCGGCGGCCAGCGTGCCGAGCACCACGCCGAGCAGCCCCACCGGGCCGCGTCGGCGGCGCAGCAGGAACCACAGGGCCAGCGCCGCGAGCACCCCGAAGGCCAGCCCGAGCAGACTGAACCAGCCGTCTGCGGCGATCGGCTGCTCCGGCTGGGGCTCGGCGTAGATCGCCCCCTCGGCCGTCTTGAGCACCGGGGTGTCCGGCGCGAGCACTGCCCAGAGCAGCCCGAGCGGCCCGCCCAGCACGGCCAGGGCCAGCACGGCCCCGAGCACCGTCGCCACCGTCCGCAGCGGCCGGCGCGGCTCGTCGGGGGCCGGCTCCGGCTCACCGGGGTACGCCGTCGAGCCGGCACCCTCGGCCGGGTACGCCGTCGAGCCGGCACCCTCGCCCGGGTACGCCGTCGAGGCGGGACCCCCTCCGGGGCCGAACCCGGGCGGGGGCGCGGCTGGTGGCGGCGCGGCCGGCGCGCTCTCCGCGGGCGCCGCACCCGGCGGTGGGGGTGGGGCAGGCCGGTCGGCGTCGTCGACGTGCCGCTCAGGGTCGGGGTTGTCCGGGCTCACCCGATGATCCTCTCAGGCCCCGCGACGGGCCGGGGCGCCGGTGGCGGCGAACCAGCTCACCGGGCGAACGGCTCCGCCATGGCCGCGGCGGCCCGCAGCCACGCCTGCCGGGTCTCCGGCTGGAGCTGGTGGTACTCGATCGACGAGCCGGTCTCCAACGCCGGGTCGTACGGCACCACTGCCACCGCGCGGGTACGCGTGGCGAAGTGCCGCTCCAGGTCGTCCTGCAGGGGCGAGCGGCCGGGAGTGGGGCAGGAGATGAGGGTGACCGCGTTGTCGGCCAGCTCGCCCATGCCCTCCTCGTGCAGCAGGTCGAGCATCCAGTCGGCGCTGAACGCCGCGTCCTCGCGGGGCACGGTGGTCACCACCAGCTGGTCGGCGGCCTGCATCACGGTGCGCCAGTTGGCGCTCTCCACGTTGTTGCCGGTGTCCACGCAGACCACGTCGTGCGTACGCCGCAACAGCTCGAGCACCCGCTTGACGGTGAACTGGTCGAGCCGCTGGGCGAAGCGCGGGCTCTCCTCGCCGGCGAGGACGTCGTACGAGCCGTCGGAGGCGTGCCGCAGGTAGTCGTCCAGCCGCTCCAGCAGGGTGGCGTCCTCCAGGATCTCGATCTGGGCCAGGTCGCTGATCAGGTGTCGGATGGTGCGCGCGTGCCGGGCGCTGCCGGCGCGCAACCCCAGGGTGCCGCGCAGCTCGTTGTCGTCCCACGCCAACACGCCCCGCCCCCGGACGCTGCCGACGGTGGCGGCGGCGAGCACCGTGGCGGTGGTCTTGTGCACGCCGCCCTTGGGGTTGGCGAACGCGAAGACGCGTGGGGTGCCCAGGTCGCGGCGGAGCACGCCGGTGGCGCGTTCCAATTCCTGGTCGACGCCCTGCGGCCGCCACTCGATCCGGGCGGGGTAGCCGCGCTCGGCGATGGCCGAGCCCGGTGGCGGCGCGACCGGCGGGGCGGGCGGCGCGGTGGCCGGTGGTGGCGCGACAGGTGGCGGCGCGACAGCCGGGACCGGCGGGGTCACCGGCGGCACCTGAGTCGGATAGCCGGTCTCCGGCTGGTAACCGGTCTCCAGCAGCGCGTACCGGGACTCCCCCGCCGGGTTGCCCTGCCGGTAGCCGTTGTCCAGGAGGGCGTAGCGCGACTCCGGCTCGGCCTGGCGCGGCGGCGTCTCGGGCTCGGCCTGGTAACCCGGGTCGGCACGGTACGTCGGCTCGGTCTGGTAGCCCGGGTCGGCGCGGTAGGTCGGCTCGGCCCGGTACGTCGGGTCCGCGCGGTACGTCGGCTCGGCGCGATAGTCCGGCTCGGCCCGGTACGTCGGCTCCGCGCGGTAGTCCGGCTCGGCCCGGTAGTCCGGCTCGGACCGGTACGTCGGCTCGGCCCGGTAGGCCGGCTCGGCCCGGTAGTCCGGCTCCGCCCGGTACGTCGGCTCGGACCGGTACGCCGGCTCGGCGCGGTAGTCCGGCTCGGACCGGTACGCCGGCTCCGCGCGATAGTCCGGCTCGGACCGGTACCCCGGCTCGGCACGGTAGGCGGGATCGACCCGGTAGGTCGCCTCGGCCCGGTAACCGGGCTCCTGGCCGTACGACAGATCGGCCGGATGCCCGATGGCCGACGCCCGCCCCGCGTAGCCGTTGGGGGCCGCGCGTCGCGGCAGTGGATCCGGTGCCGCCTCGTCGGCGCGGCGCTCGGGCTCGGGCTGCTCAGCGGCCCGGCCACCCAGCCGGGCACGGTCCAGCAATGCCCGCCACCTCGGCGCTGGTTCGGCCGGCCGGCCCCAGCCGGTCTCACTGCCCTCCACGGCCCGCCCTCCCAGCACCATCGATCTCTGTCTGACAGGCTACGAACCAAACCCTATTCGGACCACACCTGAGCACGCACACCACCCGGCGCAGATCACGACGGGGAGGGCGGCAGCAACCCGGCGCCTGTCGCGTCCGGGGAGGTGGTGACACTCGGCGGGGCCGCCTCGGTGGGCTCGGCCGAGGGCGACTCGGGTGACGGGATTGTTACGAGCGGTGCGGGTTCCGACGATTCGCCCATCGGCACCGGCGGCCGGGGCGTGCTCGGCGTGCTCGGCGTCGACCATCCGCTCGACAGCGGCGTCGGCACCGGACCGGACCCGGTGTCGGCAGGCGGGCGGACCACGTCGCGTTGCTCGGGCAGTGGCGGGTTGAAGACCGTGCGGTCGAGTCGGTACACCTCGGGTGCCGGGTCGACGGCCCGCACGTCCGGGCGGGAGGCGACGCCCCGCAGCACCGCCGGCACCGCGCGCACCACCGCCGCGTAGACGCAGGCGCAGCCGGTGCGGAACGCCGCCGCCTCGGCGCTCGCCACGTCGGCGTCGGTGGCGTACCGCTCCCGCAGCTCGCGGTCGGCGGCGCCGTCGCCGCGCACCCCGGCGGCCCTGGCCCGGTAGTCGGCGGCCTCGCCGTCCTTGCGGGCGGCCACCTGCGCCATGCCGGCGACCACGTCGTCCGGCACGCGCAGCGCGGGGATCCGGACGATCTCGGTCTGCCGGCCGGGCAGCGGCACCCGCCCGAAGACCGTCGAGACCGACACGTCGCCGAGCACCGCGGCCAGCCGCTGCGGTGGCAGGTACGCGTCGAGCACGACCAGGGCGTACGTCCCGTCCCCGGTGGCCGGGGCGGTCGGGCTCAGCGCGGCCAGGTCGGCCGCGGCCGAGCGCAGGTAGCCGGGGACGGAGTCGCCGTCGGCCACCCCGACACGTGTCACCTCGCCCACCGTCCGGTCGCCCACCGGCGCGTCGTCGGCGGCCCACACGGCGGTGCCCAGCACCGCCGCAACAGAGAGCACCGCGGCCCAGGTGAGCACGCCGGACCGCCCCGACCGGTCACCGAGGCGGGCCACCGCCCGGGTCAGCGGCGGCAGCAGCCGTTGGTCCAGCTGCCGCAGCAGGTCGCCGGCGCGCACGGGCGGGATCCCCTCGTCGGATCGTCGTCGGGTGGTCGCCGCTCAGTCACGCAGGATCTCAAGCGCACGTTCCAGATCGTCAGGGTAGTCGCTGACGAACCGGACCTCGTCCCCCGAACGGGGGTGCACAAAGCTCAGTTCGCGGGCGTGCAGCCACTGTCGGGCCAGGCCGAGACGGGCCGAGAGGGTGGGATCGGCGCCGTACGTGAGGTCACCCACACAGGGGTGCCGCAGCGTGGAGAAGTGCACCCGGATCTGGTGCGTCCGGCCAGTCTCCAGCCGGACGTCGACAAGGCTGGCCGCCGGGAACGCCTCAAGCGTGTCGTAGTGGGTGATGCTCGGCTTGCCGCCGGACACCACAGCCCAGCGGTAGTCGTGGGTGGGGTGCCTGTCGATGGGCGCGTCCACGGTGCCCCGCAGCGGGTCCAGGTGCCCCTGCACCACCGCGTGGTAGCCCTTGTCCACCTCGCGGTACTTGAAGGCCCGCTTCAACGCCGTGTACGCCTGCTCGCTCTTGGCCACCACCATGATCCCCGTGGTGCCCACGTCGAGGCGGTGCACCACGCCCTGCCGCTCGGCGGCGCCGCTCGTGGAGATGCGGTGTCCGATCGCGGCGAGGGCGCCGATCACGGTCGGGCCGGTCCACCCGGGGCTGGGATGCGCGGCCACGCCCACGGGCTTGTCCACCACCACGATGTCGTCGTCGGCGTACACGACGCGCAGGCCGGGCACCGCCTGCGGCACCACTGTCGGCGGGGCGACCGGGGCGGGCAGCGTGACGTCAAGCCAGGAGCCGGCCTTGACCTTGTGGGAGTTGGGTCGGGGAGCGCCGTCGACGAGGGCGTCGCCCGCGTCGACAAGCGCGGCGGCGGCGGTCCGGGAGAGGCCGAACAGCCGGGACACCGCCTGGTCCAGGCGCATGCCGTCGAGACCGTCGGGCACGGGCAGCGAACGGTGGTCGCCACCGGCGGCGAAAGTGGAGGTCATGCCCGCTCCCTCTGCTCGGCGTCGGCGGTGGCACCCGCGTCGGCGGAGCCGCCGTCACGGCCGGCCCGGCGGCCGTCACGCTGACGACCGGTCAGCTCCAGCAGCACTGCCAGCAGCACACCGCAGACAAGCGAGCTGTCGGCCAGGTTGAACACCGGGAAGTACTCGCCGTACGGCCCGAAGACGCTGATCATGTCGACCACGTGGCCGTGGAACGGTGAGGGCGCCCGGAAGATCCGGTCCATCAGGTTGCCCAGCGCGCCTCCGAGCACCAGGCCGAGGGAGATCGCCCACGGCAGCGACCGCAGCCGCAGCGCCATCCAGACGATCCAGCCGACCACACCGATGGTGATCAGCGGAAACACCCAGGTGTAGTTCGCTCCGATGCTCCACGCGGCGCCGCTGTTGCGGGTCAGGCTCAGGTAGACCAGCCCGCCCAGCACCCGGACCGGCTCCCGGTCGCTGAGCGCGGCCAGCGCGAGGTGCTTGGTCACCAGGTCTGCCACCAGGGCCACCAGGGCCACCCCGGCGAGGATCGCGACGGCCCGGGGCCGGGGCTTGCCGCCGCCCGGGTCGGTACGGCCGGGTTCGGCGGGCGGTGCTGCGGTCATGCGCTCCCCATCGAGGTGTCTCGGCGGTGATCGCTCACCGTCTCATCGCAGACGGGGACCGGGCCTCAGCGCCGCTCCTCCAACTGCTTGCACGTCACACACAGGGTGGCCGACGGGAAGGCGGCGAGGCGCTCGACCGGGATCGGGTTGCCGCACCGCTCGCACCAGCCGTAACCACCCTCGTCGAGGCGCTCCAGGGCGCGCTCGACCTGCGTGATCCGTTCCAGAATGCTGTTGGCGAGAGAGATCTCCTGCTCCCGCTCGAACGTCTTGGTGCCGGTGTCGGCCTGGTCGTCCCCGGCCGAGTCCGTCAACCGATCGCGCTGCAGCTCGGTGATCTCGCTCAGCGTCTGATCGTACTCGGCGCGCAGCTCGTCCCGCCGCGCCGCCAGCGCCGCCCGGATCTTCTCGGTCTCCGCCGCGCTGCGGGTGGCCTTGGCCACCGGCTTGCGGCCGGCGGTCCTGGTGTCGGCTGGCTTCGCCATGGGTCGCTCCCTCGGCCGCGGAGCCGCGCGGTCGCGGCACCTGGTCAGGGGCGCCGACGAAGGCGGCCCCCAAGTACGAAAAGGGGCGCGCGGCGACGATGGCCGCGCACTCCGGAGGTTGGCAAGAATACGGAACGTACAGGCGTCCGACAACGTGGCGCACCGTCGTACCGCTCAACAGCCCCGATCCCTGCCTAACCGGGGCAAAGGGAACGCTAGCAGATCAACCGACCGCCTCCTCCCCGTACTCGCCAAACCATCGGGCCAGCCGGCCCCGTCGGCTGACCGCCCGCAGCCGCCGTTCGGTGGCGTCGCGTACCCCACCGGTGGCGACGATCAGCAGGCTGTCGCCGGTTTTCAGCCGGGTGTCCGGGCCGGGCACGAAACCGACCCCGTCGCGCAGCACCAGGGTCACCGAGGCGCCCACCGGCAGCCGCAGTTCGTCGACGTGCACGCCGGCCAGCCGCGACCCCTCCGGCACCTCAAGCTGGAGCAGATCGGCACGCATCCGCTCCAGCGGCGCGGTCTCCACGTGGATCTCGGTGGCCTCGGCCGGCGCGGTGATCCCCAGCCGACGGGCGAACGGACCGAGCGTGCTGGTCTGCACCAGCGTGAAGATCACCACCAGCACGAAGACCGCGTCGAAGAGACGCTCCGCGCCCGGCACCCGCTCCGAGAGCGGAATGGTGGCCAGCACGATCGGCACCGCCCCGCGCAGCCCGGCCCAGGACAGGAACGCCTGCTCGCGCAGGCCGACCCGGAACGGCAGCGCCGACACGGCCACCGACAGCGGCCGGGCCAGCAGCACCAGCGCCAGACCGGCGACCACCGCCGGCAGCACCGCCGCGTCCAACCGGCCCGGCGAGACCAGCAGACCGAGCAGCACGAACAGCCCGATCTGGGCGAGCCACGCCAACCCGTCGGCGAAGCCGAGGATCGCCCGCCGGTGCGACAGCCGGGCGTTGCCCAGCAGCACCCCCGCCACGTAGACGGCGAGGAAGCCCGAGGCGTGCAGCACGGCGCCGGCGGCGTACGCCAGGACGGTGATCCCGACCGCCGCGATCGGGTACAGCCCGGCGGACGGCAGCGCCGCCCGGCGCAGCGCCCACGTGCCGGCGAGGCCCGCACCCACGCCGACCGCCGCGCCGACGCCCAGCTCGTAGCAGACCAGAGCGACCTCGTACCACCACGGATGCGAGAAGCCCTCGTGTGACAGCAGCACCACCAGCAGCACCACCGGGGCGTCGTTCATGCCCGACTCGGCCTCGAGTGTGGCCGTCAGCCGCGGCGGCAGCCGCAGCCGTCGCAGGGTGGCGAACACGGCCGCCGCGTCGGTGGAGGACAGCACCGCGCCGTAGAGCAACGCCAGCCGCCAGTCCAGACCCAACAACAGGTGTACGGCGATGCCGACCACCACGATGCTGACGATCACGCCGACCGTGGAGAGCGCGGAGGCCAACCCGAGGACCGGACGCAGCGCGCTCCACCTGGCGGTCAGGCCACCCTCGGCGATGATCACGATCAGCGCGCAGAAGCCGAGGGTCCGGGTCAACTCCACGTCGTCGAAGCGGATACCCAGCCCGGCCTCGCCGATGGCCACGCCGAGCGCCAGGTAGACAAGCAGGCTGGGCACGCCGAGGCGACTGGAGAGCCGGACGGCGCCGACGGCCACCAGCAGCACCGCCGCGCCGAGCAGCAGCGCGATATCCAGCCCGGGCGTCACGGTTGCCGGGCCCGGGCGGTCCTCACCCTGCGGATCCGTCGCGCAGTCGGTGCAGCACGTCGGTCAGCCCGGGGCCCGGCCGGTCGACGAGGAACAGCTTGTCCCGGCTGGTCGCGCCGGTGCGCAGCGACACCATGGCCGTCCGCACGCCCAACGCGTCGGCGAGGGCACGGCGGGCCGCCTCGGTCGCCCGGCCGTCCACCGCCGGAGCATGGACCGCGATCACCAGGGCGGGACCGTGCGGGCCGTCGAAGCGGCCACCAACCGTGTTCCGGGAGGCGCCGGGCTTCACCCGCACCGCCACGGTGAGCGCGTCCTGCGGGGGCACCGGCACCGCGCTCAGATCGGCCGAGCATCGGTGAGCAGGGCGGTCGCCGGCGCACACGCCGCGCACGGCGTGAAGCCCAGCTCGACGGCCTCGGCGACCGGAAGGGGCTCGGACACACGGCCGGCCAGGTGCGGGCACCCGGCCAGGTGGTAGCGGGGCCGCCCGTCCACCACCACGACGGGGTCGGGCAGCCGGGAGACCCGGGCCGCCTCGGCAGGGGTGATCGGTTGCTCGGCCGGCTCGTCGGCGAGCGCGTCGACCGCCGCCGCGTCGGAGGGGTACCCCTCGTCGCCCCGCGCCACGAAGGGCGATGCCGGGCTGACGGGCGAGGAGCGTGTCCCGTCGGCCGGGGACACGAACCGCGTCTCCGGCTCGAACGGCGGCGCTGCGACAAAGGGCGAGGCGGCGTCATGCGGCGAAGCCACATCGAAGGGCGAGGCGGCGTCATGGGACGAAGCCACATCGAAGGGCGCGGCCGCGTCATGCGGCGGCCACGCGTCCGACGGTGGCGCCGCGTCGGGGTCGGACGGCGGCTCGGGTGGTTGCCGCCACCCGGCGCCGCCGTTACCGACAGTCGAAGGTACGTGCTGGACCGGCACGTCCGGCTCGGCCAGCGGTGGACCGTACGCGAACCCCGGCTCGGCCTGGCTGGCCCTGCGGAATGTCGCGCGGTCCCGCGGACCGGGCCGACCGGAATCCGCCGTCGCGCGGTTGGCGGCTGCCTGGCGGGCGCCTGCCACCAACGCCACGGCGGCCAGCAGACTGGCCGCGATGGAAATGGTCAACAGAATGCTGGAGCCACCGGCCAGACCGAACACCAGCAGCACCACAGCGACGAGGATGAGCAGAAGACTCGCAACTATCACGGCTCACCCCCGCCGCTTCGTACCGTCCAGGCAGGGCCGGCGACCGTCACCATCTGCGGACAGCGATCGCCGGCCGGTGCTCAGCGTCCGGCTTCGAGGGCGCCGGAGCGCCCGCCGCCGTACGAACCGGCGAGCCCTGCCGCCGCCAGTCCGTTGCCGCCGGCGACCCGACCTGCTTCGGAGCGGGTCATCTCGGCTTCGAGGCCCTGGCCGCGACCGTCGAGGTCCCGCAGCTGGCTCTCCAGGTACGCCTTGAGCCGGGTGCGGTACTCGCGCTCGAACTGCTTGAGCTCCTCGATGTGCTTCTGCAGGGCCGTGCGCTTGGCGTCCAGGCCACCCATGGCCTCCTGGTGCCGCTGGCGGGCGTCCCGCTCCAGGGCGTCGGCCTTCGCGCGAGCCTCGCGGGTCACCTCCTCGGCCTTGCTCCGGGCCTCGGACAGGAGCTGGTCGGCCTCGCGGCGCGCGTCGGACACGTGGTCGTCGGCGGTGCGCTGGGCCATCATCAGCACGCGCAGGGCCTGCTGCTCACCGTCACCGGTGACGCCGCCGGCCGGGCCGCCAGTCGCCCGGACCTGCTCCAGCTCGGCCTGCATGGCGCGGGCGGCCTGCTCGGCAGCGGACTTGTCGCGCTGCACCCGGTCCAGCTGGGCCTTGACGTCGTTGAGCTCCGCCGCCAGTCGGGCGTCGCCGCCGGGGCCGGCGGGGGCGCCGCCACGGCCGCCGCGCTCCACCTGGGCGCGCAGCTCGTTGTTCTCCTCGATGAGACGGGCGAGCTCGCGCTCGACCTCGTCCAGGAAGGCGTCGACCTCCTCCTCGTCATACCCCCGTTTGCCGATCGGCGGCTTTTTGAAGGCGACGTTGTGGACGTCGGCCGGGGTCAGCGGCATCGAAACTCCTCGGGTCAGTTGCGGCCGCGAAAGCGCGTCGGTCATCAGGCAGATGCCGTGATCGACGGCCCTAACACGAACTCCATCAGCACGAACAGGATAACCAGGAGCACAAGGGAGGCCAGGTCGATGCTCACGGTACCAATTCGCAGCGGAGGGATCACACGCCTCAACGCGTTGAGAGGGGGATCAGTGACGCTCCACACGGATTCCAGTCCTGCAGCCGCGCCCCGCCCCGGCTGCCACCGACGGCCGTACTGAAGAACGGCGCTCAACACGAACCGGGACAGAAGAAGAAGCAGGAAGACATAAAGGACCAAGTACAACACTTGCAGTAAGATCGACAACACGGTAAGCGACGTCCCTCGGGTCGGGCGGGGTCAACTCAGGCTGAAAAAACCACCCTCAGCGATCTTGGCCTTGTCCTCAGCGGTGACCTGGACATTGGCCGGTGAGAGCAGGAACACCCGATTGGTCACGCGCTCGATCGTACCGCGCAGCCCGAACGCCAGACCGGCCGCGAAGTCAACCAGACGGCGGGCGTCGGCCTCATCCATCTCGGTGAGATTGATGATCACTGGTACGCCGTCGCGGAAGTGCTCGCCGATGGTGCGCGCCTCGCGGTAGGTGGTCGGGTGCAGAGTGGTGATCTGGTAGCGCTGCTCCTCCTCGGGCACGGCCACGCGCTCCCGGGTCGCGGCCTGCGGCGCGAGGGCCAGATTGTCGCGCGTGTGGTAACTCAACGCGCCCGACGTGTCGCCTGCCGAGGACCGCGTGATCGACCGCACGCTTGCCCGCTCGGCACGCTCCGCCCGCTCGGGACGCTCACCGTCACCGCGGTCGGAGTCGCCGCCGCGCCCGGTGGACCGCTCGGAGAGCCGGCCCCGCTCGCTGGCGCGCGGCCGGGGAGCCGGCGGCTCCTCGGCGTCGTCGTCGTCCTCGTCGGCGAACTCCTCGGCGTACCGACTCTGCCGGTACCGCGACTCGCGGTAGCCACCCTTGTCGTAGCCGCCGTCGTCGTAGGCCCGCTCGTCGTCTTCCTCGACGAGACCGAGCCAGACCCCCGCCTTGCGCAGTGCACCCATCCCGCGCCCTTCCGTCCGCCGTGCGGCACTCGCCCCCGTGCCATGTCGCCCGTCGCGAGTGGACAACCATGCCCATCGGACCGGAACGGCAATCCCCCTGGCGCGCGATTCGCGTCGCGCGTCACGACCCCCACAAGGATCCGCCGCCCTGAAACAACACTGATGTAATTTGCCTGTCTCGCGGTCAGGCTACCGCAGCGTGGGACGCATTCCGAGCAACGCGCTACCGACGCGGACATGTGTCGCGCCGTATCGGATCGCGATTTCCAGGTCGCCGCTCATTCCCGCCGACAACGCTGTCGCTCCCGGATGGAGCGTCCGAAACGCCTCGGCCACCTCGGCCAGTCGGGCGAAGGCCCGCTCCGGCGTCCACCCCAGCGGCGCCACCGCCATCAGACCGGCCAACCGCAGCGCGGGCGCGTCGGCCACCGCCGCGGCGACCGCCTCCAACCCCGCTCCCGGGTCGGCCGAGTCGGGCAACGCGCCGCCGCGCGCCGGGTCGCCGTCGATGCTCACCTGGACCAGGGCGTCAAGCGGTCGTTCCCGCTCCGCCGCCGCGTTGCCCAGCGCGCGGGCCAGCCGCACGCTGTCCACCGAGTGCACGACGTCGGCATAGCGGACGACTGAGCGGGCCTTGTTGCGCTGCAACTGTCCGATGAAGTGCCACCGTGGACGTACCCCGGCCGCAGCCACCTCGGCGGCCTTGCCGGCCGCCTCCTGGTCGCGGTTCTCCCCCAGGTCGGTCACCCCGAGACCGGCCAACGCCAGCGCGTCCCCGGCCGGGTACGTCTTGGTCACGGCGATCATCGTGACGTCGGCGTGGTCCCGGCCCGCGTCCGCGCAGGCGTCGGCGATCCGGGCCCGCACCTGGGCCAGGCCGGCCGCGAGTTCGGCGCGCCGTTCCGGTCGTACCGTGGCTGAGCTGTCGGTCATCGGCGGCGCTCAGGAGCCGTTCTTGAGGAAGTCGGGCACGTCCACGTCGTCGAAGAGCACCCGGCGCGGCGACTGGGTCGGCGCCGGCAGGGTGGCCGGCGGAGGCACCGGGGCGCTCTGCGGCGCCGGCTGGTTGGTGTTGGTCTTGCGGGTCGGCTCGGCCGCCTTGTACGCCGGGGTGCCACCGTCGAAGCCCGCCGCGATGACAGTCACGCGCACCTCGTCGCCGAGCGCGTCGTCGATGACCGCGCCGAAGATGATGTTGGCGTCCGGGTGGGCCGCGTCGGTGACCAGCTGGGCCGCGTCGTTGATCTCGAACAGGCCCAGGTCGGAGCCACCGGCGATGGAGAGCAGCACGCCGCGCGCGCCGTCCATGCTCTGCTCCAGCAGCGGGCTGGAGATGGCCGCCTCGGCCGCCTCGACCGCGCGGTTCTCCCCGCGGGCGCTGCCGATGCCCATCAACGCGCTGCCGGCGCCGCTCATCACGCTCTTGACGTCGGCGAAGTCCAGGTTGATCAGACCCGGGGTGGTGATCAGGTCGGTGATGCCCTGCACACCGGAGAGCAGCACCTGGTCGGCGGTGCGGAAGGCGTCCATCATGCTGATGTTGCGGTCACCGAGCGCCAGCAGCCGGTCGTTCGGGATGACGATGAGCGTGTCGCACTGGTTGCGCAGCTCGTCTATCCCCGTCTCGGCCTGCACCTGGCGGCGCTTGCCCTCGAAGGAGAACGGGCGGGTCACCACGCCGATGGTCAGCGCGCCGAGCTTGCGGGAGATGTTGGCCACCACGGGCGCGCCGCCGGTGCCCGTGCCACCGCCCTCACCGCAGGTCACGAAGACCATGTCGGCGCCCTTGAGCACCTCCTCGATCTCGTCGCGGTGGTCCTCGGCGGCGTTCTTGCCGACGTCCGGGTTGGCCCCGGCCCCCAGACCGCGGGTCAGCTCCCGGCCGACGTCGAGCTTGACGTCGGCGTCGCTCATCAGCAGCGCCTGGGCATCGGTGTTGATCGCGATGAACTCGACGCCCTTGAGCCCAACCTCGATCATCCGGTTGACGGCGTTGACGCCGCCGCCCCCGATGCCGACGACCTTGATGACCGCCAGGTAGTTGTGCGGAGGTGTCATCTCCGGTCCTTTCCTTCGAGATTGGCTTCGGCCGACCGGGTACGGCGTGGCCAGACCAGCGGCCGACGACAGCTGTCACCAGCGAGAGTCAGGGGCGAACCCTCACCCTCTACTAGAGGCTTACAGTTATGTCAACCACTGAACCTCTTCGGGGCAACGTAAGCGCCACCACGCGATGAGCCAAGGACCCGACCGGCGTGTCGCCGCCGGAGCGCGACTCGTCACGTCCCCGCACGCTCACCCGTCAGCGGAAGGTCACCACGTCCGGGGCGCTCACGTCGATCCGGTCGCTGTCCTCACCGAGCAGCGCCGTCGCCACCCGGGCCTTGTCCGTACCCCGCGTGGCGTCGCCCCAGACCACCGTGCGGTCCCCGCGCAGCCGCAGGCTGATCCGGGCCAGGCCCTCCACCCTCAGGTCCACCAGCTCGGCACGCAGTTGCGGGGTCAGCGCCCCGAGCACCTCAAGCGCGGCCCGGGTTTCCGGGTCGGCGGCGGCGGGCCGGGCCACCCGCACCAGCGGCAGCCCGGCGGGGCGGCGGGCCACCGTCTGGAACGCCACGCCGGTGCGGTCGACAAGCGCGAACGTATCCGCCTGCGGCACCACCGCCACCGCCGTCCGCTCGGTCACCCGGACCACAAGGGTGCCCGGCCAGTCCCGCGACACAGTGGCCCGCTCCACAGGCGCCAACCTGCCGACCCGACGCGCGGCGGCCGCCAGGTCCACCCGGGCCAGCGGCACCCCGTCCGCCACCCCCACCGCGTCGCGCACCTGCACGTCCGTGACCAGCTCGGCGCCCTCCACAGTCACCGCGCGGACCCCGAGCAGCCCGGTACCGAGGACCGTCCAGGCGACCAGCCCGAGCAGGGCCAGCACCCCGGCGGCCACCGCCCACGGCAACGCCGCCCGCATCCGACGCTGCCGGGCCCGGGCCATGAAGCGGCGGGTCGACGGCGGCACCGCGTCGCTGCCGGCCCGGACCAACTGCCAACGCCGCGCCGGACCGCGCCGCGGGGCGCCACCGTCGGCGCCGCTGGTCCGCCCTCGGGCGGGGCCGGGGCTCATCCGGCCGTGGGGGCCGCGCCGTCCGGTGCGGCAGCGCCACCGAGCGCCGCCCCGTCGCCACCGGCCGTCGACCCGCCCGGCACCGGCTGGCCGATCGCCGGGGTCGTGGCCACCGGGTCGACGGTCGCGGTCGGCGCGGACTCGGCGGTACGCGCGCCCAGGGCGGCCAACAGCTCGTCACCCATCAGCGAGATCGGCGGAGCGCCCATGGTCACCACCACGTCCCCCTCGCGGGCCCGGCGGACCACCTCGACCGGCGCGTCCTCCCAGGAGTCGACGAACACCTTCCGCTCGGCCGGAAGCGCCACCGCCTCGATCAGCGCCGCCGAACCCTCACCGGGCTGGCGCAGCTCGCCCGGCCCGAAGACCTCCAGCAGCACCACCTCGTCGGCGATGGCAAGCGCCTCGGCGATCTCCGCCTGGGAGTCGCGGGTGCGGTACAGCCGGTACGGCTGGAAGACGACTATCAGCCGCCCGTCACCGGCCACCTCACGCAGCGTCTGCATGGCAAGCGTCATCGACGTGGGGTGGTAGGCGTACTCGTCGTAGACAAGCACGCCGTCCGCGACACCCTTGCGCTCGAAGCGCCGCCGGACGCCCGGGAAGACCGCCAGCGCCGCCTCCGCCGCCGGAAGCGGCAGCTCCAGCAGGTACGCGGTCAGCACCGCCGAGGCGCTGTTGAGCCCCATGTGCCGGCCCGGCACGGGCAGCCGGAACTCGCCGAGCGACCGCCCGTCGATCGCGGCCAGGTAACGCACTCCCCGCGCGGAGGAGACGATCTCGGTCAGCCGCAGGTCGGCGTCCTCGGCCACCCCGTACGTGTGCACCCGCCGCCCCTCGGCGCGCAGGGTCGCCGCCAGCCGCCGACCGCCCGGGTCGTCGGCGCAGGTGATGATGAACCCGTCCGGGTCGGTGAGCCGGGCGAACTCGACGAACGCCGCCTCCAGCGTCGCGTAGTCGCCGTAGGTGTTCAGGTGGTCCGCCTCGACGTTCGTGATGATCGAGACGTACGGGCGGTAGATGAGGAACGAGCGGTCGCTCTCGTCGGCCTCCACCACGAAGTACTCGCCGGTGCCGTGGTGCGCGCCCGAGCCGACCTCGGAGATCTCCCCGCCGATCACGAAGGACGGGTCGACCCCGGCCTGCTGGAGCACCATTGTCACCATCGAGGTGGTGGTGGTCTTGCCGTGGGTGCCGGCGACCGCCACCGCCCGGCGACCTGTCATCGCCGCGGCCAGGGCCTCCGAACGGTGCAGCACCCGTAGGCCGCGCCGACGCGCCTCGACCAGCTCCAGGTGGTCCTGTGGGATCGCCGAGGAGTAGACGACGGTGTCCACGCCGTCGAGGTTCGTCGCCTCGTGGCTCATGTGGATCGTTCCGCCCAGCGCCCGCAGGCCGGCCAGCGACGGCCACTCCCGCAGCTCGCTGCCGGAGGTCGGGATGCCCCGGGTGAGGAAGAGTCGGGCCAGGCCGCTCATGCCGACCCCACCCACCCCGATCAGGTGGATGGTGCCCAGGTCCTCGGCGGTGAGCGTGCCGGCCGGGGTGAACTGCGCGGTCATCGGGCCACCGCCTCGAGGACGAACGAGCGCAGCGCCTCGTCACCGTCGCGCCGCCCGTACGCCGATGCCGCGGCGCCCATCGCGTACAGCCGCTGCGGGTCGCGGATCAGTGGGATCACCGCGCGCTCCAGCCAGTCCGGGGTCAGCTCCGCGTCGTCGACGAGCAGCCCGCCGCCGGCCTCCACCACGGGCAGCGCGTTGCGCTTCTGCTCCTGGTTGCTGTGCGGGTACGGCACGAAGATCGTCGGCAGGCCGATCGCGGCGACCTCGGCGACGGTCATCGCGCCGCCCCGGGCCAGCATGAGGTCGGCCGCGGCGTAACCAAGCTCCATCTCGGACAGGTACGGCAGCGTCACGTACGGCACCGGCAGGTCGGTGGGGATCGGCACCGGCTCGTTGCGGGCGCCCATCACGTGCAGCACCTGCACACCGTTGCGGGCAAGCTCCTTGGCCGCGCCGGAGACCGCCAGGTTGATCGAGCGGGCGCCGGACGAGCCGCCCGCGACGAAGAGCACCGGCAGGTCCGGGCGGAGCCCGAAGCGGGCGCGGGCGGCGTTGCGCAGCGCGTACCGGTCCAGGGAGGCGATGCTGCGGCGCAGCGGCACCCCCACCACCGTCGCGTCACGCAGCGACTCGGCCTGGCTCGGCTGGTGCGGGAAGCCGACAGCGATGTTCTTGGTGAACTTCATGCCGAGGCGGTTGGCCACGCCCGGCGGCACGTTCACCTCGTGGATCACCATGGGCAGCTCGCGGCGCCACGCGGCCAGGTAGGCAGGCACCGAGACGTACCCGCCGAAGCCGACGACCGCGTCGGCGCGTACCTCGTCGATGATCTTGCCCGCGGCGCGGGCCGCGGTCCACATCCGGCCCGGGGTACGCACCAGGTTCATGTTCACCGAGCGGGGCAGCTGGTACGCCGGGATCTGCCGCAGGTCGTAGCCCTGTGGCGGGATCAGCTCGTTCTCCATGCCCTTGGGTGTGCCGAGGCAGGTGATCCGGACGCCCGGGTCGTGTCGGCGCAGGCAGTCGGCGAAGGCGAGCAGCGGGTAGATGTGTCCCCCGGTGCCACCTCCCGCGAGCACCACCGAACGCAGCGGACCCATCAGCGTCTCCTCTCGCTCGCCGTACCCTGGCGGCTCCGGCCCTGCCGGACGCCGCGCGGTGCGGCCTGGTCGTCCTGGCGCCGCTCGCGGGACCGGGGCACGGACCCTCGGCCAGCCGGCGGCGTCGCCGGTCGGCGACGCCGGCCGGGAAGCGGCGGCAACGGGGCCCAGAGTAGTCGGACCCACCGGGCCGGCGGACGGGCATGCAGCGCTCTGGCCGCATCGGGTTCGGCGCGGGCGAAGGACGCCAGCATCCCGATCGCCGCCAACGTCACGACCAGGGCACTTCCGCCGTCGGAGATGAACGGCAGCGGCAGACCGGTGATCGGCAGCAACCCCACCACCCCACCGATGTTGATCACCGCCTGGCTCACCAGCCAGGTCGTGACCGCGGCGGCGGCGAGCCGCCGGAACGGGTCGTCGACCCGCCGGGCGATGCGCAGACCTGTGTACGCGAGCACCGCGAACAGGCTGAGCACCACCGCGCAGCCGATCACCCCCAACTCCTCCGAGATGATCGCGAAGATGAAGTCGTTGTGTGCCTCGGGCAGCCAGTCCCACTTGAGGCTGCCCTTGCCCAGTCCGACGCCGAACCAGCCGCCGTGCTCGATGGCCAGCCGGCCCTGATAGAACTGGAGACAGCCGTCGAGCTTGCACTTCTCCGGGTCAGGTGGATTGAAGAACATGGCGAGCCGGGCGAAGCGGTAGTTCTCCGCGCCCTGCTCGCCGGAGCCGGCGCCCAGCGAGGCCACCGCGACGAGCAGTCCGACGCCGACCAGCCCGGCCGCCGCGAGGGTGCCGAAGATCCGCATCCGCACCCCGGCGGCCCACAGCAGGCCGACCACCAGGGCCAGCAGGCAGAGCATCGTGCCCGTGTCGTTGTAGCCGACCAGGACGAAGAGCAGACCCATGACCGGAAAGAGCGGCGTGGCCAGTTCCCGCCACCAGCCCAGCGCGGCGCCCTTGCGGGCGATGACATGCGAGCCCCACAGCACCAGCGCGAACTTGGCCAGCTCGGACGGCTGCACCTGGATCCCGCCGACGAACAGCCAGTTCAGCCGTGCCTCGACCGGCCCGAGGACTACCGACTTCTGGTCGGTGAGCCGGCCGTAGGCCACCAGCAGGTTGAGCACCAACAGCAACGCCACCGACGTGAACAGCAGCGGCCGGCCCAGCGAGCGGTAGGTGCTGGCGGGCAGGCGCTGGCAGACCCAGAAGGCCCCGATGCCGATCACCGCGAAGATGGCCTGCTTGGTCACCGAGGCCGAGGCGTTGCCGTCCTCGGCGTAGTCCCTCACGCTTGTCGCCGAGAAGACCATTGTCAGCCCGATGAGCAGCAGCAGGCCGGCGCTGGACAGCAGCAGGTAGTAGGACGCCAGCGGCCGGTCCAGCAGGCCCCGAAGCGCGGCCAGCCCGCCGGCCGGATCCAGCCCGCGCAGCGGGACGGCACCGCCGCCCTCCGGCTCACGCCCCGCCGAGCCAGCGGCACGCCCCGCCTCACCACGCCCCGGGGCGCCCGGCTCGCGCGCTCCCCGGCCCGACTCACGCGCCGCGCCGTCCACCTCGCGTGCGGCGCGGTCGGGCTCACGCGCCGCGCCGTCCGCCGCACCCGCCGCGCGATCGGGCTCACGCCCCGCGCGGCGGGGCTCGCGGGCCGCGCGGCCGGGCTCGGCGCTGCGCGCCGTACCCGGTGACCGTCGCGGCCGACCGGCTGTCCTGTCCTCGGTGCCTGGTTCCTCCCCCACCCGGACATCATCACCGCTCGGCGCGCCCGACAGGCCCACAACGACGCACCGGGCGTGTCGGGCCTCGGCCCCGGGGAGCGCAGCGCGCAGCCCGCATCGCCGGCCGGCCTGCCGGCCAGGGCGGCCGAACAGGGTGGATCAGGTCATGTTGGCGAGGAACTCGCTGTAGAACAGGCCCAGCGCGATGGCCACACCGATGCCGGCGATGATCCAGAACCGGACCACGATGTTGACCTCGCTCCAGCCGGCCAACTCGAAGTGGTGCTGCAACGGCGACATCCGGAACACACGTTTGCCTGTGGTCCGGAAGGAGATGATCTGGATCACCACGGACATCGTGATGATCACGAAGAGCCCGCCGATGATCGGCAGCAGCAGGATGGTCCGGGTGGACATCGCCATGCCGGCGATCAGGCCGCCCAGGCCCAGCGCCCCGGTGTCGCCCATGAAGATCCGCGCCGGGGACGTGTTCCACCAGAGGAAGCCCACACAGGCCCCGGCCGCGGCCCCGGCTATCAGCGCGATCTCCAGCGGATCCCGGACGGAGTAGCAGTACGCCTGGGTGTAGCTCGGGTCGGCGCACCAGTGCCGGTACTGCCAGAACGCGATGAGCGCGTACGCCGCGAGGACCATCACCGAGGCGCCGGTGGCCAGGCCGTCCAGACCGTCGGTGAGGTTCACCCCGTTCGTCGCGGCCATCACCACGAAGATGAAGATGATCACCGCGCCGATCTTGCTGACCTCCAGGGCGTCGATGTCCCGGATGAAGCTCAGCGTGGTGCTGCCCACCGTCTCGGTGTTGGTCTTCGCGCCCGTCGCGTCGGTCATCGTGCTCGGGAAGTACAGCGCCACGACGCCGAAGACCGCGCCGACCAGGATCTGGCCGAGCAGCTTGCCGCGCTTGTTCAGACCGGCGCTGTTGCGCTTGCGCACCTTGAGGAAGTCGTCGAGGAAGCCCACCGCGCCGGAGAAGACCATCAGCCCCAGCAGCACAAGCGCGGTGATGGTCGGCTCCACCTGGGCGATCTGCAGGTCCGGCAGCGTGGTCAGCGCCAGGTGGCCGGCGACGTACGCGATCACCGTGGCCAGGATGAAGACCACGCCGCCCATCGTGGGCGTGCCCTTCTTGCCCTGGTGCATGGCGGGGCCGTCGGACCGGATCGGCTGGCCGGCCTTGAGCCGGGTGAACACCTTGATCGCGATCGGCGTGCAGAACAGCGAGACGAGGAAGGCCACCCCGATCGCGACGATGACCGCCCTCATCGGGTGGCCTCCTCGGCGGCGTCGGCCCGCAGGGCGTCGGCCACCTCCCAGGTCCGGTACCGGGAGCCCTTGACCAGGACGACATCGCCCGGCCGTAGCTCGCCCCGCAGCACCTCGACGGCCGCCGCCTGATCAGTGAGCAGCACCGACTCTCCTCCCCAGTTCGCTACCGCTGTCGCGCCTTCGTGGATCGGCGCGGCCGGCTCACCCACCACGAGCAGCCGGTCGACACCCAGCTCGGCCGCGAGTCGGCCGACCTCGGCGTGGCCGTCGCGCTCGAACGGGCCCAGCTCGGCCATGTAACCGAGCACCGCGACGGTACGCCGTTCCCGGCCGAGGCTGGCAAGCGCCCGGAGCGCGACAGCCATCGAGGCCGGATTGGCGTTGTACGAGTCGTCGATGACCGTCACCCCGTCGGGCCTGTCGAAGACGTCCATCCGCCGGGTGGACTTCAACCCCAGCGCGCCGAGCGCCGGGGCCAGGTCGGCCAGCGGCATGCCCAGCTCCCGGGCGACCGCGGCGGCGGCGAGGGTGTTGCCGACCTGGTGACGGCCGGTCAACGCGAGCCGCACCGGCACCCGCCCCTCCGGCGTGACAAGGGTGTACGACGGGTGCCCCCGCTCGTCGAGCGTGACGTCCTCGGCGCGCAGGTCGGCGTCCGGCGCCTCGCCGTAGCGGACCACCCGGGCCCGGGTGCGACCGGCCATGGCGTCCACCCGGGGGTCGTCGGCGTTCAGCACGGCCAGCCCGTCGGCCGGCAACGCCTCGACCAGCTCGCCCTTGGCCTGGGCGATGTTGTCCTGGGAGCCGAACTCGCCGATGTGCGACGTCCCGACGTTGAGCACCACCGAGATGCGGGGCGGCACCAGCTCACACAGGTAGCGCACGTGCCCGATCCCGCGGGCGCCCTTCTCCATGACCAGGTAGCGGGTGTCCGGTCCGGCCAGCAGAGCCGTGTACGGGTGGCCCAGCTCGTTGTTGAACGACCCGGGCGGGGCCACCGTGGCGCCGAGGCGGGCGGTGAGCTGGCCGATCAGGTCCTTCGTGGTGGTCTTGCCCGAGGAGCCGGTCACGCCGATCACGGTCAGCTCGGGCAGCCGGGCCACCGCCGCGCGGGCCAGCCGGCCCATCGCGGTCAGGGCGTCGTCGACGAGCACCATCGGCACCTCGGGCAGCTCGCGGGTGCCGAGCACCGCCACCGCGCCCGCCGCCAGCGCCGTCGCCGCGTAGTCGTGCCCGTCGACCTTCTCCCCCGGGAAGGCGACGAAGAGCGAACCGGGCCCGACCTTGCGCGAGTCGAACTCGACCGAACCGGTGACGGTGGCGGCCGGGTCGGCGTGCACGAGCCGCCCGTCGACCGCCGTGGCCACCTCGGCCAGGGTCAGCGCGATCACCGCTGACCCGCCCGGTCGGAGAAGCGGGCCCGCAGCGCGTCGGCCAACTCGGTGCTGTCGTCGAACGGGTACATCTCGCCCGCCACCTCCTGGCCCCGCTCGTGACCCTTGCCGAGCAGCGCGATCACGTCACCCGGCTCGGCCAGCCGGACCGCCTCGTCGATCGCGTCCCGGCGACCTGCCACCTCGATGATCCGGGCGGCCGTGCCGGCCCGGTACGCCCCGGCGAGCACCTCGGCGCGGATCTGCGCGGGGTCCTCGGTACGCGGGTTGTCGTCGGTCACCAGCACCACGTCTGCCCCCTCGGCCGCGGCGGCGCCCATCACGGGGCGCTTGCCCCGGTCCCGGTCTCCGCCGGCGCCGATCACGCAGATCAGCCGGCCGGCGCTCAGCTCCCGCAGCGCGGCGAGGGCTGCCACTATCGCGTCGGCCTTGTGCGCGTAGTCGACCACCCCGCGCACCGGCCCGACGACGTCGACCAGTTGCAGGCGGCCGGGCACGCCACCGCAGGCGGCCACACCGGCCGCCGCGGTCACCGGGTCCACCCCGGCGCCCACCAGGGTGGCGATCGCCAGCAGCGCGTTCGCCACGTTGTGCCGCCCGGGCAGCGCCACCCCGGCGGTCAGCGCCAGTCCGTCCGGGCCGTGCGCGGTGAACCGCTGCGCGTACCCCTCGCCGTCCACGCCGTCGGCCCACCACGTCGCTGTCGGATCGCCGAGCGCCGAGTAGCTGACGGTCGCCGGCTTGTAGAGCGGCTTCAGCGCCGGGTCGTCGTGGTTGAGCACCTCGACCGCGCAGCGGCCGTCGAAGAGCTGCGCCTTGGCGGCGAAGTAGTCGGCGCTGTCGGCGTGGAAGTCCAGGTGGTCGGAGCCGAAGTTCGTGTACCCGCCGACGGCGAACCGCACCCCGCCGACCCGGCCCATGGCCAGGGCGTGGCTGGAGACCTCCATGACCACTGCGGTGACGCCGCGCTCCCGGGCGGTGGCAAGCATCGCGTGCAGGTCGGTCGCCTCGGGGGTGGTGCGCACGCTGTCGATCACCAGGTCGCCGAGCCGGGTCTCCACCGTGCCGATCAGCCCGGTGGTGTGGCCCGCGGCGCGCAGACCCGACTCGACCAGGTACGCGGTGGAGGTCTTGCCTGCGGTTCCGGTCACGCCGATCACGGTGAGCGCTGCCGTCGGGTCGCCGTACACCGCCGAGGCCAGCTCGCCGAGCACCGCGCGCGGGTCGGGCACCACAAGGGCGGGCAGGCCGCTCGCCGCCGCCAGCTCGGCGCCGGCCGGGTCGGTCAGCAGGGCCACCGCGCCGGCCTCGGCCGCGCCGACGGCGAACTCCGCGCCGTGGCGGCGGGCGCCGGGCAGGGCCGCGTACAGGTCGCCGGGGCGGACCTCCTGGCTGGCGTGGGTGGCGCCGGTGACGACCACGTCGGCGGCGTCCGCCGGGAGGTCGACGGCGAGCCGGACGGCGAGGTCACCGAGCCGGACGCCGGTCACGGTACGTGGACGTGGATTGCCGGGCACGGCGTCAGACCCTACCCGGTCGTCCGGTTCCGGCCGCACAGCCGCCCCGGTGGTTCGTCGGCACTCACCGATGATGTCGCGCCTCCGCTGGTCAGCGCGGATAGACCACGAACTTGGGTGCGGAACCACTCGGGGACGGCGGCACGCGGTAGTGACGCAGCGTGAACTGCATCATGTCGCGGAACGCCGGGTTGGCGACCGCCGCACCCCCACCACCTGGCGCGTACACGAAGACCGCGATGACGTACCGGGGCTTCTCGGCGGGGGCCATGCCGATGAAGGAGGACACCTCGCCGGGCTGCTTCTTGCCGTCCACGAGACGCCAGCCGGTGCCGGTCTTGCCGGCGACCCGGTAGCCCGGGACCGCCGCCAGGGTGCCGGTGGCGCCCTCGACTGTGGTGACCGCCTCCAGCATGGTGCGCAGCGCCGCAGCGTTCTGCGGGCTGAGCACCGAGCGGGTGACAGGCGCGGGCGCGGGGGTGTGCTTGCCGTCCGGGCCGATCGTCTCCTTCACGAGGTGCGGCTGCACGTACGTGCCGTCGTTGGCGATGGCGGCGTACGCGGCGGCCATCTGCAACGGCGTGGCGTCGACGCTGTGCCCGATCGGCACCGACCCGCGCGACGACTCGCTCCACTCGTCGGCCGGCAGCAGCCGGCCGCTGGCCTCGCCGGGCAGGCCCTCGCCTGTGGGCTTGCCCAGCCCGAACCGCTTCTGGTAGTCGATCAGCCGGTCCCGGCCGAGCCGGTCGGCGACGGTGATCGCGCCGACGTTCGACGAGAAGGCAAGCATTCCCGGCACGCTCATCTTCCGGCCGTTGGCCGGATGGGTGTCGGAGAACCAGGTGTCACCCTTCTTGATGCTGTTGGCGATGGGCAGCGTCGTGTCCGGGGTGATCACCCCCTCCTGCAGCGCCGCGCCGTAGGTGATCGCCTTGTGCACCGAGCCGGGGTCGACCACGAAGCTGGTCGCGGCGTCCTCCCGGGCGACCGGGTCGCTCGGGACCGGCTTGGCGGCGTTGTAGGTGGGATCGCTGGCCTGGGCCCGCACCTCGCCGGTGGCCACGTCGATGATCACGGCGGCGGCGGTCGCGCCCCGCTGCCCCGCCATCCCCGCGCTGAGGATCTGCTGGGTGCGGAACTGCAGGTCACGGTCGATGGTGAGGGTCAGCGAGCTGCCCGGCTTGGCCGGGGTCGTCTTGCTGTAACCACCGGGGATCGGCGCGGCGAGGTCACCGAGGCCGGCCTCGTACACCCGCCTGCCGTCCTGCCCGGCGAGCAGGTCGTCGTAGCGTGCCTCCAACCCCTCCAGGCCGTCCATGTCCTGGCTGGTGAAGCCGATCAGGTTGGCCGCCAGATCGTCGCCGGGCACCTCCCGGCGCTCGTCGCGGTGCACCCCGATGCCCGGCAGCTCCAACGCCTGCACCTGCTTGGCCGTCGGGATCTCCACCCCGCGGGCCAGGTACTCGAAACGGGACGGGTTGCCGTTCTCCAGCTTGCGGGGCTTCATCAGCTCGGTGAGCTTGGACGCCGGAATGCCGAGCAACGGAGAGAGCGCCCTGGCGGTGGCGTCGGCGCCGATCCACCCGGCGTTGGTCCGGTCCTCGATCAGGGTCGGGTCGGCGAAGACGTACCGCGCCTCGACGCTGTGGGCCAGCGGCTCGCCCCGGAAGTCGTAGATCGCGCCGCGCGGCGCGGGCAGCTCGACCGTGCGGGTCCGGTCGGCGACGCCACCACCGGCGTACGCCGGGGTGTCGACCGCCTGCAGGAAGATCAACCGCACCCCGATGACGACGAAGAGCGCGAGGGTGAGCACGGTGCCCAGGCGCAGTCGCAGCCGCGGGTCGGCGAGCTTCGGCGGGCGCGGTGGCTTGCGCGACGGCCGGCGAGCCGCCGGTCGATCGGCGCGGCCGGGCGCGCGCGGCGTGGTGCGGCGGCGCGGCGGCGGCTCGTCGCCGGCCGGGCCGCGCGGGGCGCGCGGCGCGACGGTGCGCACGACGCCGCCCCGGCCGGCCGCCGGAGCGTCCCGGCGGCCCGAACGGGCGGCGGCACGGCCGCCGTCGAGCACCTGCAACGCCGGCCGGAACGGGTCGCCGGACCTGGTGCTGCGCGGGGTACGCCGCTGCTCGGGGGCCGCGCCGCGTGCCGGCGTGCCCTCGCGGACGGTCCGGCCCCTCGGGGTGTACGCGCGGGCGCCGGAGATGCCCCCGATGCCCGGCTCGCCGGCCCGCGACTCCTCGTCGGACGGGCCTGCCGCACGCGAAGAACCGCGCCGAGACCCCGTGGGGTCCCGGCGCGGCTCGTCCGACCTCGGTGGCACCGGTCAGCCTCCCGCGCCCTGGCTGGTGACCGACGGCTGGCCGGTCGCCGGCTTCGGCACGCCGATGGTCTTGCCGTCCGGCATCCGGATGTACGCCGGCTCACCGGCGTCCACCAGTCCCAGCCGACGCGCCTCGGCGGTCAGGTTGCCCGGCGCCTCGTACTCGGTGATCTGCTTGTCCAACTGCTGCTTCTCCAGGTCCA
Source organism: Micromonospora lupini (assembly GCF_026342015.1). Classification (NCBI taxonomy): domain Bacteria; kingdom Bacillati; phylum Actinomycetota; class Actinomycetes; order Micromonosporales; family Micromonosporaceae; genus Micromonospora; species Micromonospora lupini. Next base: position 2,487,404 of record NZ_JAPENL010000001.1, read on the forward strand.
GCCGGGACTGCTGCTGCTGCAGCTTCTCCAGCCGGAACGCGTTCTCGTTGATCTTGGTGTTGACCGCCAGGATGCCGAGCACCCCACCGACCACAAGCACCACGATCAGCGCCGCGAACGGCGCACGCGGCACCGACACGGGCGGCGGCGGCGCCACCCGCAGCCGGGGCGAGCGGGCGGTGGCCGCGGCGCCTGCCTTCTCGGCCGGACGCAGCGCGGCGCTGCCCTGGGTCGGGAACTCGCGCGCCCCCCGGGCGCGAGTCTCCCCCTGCCGGTTGACTCGATCGATGCGTGGCGTACCGTTCCCCACGCGCGGGGCTCGCTCCGCCGCGGTCCGGCCCCCCGACCGCGGTGCGCGCTGCCCGCCGCCGGTGACGTCCCGGCGGTCGCGCTTGTCAATGTTCATGTCCCCTCCCCCTCAACATCCGTCCCTCTACCGGGCCGGCGCCCCTGATCCCCCACGGATCAGGCTGACCCCGCGCCCGGCTGGTGCATCCCCTTCACCCTGCGGCGGGACCGTTCGCGGTCGGTCCGCCCCTGCTCTGTCGCGTTCGGGTCGAGTCGTTCCGCTGCCCGCAGCCGCACCGAAGCGGCGCGCGGGTTCGCGGCGACCTCCGCCTCCCCGGGCAGTTCGGCGCCCCGGCTGAGCAGCCGGAACGTCGGACCGGACCCGGGCAGCTCAACCGGGAGGTCGATCGGGCCCTTACTGCGAACCCGGTCCGCGAGCGCCACCTTGGTGAGCCGGTCCTCCAGCGAGTGGTAGGACAGGACCACCATGCGACCGCCCACGGTCAGTGCGTCGAGCGCGGACGGCAGCGCCGTCTCCAGCGCTGCCAGCTCTCTGTTTACCTCGATCCGTAAAGCCTGAAACGTTCTCTTTGCCGGGTGTCCGCCCGTTCGTCGCGCTGGCGCCGGGATGGAGTCCCGGACCAGCTCCGCCAGCCGCGCGGACGAGGTGATCCGCGCGCGTTCCCGCTCCCGGATGATCGCCGAGGCGATCCGGCCGGCGAACTTCTCCTCGCCGTACACCCGCAGCACCCGGGCCAGATCCGGATGGGCGTACGTGTTGACCACCTCTTCGGCGGTCACCCCCCGCGTCTGGTCCATCCGCATGTCCAGAGGAGCGTCCTGGGCGTACGCGAACCCGCGGTCGGGCGCGTCCAGTTGCAGCGACGAGACACCCAGGTCGAACAGGATCCCGTCGATGCCCGGATAGCCCAGCCGCTCCAGCACCTCGGGCAGCTCGTCGTAGACGGCGTGCTCCAGGTGCACCCGGTCGGCGAACCGCGCCAGCCGGACCCGCGCGTGAGCGAGAGCCTCGGTGTCCCGGTCGAGCCCGATCAGGACCGTCTCCGGGTGTGCCTCCAGCACCGCCTCCGCGTGCCCGGCCAGGCCGAGCGTCGCGTCGACGTGCACAGTCCGGCCGCCCCGACCCAGCGCGGGGGCCAGCAGCTCGAGACACCGCTCGAGCAGCACCGGCACATGTGTGCCGCGCAACTCCCCCATGTTGACCCCCACTGGTTGAAACGTCCGTTCTTCTCGCGCGCCTGCCGTGGCGACGGCGCTGCCGTCGTACCGCCAGATCCCCATCCGCTCCCGCCCGACACCAGGCCGTCGCCCGATGACTGGATCGTGCGCCTGGCACCGGGGAAGGGGTGCCAGGAACTCGAAAGCGGCTGGAGATCTCGCAGTACGTCGGGCGCCGTTCCGCCCTACAGACCGCCGGGCAGCACCCCCTCCTCGATGTCGGCGAAGTCGTCTTCGCTCTCGGCGAGGTAGGTCTCCCAGGCGACCTTGTCCCAGATCTCCACCCGCGTGCTCGCGCCGATGACCACCAGGTCACGGTCGAGCGCGGCGTACTGCCGAAGGTGTGCCGGAATCGTCACACGGCCCTGCTTGTCCGGCACCTCGTCGTGCGCGCTGGCGAAGAAGACCCGGCTGTAGGCCCGGGCCGCCTTGTGCGTCATCGGCTGCGCGCGCAACTGCTCCGCGATCCGCTGGAACTCGGGTGTCGGAAAGACATAGAGGCAACGATCCTGCCCTTTGGTGACCACGACACCCCCCGCCAGCTCATCCCGGAACCTGGCCGGAAGGATCAACCGGCCTTTGTCGTCCAGGCGCGGAGTATGGGTGCCGAGGAACATCCGGCCCTACCCCCTCGCCCTTGAGCGGCGTTCGCGGCGCCGCTGACCCCCCGGGCCGGTGAGCCCTCCCGGCCTCACCATTGGGCCCCACCTTACTCCACTTCCCTCCACCTGCAACCAGATTCGCCCGCGTGGCGCGTCCGATCCGCCCGCAAAACCGCACGTCACAAGGGGTGGAGCGGAGTGGAGGGCTCCAGCGCCCGCCCGGCGTGGTCCGCTTTCCGACATAGATCGACTCCGTCCGGTGGAGCGCGATCCGACTACCCGCACGAATGCCACGGCCGAACGGTTCACCGTCGGCGGCGATCTGGTGAGGCGGGCGGTCCGGTAACCTCGCTCGCGTGACGGACGCGAAAATGCCCCTACGGGCCAAGGTGGCCAGCTCCGTGTCACGGACCGCCGCGGCGCTCTCCCGGGCCGCCGGCCGTGGCGACGGATCGGTGATCGGCGGATGGATCGGGCTGAAGATCGACCCGGACCTGCTGGCGCACCTGTCGGCCGGACGCGCCATCGCGCTCGTCTCCGGCACCAACGGCAAGACGACCACCACCCGATTGACCTCCGCAGCGGTCGGCGTGCTCGGCCGTGTCGCCACCAACTCCTTCGGCGCCAACATGCCGAGCGGGCACACCTCGGCGCTGGCCAAGGCCGGCAGCACCCCGTACGCGGTGCTGGAGGTCGACGAGCACTATCTCGCCCAGGTGCTGGAGTCGACCGAGCCGCACGTGGTGGCGCTGCTGAACCTCTCCCGCGACCAGCTGGACCGGGCCAAGGAGGTCGCCATGATGGCGCAGCTCTGGCGCGCGGCCCTGGTCCGGCACACAAACGTCCGGGTGGTGGCCAACGCCGACGACCCGCTGGTGGTGTGGGCCGCCACCCCGCCGGGCGACCCCGCCCGGGGCATCAACCCGCCGCACGTGACCTGGTTCAGCGCCGGCCAGCGCTGGCACGACGACTCCTGGGTCTGCCCGGAGTGCGGCTCCACGATCCAGCGCTCGGGCGAGCAGTGGTGGTGCACGGGCTGCGCGCTGCGCCGACCGGAGCCGAACTGGGTAGTCGAGGACGAGGGGGTGCTCGACCCCACCGGGGCCTGGCACAAGGTCTCCCTCCAACTGCCCGGCAAGGTCAACCTCGGCAACGCGGCGACCGCGCTGGCGGTGGCCGCCGAGTTCGGCGTACGCCCGGTCGACGCGGTGTCCCGCCTCGGCATCGTCACCTCGGTGGCCGGCCGGTACGCGCAGGTCGACAAGGACGGGCGCAACATCCGGCTGCTACTGGCCAAGAACCCGGCCAGCTGGCTGGAGGCCTTCGACATGGCCGACGAGGCGCCGACACTGCTCTCAATCAACGCGCGCGACCCCGACGGTCTGGACACCTCCTGGCTCTACGACGTCGACTTCGCCCCGCTCCGTGGCCGGCAGGTGTTGATCACCGGCGACCGGGCATACGACCTGGCGGTTCGACTGGACGTCAACGACGTCCCGTTCCAGCACGTCCGCACGTTCGACGACGCGCTCCGGTCGGTCCCGCCCGGGCGGCTGGAGGTCATCGCGAACTACACCGCGTTCCAGGACATCCGAGCGGAGTTGGACCGTGTCATCTGAGAGTCTGCGCATCGTCTGGATCTACCCCGACCTGCTGTCCACCTACGGCGACCGGGGCAACGCCCTGATCCTCGCCCGACGGGCCCGCCAGCGTGGCATGCCTGTCGAGGTGCTCGAGGTCCGCTCCGACCAGCGGCTGCCCGCGACAGCCGACATCTACCTGGTCGGCGGCGGCGAGGACGGCCCGCAGGCGTTGGGCGCCCAGCGGCTGATCGCCGACGGCGGCCTGCACCGGGCGGTCGCCCAGGGGTCTGTGGTGTTCGGCGTCTGTGCCGGTTACCAGCTGCTCGGCACCTCCTTCTTCGCCAAGGGTGTGCAGTGTCGAGGGCTGGAGCTGCTCGACCTGCAGTCCGACCGGGGCGAGAGCCGGGCCGTCGGCGAGCTGGCCGGTGAGATCGACCCCCGGCTGGGCCTGCCCCCGCTGACCGGCTTCGAGAACCACGGCGGTCGTACGCACCTCGGTCCGGAGGTCGCCCCGCTCGCCCGGGTCACCACCGGGATCGGCAACGACGGCGCCACCGAGGGCGCGTGGCGCGGCAAGCTGCTGGGCACGTATTCGCACGGCCCGGCACTGGCCCGCAACCCGGCCCTGGCCGACCTGCTGCTGCGCTGGGCCACCGGGGCACACCAGCTCCCCCCACTTGACGACACCTGGTCGGACCGGCTCCGCAACGAGCGCCGCTCCGCAGTGGCCCCCGCCCGGGCATGATCCGAGCCGTCCGGCGGCTGCTCCGGCAGCCGTCGGCCGCCCGGTTCGCCCTGCTCGTCCTGCTGATCGGCGCCTGCGGGCTGCTGCTGCTCCTGGTGCCCCGGCCGGATCCGGCGCAGCTGCCGCTGCTGGCCGACCGGCTGGGTGACTTCGCCCCGGTGGCGGCGATCCTCGGCGGGGCGCTGCTGCTTGTCGCGCTGGTGCCCCGCACCTTCCTCACGCTCGCGGCGGGCGCGATCTTCGGCCCGCTGGAGGGCGCCGCGTACGCCCTGGGCGCCGCGCTTGTCGCCGCGGCGATCGGGTTCACTGTCGGCCGGCTGCTCGGCCGGGAGTTCGTGGCCGAACGGGTCCGGGGCCGGCTGGCCCGCCTCGACGGCTGGTTCGCCCGGCAGAGCGTGTTCGGCGTGATCACCGTTCGACTGCTGCCGATCGCCGGGTTCGGGCTGGTCAGCTACGGCTACGGCACGACCGGCGCGCGGGTGCTGCCGTTCCTGGCCGGCAGCGTGATCGCCTCCGCGCCGACAGCCTTCGGCTACGCGGCGATCGGCGCGGCCGCCAGCTCACCCGGCCACATCAACTGGTACGCCGCCGCCCCGGCCAGCCTCGGCCTGATCGCCAGCCTCGTGCTCGTACACAAGTGGTGGCGCGGCGAACGACGCCGCCGCCGGATGCCGGTCTGACCGGCGCGGCACCGACGCCGACCGCGACGAGCCGGGCATAAGCCGACGCGGGCGCGGCCGACGGAGTACGCCGTTGGCACGACTGGCTACGCGCCCACCGCGGCGTCGTGGCGGCGCTGTCCGCGTGACAGCGCGGCTCGCCGGGGGCGACAGGTCCGGTGAGCGCTATGACTCAGAGGCATATATATACCTGTGAGTCATAGCGCTCACCGCAGCCTCCGCTCCCGGCGAGGTCACGCTCGGTAGCGCCCGGCCACGGGTCGCAGCGCCGGCTCTGTCAGGCGACGACCGAGACCAGCCGGCCCGGGACCACGATGACCTTGCGGGGTTCCTTGCCGGCCAGCACGGCAGCCACCGCGTCCAGCGCCGTCGCGCGGACGGTCTCCTCGGAGGCGTCGGCGGGGACCTCGACGCGGCCACGGACCTTGCCGTTGACCTGCACCGGATAGGTCACCGTCTCGGCCACCAGCAGCGCCGGGTCGGCGGTCGGGAAGTCCGCGTACGTCAGCGAGGTGTCGTGGCCCAGCTTGCGCCACAGCTCCTCGGCCACGTGCGGGGCGAACGGCGCCACCATCAGCACCAGCGGTTCGGCCACCTCGCGGGGCGTGGCCGACAGGCCGGTCAGCCCGTTGGTCAGCTGGATCAGCTTGGCGATCGCGGTGTTGAACCGGATGCCGTCCATGTCGCCACGGACCCCGTCGATCACCTTGTGCAGCAGCCGGCGGGTCGCCTCGTCGGCCGGATCCTCGGTGACCCGCAGCGCGCCTGTCTGCTCGTCGACGATCGCCCGCCAGACCCGCTGCAGGAAGCGGTACGACCCGACCACCGCCCGGGTCTCCCAGGGGCGGGACACCTCCAGCGGGCCCATCGACATCTCGTACACCCGGAAGGTGTCGGCGCCGTACGCGGCACTTATGTCGTCGGGGGTCACCACGTTCTTCAGGGACTTGCCCATCTTGCCGTACTCGCGGTTGACCGTCAGGTCACCCAGGTAGTACGCGCCGTCGCGCTCGACGACCTCCTCGGCCTGCACGTAGCTGCCGCGCGAGTCGGTGTACGCGTACGCCTGGATCATGCCCTGGTTGAACAGCTTGCGGAACGGCTCGAACGACGAGACGTGCCCCAGGTCGAACAGCACCTTGTGCCAGAACCGCGCGTACAGCAGGTGCAGCACGGCGTGCTCGGCGCCGCCGACGTACAGGTCGGTGCCCCCGCAGTCGCCCTCGCCGCGCGGACCCATCCAGTACCGCTCGTTCTCGGCGTCGACGAACCGCTCGCTGTTTGTCGGGTCCAGGTAGCGCAGCTCGTACCAGCAGGAGCCGGCCCACTGCGGCATCACGTTCGTCTCGCGGGTGTAGCGCTTCGGCCCGTCACCCAGGTCCAGCTCGACCTCGACCCAGTCGCGGCGGCGCGACAGCGGGGTCTCCGGGTTGGAGCCCGCGTCGTTCGGGTCGAACGTCTTCGGGGAGAAGTCGTCCACCTCGGGCAGCTCGACGGGCAGCATCTCCTCCGGCAGGGCGATGGCCGCGCCTGTCTCGTCGTAGACGATCGGGAACGGCTCACCCCAGTAGCGCTGCCGGGAGAACAGCCAGTCGCGCAGCCGGTAGGTCACCGCGCCGGTGCCGTGCCCGTTCGCCTCCAGCCAGGCGATGATCGCCGCCTTGGCGTCGGCGACCCCCAGCCCGTCCAGGTCCAGGCCGCGCTCGGGCGCGGCGCTGTTGATCGCCGGGCCGTCCCCGGTGTACGCCTTGCCGTCGAAGCCCTCCGCCGGCTGCACGGTACGCACGATCGGCAGCTCGAAGACCTCGGCGAACGCCCAGTCCCGCTCGTCCTGCGCCGGCACCGCCATGATCGCGCCGGTGCCGTAGCCGGCCAGCACGTAGTCCGCGATGAAGATCGGGATCTGCCCGCCGGTGACCGGGTTGGTGGCGTACGCCCCGATGAAGACGCCTGTCTTCTCCTTGCTGTCGGACTGCCGCTCGACGTCGGTCTTGGCGGCGGCGGCCTTGCGGTACGCCTCGACGGCCGCCCGGGGGCTGGCCTGTCCCCCGGTCCAGGCGTCCCGCGTGCTCTCCGGCCAGGCTGCCGGCACCAGCGCGTCGACCAGCTCGTGCTCGGGCGCCAGCACCATGTAGGTGGCCCCGAAGATGGTGTCCGGGCGGGTCGTGAACACCCGGATCGGCTCCCGCTCGGTCGGGAAGTCGATGTGCGCGCCCTGCGAGCGACCGATCCAGTTGCGCTGCATGTGCTTGATCGGCTCGGGCCAGTCCAGCGCGTCCAGGTCGTCCAGCAGCCGGTCACCGTAGGCGGTGATCCGCATCTTCCACTGCTTCAGGTTGCGCTTGAAGACCGGGAAGTTGCCCCGGTCGGAGCGGCCGTCGGCGGTGACCTCCTCGTTGGCCAGCACGGTGCCCAGCCCCGGGCACCAGTTGACCGGGGCCTGCGAGACGTACGCCAGCCGGTGGTCGTCGACGACTCCGCGGCGCTCGGCGACGCTCAGCTCGGCCCAGGGCCGGCCGTCCGGGGTGGACCTGTTACCGCCCTCGAACTCGGCGATCAGCTCGGCGATCGGCCGGGCCCTGCCGGCGTCGCGGTCGTACCAGGAGTTGAAGATCTGCAGGAAGATCCACTGCGTCCAGCGGTAGAAGTCGGTGTCGATGGTGGCCACCGAGCGGCGCTCGTCGTGCGCCAGCCCCAGCCGGCGCAGCTGGGTCTTGTACCGCTCGATGTTGGCCACGGTGGTGGTACGGGGGTGGGTTCCGGTCTGCACGGCGTACTGCTCGGCGGGCAGACCGAACGCGTCGAACCCCATCGCGTGCAGCACGTTGCGCCCGGCCATCCGCTGGTAGCGGGCGAAGCAGTCGGTGCCGATGTAGCCCAGCGGGTGACCGACGTGCAGGCCGGCGCCGGACGGGTACGGGAACATGTCCAGCACGTACAGCTTCTCCGCCCCCGCCCGGGGGTGGCCCGGGTCGGCCAGCGGCCCGGTCGGGTTCGGTGCGTGGAAGGTGCCCTCGCGCGCCCAGGTGTCCTGCCAACGGGTCTCGATCTCGTCGGCCAGGGCCGCGGTGTACCGGAACGGGGGGATGTCGCCCGCCGGTGCGGCTGCCTCACTCATCGTCTCTCCTCGCTTCGCTTCGCTTCGTCTCGGCACCGCCGGGCCGGACCGGCGGCGGGCACAAAAAAGCCCCTCGCGCAGGAGGGGCCGCCGTGCTGTCGCGCGTTCAGCGCATCAGCACGGCCCGGTAAGAAGCAGGAAGACTCCGGCCATGTCCGGCAGTGTACCGCGTTGCCGTGCGGGTCGTCGGGGGCGTGGGGTGACGGTGGGTCGATCCCCCAACTCGGCGAATATCCGTCCGTAAGCGGCGGACTACCTGCGGGGGTCGGCGATAACGACAAACATGGTTAGCCTGAGAGGCCAGTGAGAATCCTGCGGCAAACGAGGCTCGACGTCGCGAACCCAACGGCGGGTCCAGGTGCTCTCTACAGAGCTGCCGTCATGGCGACGAGGAGGAGGCCCGTGACACAACAGACCTGGGACGAGGTGGGCGGCCTGTTGCCGCACGACGAGTTCCGCGCCGCCAGCGAGGCCATCGTGGCCAACATCGAGCAGGTCATCGAGGGTAAGACCGCCACCGTGCGGCTGGCCCTGGCCGTCCTGCTCGCCGAGGGTCACCTCCTCATCGAAGACGTTCCCGGCGTCGGCAAGACCAAGCTGGCCAAGGCCCTCGCGCGGTCCATCGACTGCACGGTGCGCCGGATCCAGTTCACCCCCGACCTGCTGCCCAGCGATGTCACAGGCGTCAGCGTCTACAACCAGGAGACGCACGACTTCGAGTTCCGTCCAGGGGCGGTCTTCGCCAACCTGGTCGTCGGCGACGAGATCAACCGGGCCTCGCCGAAGACCCAGTCGGCGTTGCTCGAGTGCATGGAGGAACGGCAGGTCACCGTCGACGGCGTGACCTACCAGCTGCAGACCCCGTTCATGGTCATCGCCACCCAGAACCCGATCGAGATGGAGGGGACGTACCCGCTGCCCGAGGCGCAGCGCGACCGGTTCACCGCCCGCATCGCGATGGGTTACCCGGACTCCAACGCCGAGCTGGCCATGCTCGACGGGCACGGCGGCACCGACCCGCTGAACGAGCTGCGCGCGGTCTCCGACGCGAACATCGTCCGGCAGCTCATCGCCACCGTCCGGCAGGTGCACGTCGCGGACGCCGTCAAGCAGTACGCCATCGACCTGGTCACCGCCACTCGCGAGGCCCCCGACCTGCGGTTGGGCGCGTCCCCACGGGCGACCCTGCAACTGCTGCGCACGGCCCGTGCGGTCGCCGCGCTGGAGGGCCGCGACTACGTCCTCCCCGACGACCTGCAGGCCCTGGCGGTGCCGGTGCTCGCCCACCGGATCATCCCGACGGCCGACGCGCAGCTCGCCCGACGCACCACCGACGCGATCGTCTCCGAGCTGGTGCACCGACTGCCGTTGCCGCACGACAGGCAACGCAACCCCTACGACACCCGGCCCGCCACCGGCAACGGTCGCGCGCCCTACGAGCCGCGGAGGCCGTGACGTGCGTGCCGGGCTGCGCGGGCTGACCACCCGCGGGCGCTCGTTCCTCGCCGCCGCGATCGCGGCGGCGATCTCGGCAGTCATCCTGGGCGAGAAGGACCTGCTCCGGGTGGCCGTGCTGCTGGCCGTCCTGCCGCTGCTGGCGGCCGCCTACGTGGGTCGCAGCCGTTACAAGCTGGCCTGCAACCGGTCGCTGGACCCGCACCGGGTCTCGGTCGGGGCCAACTCCCGGGTGGTGCTGCGCCTGCAGAACCTCTCCCGGCTGCCCACCGGCACCCTGCTCCTGGAGGACCGGCTTCCCTACGCGCTGGGCAGCCGGCCACGGGTCGTGCTGGAGCGGCTCGGCGCGCACCAGGCAAGCTCCGTGGCGTACACGGTCCGCGCCGACGTGCGGGGCCGCTACGACGTGGGCCCGCTGGTCGTCCGGATGACCGACCCGTTCGGTCTCTGCGAGCTCACCCGGGCGTTTCCCAGCACCGACCACCTGACGGTCATCCCGCAGGTCACCCCGCTGCCGTCGGTCCGCCTCCCCGGGGAGTACGCGGGCAGCGGCGACAGCCGGGCGCGGTCGGTGGCGGTGCACGGCGAGGACGACGCGGCGACGCGGGAGTATCGCCGCGGCGACGACCTGCGCCGGGTGCACTGGAAGTCCACGGCACGCACCGGCGAGCTGATGGTGCGCCGGGAGGAGCAGCCCTGGGAGAGTCGGGCCACTGTCGTCCTGGACACCCGCGCGTACGGCCACCGGGGCGACGGCCCGACGGCGAGTTTCGAGTGGGCGGTCTCCGCCGCCGCCAGCATCGCCGTGCACCTGCGGCAGGCCGGCTACAAGCTCCGCCTGGTCACCGGTTCGGGGGCCGACGTGGACGCCTCGGAGGGCGGCGGCGACGGTGTGCTGCTCGACCACCTGGCCGAGGTGCGTCTGGACCAGCGGGCCGACGTGGCCGAGCTGGTGCAGCGGGTGCGGCAGCGCGCCGACGGTGGTCTGATCATCGGGCTGTTCGGCGCGGTGAGCGTCGCCGAGGCCGAGTTGCTGGCCGGGCTGCGGGGCAACGGCGCGACGTGCGTCGGTTTCCTGTTGGACAGCTCCACCTGGCTGAGCCTCCCGGAGAAGGCCCGCGCCGAGGCGGAGCACGCGCACGGCGCGGCGGTGCTCGCCATGGTGCGCAACGGCTGGCGGGTGGTCGGCGTCGACCACGGCAGCCGGCTGCCCGCGCTGTGGCCGCAGGCCGGCCGAGGATCCCAGGGCTTCGCCCTGCGCGCCGCGCTGGCCGAGACGGTGGCCGGCGGCGTGCGATGAACGGAAGGTTCCCCTCATGATCGCCAGCCGGAACACCGGCGCGGTGGCCGCCGCCGCGACACTGCTCGCCGCCGCGCCGCTGTCGGCCATCTTCCAGACCTGGACGTGGCTGATCCAGTGCGCGATAGCGGTGGCCGTGGTGGCCGGGGTCGCCGCGCTGACGCGGCTGGTGCGCGCACCGCTCTGGGGCCAGGTGCTCGGCATGCTGGCCGCCCTGTTGCTCGCGCTGACGTGGCTGTTCCCCAGCGGCAGCGAGCTGCTGACGTTCCTGCCCACGCCTGCCACTATCGGGCACTTCGCCGACCTGTTCACCGGCTCGGCGCAGGACATGCGCTCGTACGGCGTCGAGGTTCCGGACACGGACCCGCTGCTGTTCATCACCGCGCTCGGCGTCGGCGGGGTGGCCGTGCTCGTCGACGTGCTGGCGGTGGGGCTGCGCCGGCCCGCGCTGGCCGGGCTGCCGATGCTCGCGATCTACTCGGTGCCGGTCGCCGTCTACGTGGACAGCGTTCCCCCGGTGCCGTTCGTGGTGGGCGCGGCCGGTTTCCTGTGGCTGCTGGTCACCGACAACGTCGACCGGGTCCGTCGGTTCGGCAGGCGGTTCACCGGCGACGGCCGTGACGTCGACGTGTGGGAGGCGTCGCCGCTGGCCTCGGCCGGCCGTCGGCTCGCCGTGGTCGGCGTGGTGGTGGCCGTGGCGCTGCCGCTGGCGGTGCCGGGCATGACCGGTGGGCTGCTCGACACGCTCTCCGGCGGCACGGGCAACGGCAGCGGCACCGGTCGGGGCGCGGGCGGCTCGTCCGGCCGGATCGACCTGTTCGCGTCGCTCGCCGGTCAGCTCAACCAGTCCGAGGTGGCCGACCTGGTCAAGGTGACCACGTCCGAGCCGAACCCGTTCTACCTGCGCTACGCGGTGGCCGACGAGCTGCGCCCGAGTGGTTTCCAGGCCCGCAGCCCGAGTGGCCGACCGGCCAACCGGGATCTGCCGGACCCGACCGAGCGGGGCGGCCAAGGGGTGCAGCAGGTCCGCTACCGGGCGACAGTCGAGGTCACCAAGAGCCTCAACATGTCCCTCATGCCCGTGTACGCCGAGCCGGTGCACACCGAGGACCTCAACAGCAACTGGCTGTACGACCCCAGCCAGCAGGTCGTCTTCTCCAACCGGGAGAACTCCCGGGGCCGCAAGTACGCCTTCGACTACGTTCGCTCGACGTACACGCCGGCGGCGCTGCGGGCCGCTCGGCCGCTGCCCGCCGACCACCCGCTCCGCCGCCAGCTCACCGCCACCCCCGGGCCGGTGCCCGAGGTGGAGGAACTGGTCAAGGGGTTGACCCAGGGCAAGCGCACCGACTACGACCGCGTGCTCGCGATCTACCAGCACTTCTCGGCGGACAACGGGTTCAGCTACCGGCTCAGCACCGCGAGCGGCAGCAGCGGCCAGGACATCGTCAACTTCCTCACCAACAAGGTCGGCTACTGCCAGCAGTACGCCGCCGCCATGGCGTGGCTGGTTCGTTCGGCAGGCATCCCGGCCCGGGTCGCGTTCGGGTTCACCAACGGCAGCAAGCGCGACGGCGACACGTACACGCTCACCAACCTCAACCTGCACGCCTGGACCGAGGTCTTCTTCGACGGGATCGGCTGGGTGCCGTTCGACGCCACCCCGGCGTACGGCGTGCCCGGCTCCACCCGCTCGGCCTGGGCTCCGGACACTGACGCGCCCGAGCCGTCCACCCCGGAGTCGGGCGCCACGGACAGCCCGACGGGCCCGGACTCGTCGGCGGGGCCGGCCGGTCCGGACAACGCCGACCGGGACACCGACACCGGGCTCTCCCTGGGGGGCGAGACGCCTACCGAGCAGGCCCCGGTGTGGCCATGGTGGACGGCGGGCGTACTGGCCCTGTTGGCGCTGCTGGCGGTGCCGGCGCTACGTCGACTGGCGCTGCGCCGGCGGCGGGCCGGCCGCGCGGACGCCACGGTGGCCGCCGCCATCCCCGACGACGCCCGGTCGGACGACGGCGGGCGCGCGATGGTGGTCGAGGTGGACGCCGGTCGCGCTCGCGCGGACGCGCACGCCGCCTGGGCGGAGCTGCTGGACACGATGGTCGACTTCAAGGTCCGGGTGGACCAGACCGAGACGCCCCGGGCGACCGCGGACCGGCTGGTCCGCGATGTCCTCGCCGACGACAGTGCGGCGGTCGGCGCGGCGCGGCTGCTCGGCCGGGCGGAGGAGCGGGCCCGGTACGCGCGGGACCCACTGACCGGCGAACCGCTGCCGCCGGCGCTACGCGCGATCCGCGGCGCGCTCGCCACCCGGGCGGATCGATGGACCCGACTGGTCGCCGCCGTGCTGCCGCCGTCGGTGCTGCTGCGCTGGCGGATCGCCCTGGCGGACGCCTCCGGCCGCCTGGTGGCGCTTACCGGACGGATCCGCTACCGGCTGCTGCGCTGGAACCCGCGGCGGATGCTTGCCGACCGGGCGGCCCGCTGACCGACGCTTGTCGGTCTCGGGGCGACGGTCACCGGCCGTCGCCCCGAACGCTCTGCTCGACTCCAGATCGGCGATGTCGGCGGATCCGAACATCGGCCCCAGATCGGCGCACCGGAGCGGATCATCGCGCTGCCCGTCGCCGGGAGCGGGGTTGACCGGCCGGAGGGAAGCACGAGGAGGCGCGGAGCAGCCAGGCCGCGCGAAGCGGGCAGGGCTCCCTCGCGAAGCGGGAACGGCCCGCGCTGAGGATGGCGGGCGCGCGGATACGAGAGTGGTCGCCGGGAGGTTCCCGGCGACCCGCTCGTCGCGGTGTACGGCCCGCCTCAGCGGCGGGACGGGCTCAGCGGTGCCCCTCCGGGCGCTGCCGCCACCTGTCTTCCATCCGGTCCAGGATCGACCGGCGGCGACCGGACCGACCGCCGCGGGGACGGCGACGACTCGTCGTGCCACCCACCACGTGCAGGTCGGGTGACTGCGCCCGTCGGTGCGACTGCACCGCGAACGCGGCCGACGCCAGCATGACGACGAAGCCCGCCACCGCCAGCGGTGGAGTCTTGATCACCGCGCCATAGACCAGTAGAGCCAAGCCAGCGATGATCACGCCGGCAGCGACGAGCAGGCGACGCCGCGCGTGGAAGCGCGGATCGCTGGCGCGCACGGCCGAGGCGAATTTGGGGTCCTCGGCAAGCGACCGCTCGATCTGCTCGAACAGCCGCTGCTCGTGCTCCGAGAGCGGCACGGCACTCCTCCCCGGTCACGTTGGTCGGGCCCACTCGGGCCGACAGACCGTGGCAGCCAACCGGCTGCTTACCCGCAAGTCTACGAGGGGGGTCGCGCGTCGGAAAGCGGGACGACCTACGGGTGGGGTGGATTTTCCTTTCGATGGGCGTCACGGTCGCCCATCAGACTGGCCGGACCTATGACGGACCGCCCGAATCGGGCAGCGGCGGCGTCCGCGGCAGCTTCCGCCTCCCGCCAGCCGCGCTCGGGCGCGCCGAGGGTGAGCTGTCGGGGTGCGCCCTGTGCCGGGGCGAGCCCCTCCACCCGGACACCGACGAGTCGGATCCGCTCGCCCGGGTCCAGCGCGGTGTAGAGCGCCCAGACCGTGTCGAACATCTCGCGGGCCGTGTCGGTGGGCACGCCGAGGGTGCGGGAGCGGTTGACGGTGCGGAAGTCGGCAAGCCGCACCTTGAGGGTGACAGTGCGCCCGACCTGGCCGGAGCCCCGCAGCCGGACGCCCACCTTCGCGCTGAGCGCGAGCAGGGCGCGGCGGATCTCCGCCGGGTCGGCCACGTCGACGTCGAAGGTCACCTCGGCGCCTATCGACTTGTCGACCTGCTCGGGGCTGACCCGCCGCGGGTCACGGCCCCAGGCCAGCTCGTGCAGGTGCGCCGCGGACGCCGCGCCCACCGCCCGGCGGAGCATGCCCACCGGGGCCTCGGCGAGGTCGCCGACGGTCGCCAGGCCGAGCCGGCGCAGCGCCTCGGCGGCGCGCTCCCCCACTCCCCACAGGGCGTCCACCGGAAGCGGGTGCAGGAAGTCGAGGACCTGGCCCGGCGGCACGACCAACAGGCCGTCGGGTTTCGCCCGGGTGGAGCCCAGCTTGGCCACGAACTTGCTCGGCGCCACCCCGACCGAGCAGGTCAGCTCCTGCTCGTCGGCGACCCGACGCCGGATCAGCCGGGCGATCGTCGCCGGGGAGCCGAACAGTCTGCGGGCGCCTGTCACGTCGAGGAACGCCTCGTCGAGCGAGAGCGGCTCGACAAGCGGGGTGACGTCCCGGAAGATCTGCATGACCGCCCGGGACGCGGGCGTGTACGCGGTGAAGTCCGGAGGCAGGTACACCGCGTGGGGGCAGCGGGCGCGGGCCTGGCTGGTCGGCATCGCGCTGCGGACGCCGTACCGGCGGGCCTCGTAGCTGGCCGAGCTCACCACGCCGCGCGGCCCCACGCCCCCCACGATGACCGGCTTACCGCGCAGCTCCGGGCGGCGGCGCACCTCGACGGCGGCGAAGAAGGCGTCCATGTCGACGTGCAGGATCGGGCTTGCGGAATCATCGGCGTCCGGCCCGAAGCGCGGATCGTCGCCCCGGGGCAACGACTGGCTGCGGCCCATCCCGGCAGGTTAACCCGGGGGTACGACAACACCACCGGCCGACCGGCCGGACCGCGTGCCGCTCAGCCCCGGACGACAAGCAGCGGCACGGTCAGCTCGGCGGCCGTGTCCGCCCCGTGGTACGCCACCAGCTTCGACGCCATCGGCCGCTCGGTGCGGCTGGCCATGACGGCGTACGTGTCGTTGCAGGTCACCACCACGTCGCCGATCCGTTCCAGGTGCTCCTCGGACACCGGCCCGAACCAGCCGGTGGCCACCGTCTCCGCCCGGGTCCGCACCCGGGCCGCGTCGCCGAGCACCCCCGACCAGACGGCCACCACGTCGTCGACAGCGCCCGGCTCGACGTGCAGGTAGCGCACCCGGGCCTCGCCGGCCACGACCCGGACCCCGTCGCGCAGCCGTGGATCGGTGTCCAGGTCGAAGCGGTGCTCCAGGGGCACGTCGAGCTGCCCGTGGTCGGCGGTGACCAGCAGCGCCGCGTCCGGCGGCAGCCCGTCGACAAGGCGGGCGAGAAGGCTGTCCACCTCGGTGGCGGCGACCCGCCAGGGCGCCGAGTCGACTCCGCTGAGGTGCCCGTGCCGGTCCAGATCGGGGTGGTAGCCGGAGACCAGGGTCGGCCCCGGGCCTGCGGACAGCGCGGCAAGCATGGTGGCGGCCACCTCGTCGACGCCGGCGGCGCCCCGGAAGTCGCCGCCCCGGTTGGCGGCCACTGTCAACCCGCTGCCGCCGAACTCCGGCCGGCTCACCACGCTCACCGCCACCCCTGCCGCGCGGGCCCGTTGGAGCTGCGTGGGCACCGGCTGCCAGCGCAGCGGCGACGGGTCGGCGGCCCAGTCGGTGTGGGTGAGCACCCGGTCGGTGCCGGGCACCCGCACGGTGAAGCCGAGCACCCCGTGCGCGCCGGGCGCGACACCGGTGCCCAGCGTCACCAGGCTCGTCGGGGTGGTGGACGGGAAACCGGCGATCAGCGGCCGACCCGCGGTCGCGGCCAGCCCGGCGAGCGTCGGCGCGTGCGGCGCGGCGGTCGGCACCTGGTACCAGCCGAGCCCGTCGACAAGCAGCACGGCGATCCGGCGTACCCCGTCCAGGGCGGGCACGAGCCCGAGCGGGTCGGTCGACCCGGGCACGCCCAGCACGGCGAGCGCGCTGGGCAGCACGTCGGCGAGCCGGTCCCCGCTGTCCGCCGGGCCGAGGACGGCCAGCGGTGGCGGCGCACCACCCGGCGCGACGGTCATGCCGGCCGGCGGGCGAACAGGTGCAGTTGGGCGGCCAGGTCCCGGTACGGGGACTGCGCGGCCAGCGCCAGTTCCAGCTCGACCAGGGACGCGGACTGCCCGTCGGCGACCGCGGCAGGCAACAGGTCGGCAAGCACGCGTACCCCGTGGATCTCCTCGACCTCCAGCCCGGCGGCGGTGAGCAGCGCGGCGGCGCCGGGGGCGTCGTAGCGGCGGCGCAGCGTGTCGCGCGGCCCGGCGGTGCCGGCCGGGTCGGCGGCAAGCGCCGCCGCGACCTCCAGGTGACCGTTCATGGCACGGCCCAGCACGGCGGCGGCCCGCCCCGCGACCAGGACGCTCGCCGCGCCGCCGGGGCGCAGCGCGGTGGCCAGCGCGGCGACCACAGGCGTGGGGTCGTCGACGACCTCCAGGACGGCGTGGCAGAGCACCAGGTCGACGCCTGCCGGCTCGACGAGCCCGGCCAGGGCGTCGCCGTCGCCCTGCACGGCCACGATCCGGTCGGCGACCCCGGCCTCGGCGGCCCGCCGGGTGAGCGCCGCGAGGGCGTCCGGGCTCGCGTCGACGACTGTGACCCGGTGCCCGGCGCGGGCCAGCGGAACGGCGAACCCGCCGGTGCCGCCGCCCACGTCCAGCACCGTCAGCTCGGCGTCGCCGCGCCGGTCCAGCTCGGCGCGCAGCACCGACCAGAGCACTGCGGTACGGGGGGTCGGCGGCGGCCCGGCGAACGGGCCTCGGGTCTGCTCCACCCGGTCGAGCCTAGTGGTCAGGACTCGGCGCCCTCGACCGCATCCTCGGCCCGGGATCGACGCTCGTTGGCCACCGGGCCGTTCGTCACCTCGTACTCGCGGGGGTCGGTGAGGTGTGACGGCATCCAGCCGGCGCCCAGCCGGGTCCGTCGGGCGTTGGCGATTCCACCACCGGCGTACGTGTGGTTCCCCAGCACTGTCATTCCCCCTTACGGATCACGGGCCGCTCTGCCCGTTCAGCACGAGTCTCCCGCTCGGAGGCGTCGAAAACCGTAATGTGGATCACTGTCTCAGCGGAAGTCACGGGAGGCGGGACGGACCGGCGGCTCGATCGCGTCCAGCCGATCGGCGACCAGGTTCGTCACCCCCTCGTGCCGCTGCAGTCGCCCCCGAACCACGAGCGCGGCGCTGGTCCGCGCCACCCGCCGGTAGCGCTGCCACAACCCCGGCGAGCAGGTGACGTTGAGCATCCCGGTCTCGTCCTCCAGGTTGAGGAAGGTGACCCCGCCCGCGGTCGCCGGGCGCTGCCGGTGGGTGACGATGCCGCCGACCCGGATCCGTTGGCCGGGCTCCACCCGACCGAGCCGGGCGATCGGCACCGCCCCGAGCACGTCGAGCTGACCCCGGATGAAGCGGGCCGGATGGCTCTCCGGCGACAGCCCGGTGGCCCACACGTCGGCGACCAGCCGATCCACCGCCTCCATGCCGGGCAGCGTGGGCGCCGCCGCGCCGGTCACCGTGCCGGGCAGCCGGCCCGGTCGGTCCTGGGCCGCCGCGCCGGCGGCCCAGAGCGCCTCCCGCCGGGTCAGCCCGAAACAGGCGAAGGCGTCCGCGGTGGCCAGCGCCTCCAACTGCGCGGCGGTGAGACCGACCCGCCGGGCCAGATCAGGCATGTCGCGGTACGCCCCGCCGGCCGTCCGCTCGGCCTCGATCCGCTCGGCCACCTCGGCGCCGAGGGTACGCACGCTGGACAGCCCCAGTCGGACGGCCGGACCGCCCAGCCCCCAGGCGTGCGGCGGCTCCTCCGGCCCGCTGCCCCACCGGGTGTCCGGGGTGGACTCCAGCACCGCCAGAGCCCCGCTGGCGTTGATGTCCGGGCGGCGGACCTCCACCCCGTGCCGGCGGGCGTCGTCGACAAGGGTCTGCGGCGAGTAGAAGCCCATCGGTTGGGCGTTGAGCAGCGCCGCCAGGAACGGCGCCGGGTGGTAGCGCTTGAGCCAGGAGCTGGCGTACACCAGGTAGGCGAAGCTCATCGCGTGGCTCTCCGGGAAGCCGTAGCTGGCGAACGCGGTGAGCTTGCGGTAGACGTCGTCGGCCAGCTCGCCGGTGATGCCCCGCTCGGCCATCCCGACGTAGAGCCGGTCGGCGATGCGGGTCATCCGCTCGACCGACCGTTTCGCGCCCATCGCCCGGCGCAACTGGTCGGCCTCGGCCGCGTCGAAGCCGGCCAGGTCGATGGCGAGCTGCATCAACTGCTCCTGGAACAGCGGCACACCCAGGGTCTTCTCCAGCGCGTTGCGCATCAGTGGGTGGGCGAAGGTCACCGGCTCCTGGCCGTTCTTGCGCCGGATGAACGGGTGCACCGAGCCGCCCTGGATCGGACCGGGTCGGATCAGCGCCACCTCGACCACCAGGTCGTAGAACTCGCGGGGCTTGAGCCGGGGCAGGGTGGCCATCTGGGCGCGACTCTCCACCTGGAACACCCCGACGGAGTCGGCCCGGCAGAGCATGTCGTAGACCTCCGGGTCGTCCAGGGTCATGTCACCCAGGTCGAGGCTCGCACCGATCATGTCGTAGCCGTAGTGCAGCGCGGAGAGCATGCCGAGCCCGAGCAGGTCGAACTTCACCAGGCCGACGGCGGCGCAGTCGTCCTTGTCCCACTGGAGCACGCTGCGGCCGGGCATCCGCCCCCACTCCACCGGGCAGACCTCGATCACCGGCCGGTCGCAGATCACCATGCCGCCGGAGTGGATGCCCAGGTGCCGGGGGAACGTCTGCAGCTCGTTCGCGTACTCCACCACCTGCTCCGGGATGCCCTCGACGTCGACAGTGGCGACCGAGCCCCACCTGTCGATCTGCTTGCTCCAGGCGTCCTGCTGACCGGGTGAGAAGCCGAACGCCTTGGCCACGTCCCGTACCGCCGACCGGGGCCGGTAGGAGATGACGTTGGCGACCTGCGCGGCGTGCTCCCGGCCGTAGCGGGTGTAGACGTGCTGGATCACCTCCTCCCGACGGTCGGACTCGATGTCCACGTCGATGTCCGGTGGGCCGTCCCGTTCCGGGGCGAGGAACCGCTCGAAGAGCAGCCGGTGCCGGACGGCGTCCACGTTCGTGATGCGCAGCGCGTAGCAGACCGCCGAGTTGGCCGCCGAACCCCGGCCCTGGCAGTAGATGTCCTGCTCGCGGCAGAAACTGACGATGTCGTAGACCACCAGGAAGTAGCCGGGGAAGCCCAGCTCCTCGATCATGTTCAGCTCGTGGTCGAGCTGCGCGTACGCCGTCGGGTGCGCCTGCGGCGGCCCGTAGCGCTCGTGCGCGCCGTCGGCGGTCAGCTTGCGCAGCCAGCTCATCTCGGTGTGCCCCGGCGGCACCGGGTACGCCGGCAGTTGCGGCGCGACCAGTTGCAGGTCGAAGGCCAACTCGGCGCCGAACTCGGCGGCCCGGGCCACCGCGCCCGGGTACGCGGCGAACCGGGCCGCCATCTCCGCGCCACTGCGCAGGTGGGCGGTGGCCGCCGCGGGCAGCCAGCCGTCGATCTCGTCGAGGCTGCGCCGGGCCCGCACCGCGGCGACTGTGGTGGCCAGCCGACGCCGGCCAGGGCTGGCGTAGTGCACGTTGTTGCTGGCCACCGTCGGCAACCCGGCCGCGGCGGCCAGCTCGGCGAGCGCGTCGTTGCGGTCGGCGTCGATCGGATGCCCGTGGTCGGTCAGCTCCACCGCCACCGTCTCCGCGCCGAAGAGCGCGGTCAGCCGGTCCAGCTCGCGGGCCGCCGCGTCCACCCCCTCGGTGAGCAGCGCCCCCGGCACGTGCCCCTTGCGGCAGCCGGTCAGCACCAGCACGTGGTCCTTCAGCTCGGCGGCGACCTCCTCCAGCTCCCCGTAGACCGGGCGGCCCTTCTCCCCTCCGCGTAGCTGGGCGCGGGCGATGGTGGTGGCCAGCCGCGCGTACCCCTCGTGGCCGTGCGCGAGCACCAGCAGGTGCGCGCCGTGCGGGTCGGGCTCACCGTTCTGCGGGCCGGGCAACCCGAGGGACAGCTCCGCGCCGAAGATGGTCGGCAGGCCCAGCGTACGAGCCGCCTCGGCGAAGCGGACCACCCCGTAGAAGCCGTCGTGGTCGGTGACGGCGAGCGCGGTGAGCCCCAACCGGGCCGCCTCCTCGGCCAGTTCCTCCGGGTGACTGGCGCCGTCGAGGAAGCTGAAGTTGGTGTGCGCGTGCAGCTCCGCGTAGGGCACCACGCCGTCGGGGCGGGTCAGCTCCGGCGGCTGGTACTGCTCGCGCCGACGACTCCAGGCCGGAGAGTCCCCACCGTCGGCGTCCACGGCGAGCGGATCCACCACGTGCAGGTGCCGCTCGCCCCTGCTTCCCCGGTCGCCACCTGCCCGGGTGCCGCCGGCCCGGCCGGAGAGCACCCGCTCCAGCTCCGACCAGGGCATCTTCGGGTTGTGGAAGCTCATCCGGCCACTCCGGCCACTCCGGCCACTCCGGCCACTCGGGCCACTCGGGCCGGCCTGGCGGCGATGGCACGACCGACCAGCCACCGGGCAGCACGCGACCCCGCCGGCGGCGAAGGGCGCGGTGAGCGGTATGACTCACAGTCATAAATATGACTCCCAGTCATATCGCTCATCGGGACATCCGCTCCCCAACCACCGCCGAACCGGCCACCGCCGAACCGGCCACCGCCGAACCGGCCACCGCCGATCATGGACCGACCTGGCTCAGTCATAGATCGCCTCCACCAGCCACTGCCCGGACTCCACGGCGAGCAGCAGAGCGGTGCCGTCGGCGAGGCTGACCTGGAACCGGGCCCGGCGGCGGGCCTCGGCCGGCGCCCACCAGCGCTCGTCCACCGGCCACGGCCCGGCCCAGCCCACGATCTCCGCCGGCCGGCCGGTGCCGACCACCAGGCGGGCGGGAACAGCGCTCACCGCCAACCGCGCGCTGATCACCACCGGCTCGCCGGCGGCGTCGTGCACGGTCGCGGCGAGCGGGCTGGGCAGCACCACCGCGGGCGCGGGCGGCGGCAACCGGCCCGGCCACGGCGGAACTCCCCCACCGCGGTCAGCGGGCCGACCGGCACCGCCAGCCCGGTCACCGCCGGTGGCCGGGTCGGTGCCGGCAACGGCCGGCGGGCCGGGCCGAACGGGGAGCCGCTCGTCGCCCCACGGCACCAGGCGCACCTGGTCGGCCGGGGAACGCCCACCGCCGAGCACCGCCGTGACCACCGCTTCCGGGCCGAGGATGCCCTGCACCCGACTCAATGCCCGGTGCGCCCGTTCCCGCTCCTCGCCCGTCTCCCCCCAGAGGCCGGTCTGCAGGCCGGCCTGGGCGAGCACCCCGTCCGGGATCAGCCGCAGCCGGATGATGCCGGCCGTCGGCCGGGCCGGTCGGGCACCGGCGCGGCCGTTGCTGCCGGAGAGCCAGCCGTCGAGCTGCCAGCGCACCCGGTCGGCGATGGCGGCGGCGGTGAGCAGACCGTCGTGCCGCCACACCCGGTGCAGCTCCTGCCCGTGCTCGGTGACCGCCTCGATGCCGAGCCGGGTGCAGGCCAGCCCGTACCCGGCGAGCCGGTCGTGCAACTGCTCGGCCAGCGCGCGGCCGGCGAACGCCGCCGCGTCGACCCGGTCGATCGGCTCGTCGTACGTGGAGGTCACCGTCAGGTCGGCCGGCGGCTGCCGGACGGCGAGCGGGCGGTGGTCCCGGCCGGCGGCCAGCCGGTGGGCCAGCGCGCCGTCGAACCCGAACCGGGCCAGCACGTCGCCGGCCGGTAGCGCGGCGAAGTCGCCGAGGGTCCGCACCCCCAGCCGGCGCAGCAGATCGGCCAGCGCGGACCGGCCGAGCGCCTCGACCGGCATCCCGGCCAGGAACGCCTGTGTTCCACCCGGCTCCACCACCCGGCCGGCGCGGGCGGCCAACCCCGCGGCGAACACCCCGTCGGCGATGCCCACCTGGCTCTCCACCAGGCAGGACTGGGCGACGTGCTCGATGAGCCGCTCGGCGGCCGCCTCCTCGCCACCGAGGTAGCGACTCGGACCCCGGGCGGCAACCGCACAGGCGCCCGGACGGACAACCTCGACGCCGGCGACAAGTTCCTCAAGCGCGGCGACCACCGGCTCGAACGCCCGGGCGTCCCGGCCGGGGTCGTACTCCACGACGGTGAGCTGCGGGCAACGGCCCTGCGCCTCCCGCTTGCGCAGCCCTCGACGTACGCCCTCGGCGCGGGCCCGCTCGGAGCAGGCGACCACCCGGTTGGCGTGCAGCACGGCGACCGGACCGGTGGCCGGCACGCCGTCGACGATCTCGGCGGCGAGCACCGGCCAGTCCGGGCACCAGAGCAGCAGGGTCCGGATCGGAGAGTCGGTCACCCCGACCCGACCAGGGCGAGCGGCACGGACGGACGGCCCACGGTCGACCGCGCCGCCCGGGGAATGACCCGGGTGAGCTCGGCGCCGGGGAGCCAGACCTTGATCTCCTTGGGGCGGGCGGCTGCTCCCCGCCCGCGCGCCGAGACGGTGACCTCCCGGCGACGCAGCCGCCCCCGGCCCTGGCCGAGCCCCTCCCAGACGCCACGAACCACCTGCAACGTCACGTCCGCGCCGTCCCACCGGCCGTACGGAACGAGCACGCTGCCGCGCTGCCGGGCCCGCGCGGCCAGCCGGGTGGCGACCGAGGCGGAGACCGCGGCGGGCACCGCGGTGACCACGACGTCCACCCCGTCGATCAGCGCGGCGACCACGGTGGCCCACTCGGGGCCGGGATTCGGCACCAGGGCCAGCCGGTCCAGGGCGATGCCCAGCTCGGCTGCCGCACCCGCGCCGAACGTCGGCACTCCGACCACGGCACACCACGAACCGGCCCGGGACGCCTCGGCCAGCAGGGCCAGCACCAGCGAGGTGCCGCCACTGCGTCGGGGTTGACCGGCGGCGACCGCGATCGTGCTGCCGCGACGCAGGCCCCGGTTGGGCAACAGACCGGTCAGCTCGGGCGTCACCGGTAGCACCCGCTGGCCGCCGACCGGATCGGGTGCGCTCGCCGGGCGTACCAGATCGGCCAGTGCGGCGGAACCGACCACCATGCGGCCCGCCATGGGACCAACCCCCCGTCATTGCTGTGAAACAGATCAGGACCGACGCACCGTGACGCCGGCCGCCCGGCTTCCCTTCCAGGCGGTCGGCGTCACGGCGGGCTCACGCGGCGAGGCCGTCCAGGGCCGGTTGGTGCGCCACGCCGAGCGCGGTCTCCACCACCGTGACGAACTGTTCGGCGGCGCGGAGCAGATCGTCGGCCTCCCGGGCGCTGACCACCCGGGGGATGCCGGCTTCGGCGGCGGCTCGCTTGCTGGCCCCGGCGGCGAAGAACCGGGACCACTCGTCGAGCTCGGGGGCGACGGCGCAGAGCAGGACCCAGACGCTGGTGATCCGGTTACGCCGGCTCGGGGCGGGCCGGGCCCGGGCGGCGAGCAGGGCAGCCGCCGCGCGCAGCGCCGCCAGGTGGGCGGCCGCGTAGCGCAGGCCGTCGGGTCGGGTCTGGCCGGCCTCGACCAGCCCACGGCGGGCCAGGGTGAGGAGCTGGGCAGGGGTGCGGTGCGGCAGCACGTGCGCCGGCACCGTCGGTGCCTGAGCCGGGTTGGTCGGCATGGACTGTCTCCTCCACGTGGCCGGGGCGTCGGCCGGGGCGGTGGTGCCGCCGACGAGACGCCGAGGTCGGGTGGTGCGGAGGAAGACGCACCGGGTGTGGCCGGCCGGGTGTGGATGCTTCCCCACACCACACCCGGCCGGCGTACCGGCGGGTTCGTCGCCCGCCGCCCGGGGGTCGTGGGCGGCGAGCGACGCTCCTGCCTGATGGGACCGGGCTCGCGACTGCCCGGAAACCCAGGTGCGGCCCGCGAAGCCACACCGCCCGGAGCTGGCGCCGCGAAACACCGCGCTCCGGCTGGTTGGAACGGGCGTTCGAGGAAATCGAACACTCGTTCTAACTGCTCCTGACAGTACACCTCCCCTCCGACGAAAATGCAACGTGTGACGCGCCAGGGCTCGCCGTCGATGCGTACCGGCGTGAGCCGGCACCGGCGGACCGGGAAGAATGTCCCCATGCAGCCACACCCGAACGTACGGGCGGTGCAGGACGCACTCGACGACGCCGGTGCGCGCGACGGCGCCGGCCAGCCCAGCACGGTCCGCCTGCTGCCCGACGCGGTGCACACCGCCGCAGCCGCCGCCGAGGCGCTCGGCGTCGAGGTCGGCCAGATCGCCAACTCGCTGATCTTCGACGCGGACGACGCGCCGCTGCTCGTGCTCACCTCCGGCGCGCACCGGGTCGACACCGCCGGCCTGGCCGCGTCCATCGGAGTCACCCGGCTGCGCCGGGCCACCCCGGAGTTCGTCCGCGAGCACACCGGGCAGCCGATCGGCGGAGTCGCCCCGCTCGGGCACCCGCAGCCGCTGCGCACCCTGGTGGACACCGCGCTGGCGGCGTACCCGCAGGTCTGGGCCGCGGGCGGCGTACCGCAGGCGGTCTTCCCGACCACCCACGCCGAGCTGCTGCGCGTCACCGCCGGCACCCCGGCCGAGGTGGCGTGAGCGAGCGGAGCGAGCGAACCGGCCGGCACAGCAGCGCCGTACCGGAGCTGGTCACCCTGCACGTGTGGCGGACTCCCCGCGGCGCGTTGCCCCGGGCGCTGACCCGGATGGCGGTGGACCCGCGTCGGCTGCGGGCCCTGCCGGGCGTCCGGTTCGGCAAACTGCTGGGCACGGGGACCGGCACCGGCTTCGGGCCGGGCGACGCCGACCTGACCCGGTGGGCGGCGCTCACCGTCTGGGACTCCCCCGCCGCGGCGGCCGGCTTCGACGACTCGCCGGTCGGACGCGCCTGGGCGCGGATCGCCCACGCCCAGGCCCGGGTCGACCTGCGCCCGCTGAGCAGCCGGGGCGAGTGGTCCGGCCAGCAACCGTTCGGCGAGCCGCCGGGCGGCCGGGTCACCGGCCCGGTGCTGGCGCTGACCCGGGCCCGGTTGCGGGCCCGCCGGGCGGCCACCTTCTGGCGGGCGATCCCGCCGGTGGCCGCCGCCCTGCGCGACGCGCCCGGGTTGCTGGCCCGGTTCGGCGTCGGTGAGGCCCCGCTGGGTTGGCAGGGCACGGTGAGCGTGTGGCGTGACCCGACGGACCTGGTGGCGTTCGCGTACCGTCACCCGGAGCATCGGGCGGCGATCATGCGAACCCCCACCGCGGGCTGGTACGCCGAGGAGCTGTTCGCCCGGTTCGAGGTACGCGACGTGGTCGGCGACCGGACGGTCCTCGGGTGGGTCGTCGACGACGACCAGGCGACAGTGAAGGGTGGACGGGCATGAGGTTGGTGCGCTGGACGCCGGACGATCTCGTCCGGCGGCTGGACGACGTGGTGGCCGTCTACGGCGAGGCGATGGGATACCGCACCGACCTGCTGGAGGCCCGGCGCGGCTACATCGCCACCCACGTCCGCCGGCCCGGGTTCCGGGCCGTGGCCAGCCTGACCAGCGAGGGTCACCTCGCCGGCTTCGGGTACGGCTATCTGGGCGGTCCGGGCCAGTGGTGGCACGACCAGGTGCACCGGGCGTTGGACGGCCCGACCCGCAAGCGCTGGCTCACCCACTGCTTCGAGGTGGTCGAGCTGCACGTCCGCCCGCCGGCGCAGGGGCACGGGCTGGGCGCCGGGCAGTTGCGGGCGCTGCTCACGATGGCCGAGGGCGACACCACGCTGCTGTCCACCCCGGAGGCCGAGGAGCAGACCTCGCGGGCCTGGCGGCTGTACCGACGGTTCGGCTTCGTCGACGTGCTGCGCGACTTCCACTTCCCCGGTGACGAACGGCCCTTCGGCGTACTCGGTCGAGATCTGCCGCTTGAGCCGTCCGCGTCATGACCCGGCGGATCTCCTGGACGCTGCTCGCCGTCCTGGTGCTCGCCCAGATCTGCTATCCGCTGACCACCGGCGCCACCCGGGCCGGGCTGACCGTGGCCACCGTCGTGCTCGGCTGGCTGCTCTCGGTCGGGCACGCGCTGCTCAGTCGCGGCCCCCGGGTCGCGGCGGCGCTTGTCGCGGTGGCCACCGGCGGCGGTTTCGCGATCGAGGCGATCGGGGTGGCCACCGGTGTGCCGTTCGGCAGCTACGACTACTCCGGTGAGCTGGGGCCCAAGCTGGCCGGGGTCCCGTTGATCATCCCGCTGGCCTGGACCTGGATGGCCTGGCCGGCGTGGCTGGCCGCGGTCCGCCTGACCGGCGGCAGCGGCACACCGACCAGCGCCGGCACGACGGCCGGCGGCAGCGGCACACCGACCAGCCACGGCACGACGGCCGGCGGCAGCGGTACGACGGCCGGCCGGTGGGTGGGCAGGATCGCGCTGGCCGCGGTGGGGCTGGCCGCCTGGGATCTCTTCCTCGATCCGCAGATGGTCGCCGAAGGCTACTGGATCTGGCGGGACGCCAGCCCGGCGCTGCCCGGCCTGGCCGGCATCCCGGTCAGCAACTACCTGGGCTGGCTGCTCTTCGCGGTGCTGCTGATGAGCGCGCTGCGCCCGCTGGCCGGGCCGGCCGCCGAGCACACCGATCGGCGGGACCACCCGATGGTCGCGCTGTACCTGTGGACGTACTTCTCCAGCATCCTGGCCCACGCGGTCTTCCTGGACCTGCCCGCGTCGGCGCTCTGGGGCGCGGCCGGCATGGCGGTCACCGCCGTGCCGTTGACGGTGACCCTGCTGCGCGCCCGCCGGCCCCACCACGCGCGCCGGAACGACAACCAACCGCACCGCACCGGCGTCGACGCGACCCGATGATCGTCCTGGCCGCCCTGCTGCTCGCCGTCGCCGCGCTGACCGGGCACACCTGGGTCAACGCCGCCGGATGGCTGCGCCGCCCCACCGACCGACCCGACGACGTCGACGAGCCGGTGGCCGTCCTGCTGCCGCTGCGCGACGAGGCCGCCCGGGTCACGCCCTGTCTCCGCGCCCTACTCGCCCAGCGTGGTGTGCCGGCGCTGCGCATCGTGGTCCTCGACGACGGGTCCACCGACGGCACCGCCGAGGTGGTCCGCGCGGTAGTCGGCGACGACCCGCGGGTCACAGTGCTCAGCGGGGTCGCCCCGCCGTCGGGTTGGCTGGGCAAGCCGCACGCCTGCTGGCAGTTGGCCACCCGGGCCGACCCGGCGGCCACCGCGCTGGTCTTCGTCGACGCCGACGTGGTGCTCGCCCCGCACGCCGTGGCCGCCGCCGTCACCGAGCTGCGCGCCGCCCGCGCGACGCTGCTGTCGCCGTACCCCCGGATCGTGGTGGCGACGGCTGCCGACCGGCTCGTGCAGCCGCTGTTGCAGTGGTTGTGGCTGACCTTCCTGCCGCTGCGGGCGATGGAGCGCTCACGGCGGCCGTCGCTGGCCGCGGCGGGCGGGCAGTTCCTGGTGGTGGACCGGGCCGGCTACACCGCCGCCGGCGGGCACGCCGCCGTCGCCGACAAGATCCTGGAGGACGTCGAGCTGGCCCGGGCCGTCAAGCGGGCCGGCAGGCGGATCGCCCTGGCCGACGGCTCCCGGCTGGCCACCTGCCGGATGTACGACGACTGGCCGCAACTGCGCGACGGGTACTCGAAGTCACTGTGGGCGTCGTTCGGGCACCCCGGCGCGGCGGCCGCCGTGGTGACGCTGCTGCTCCTGCTCTACACCGCCCCGCCGCTGGTAGCGCTGGCCGGGCTCGTGGTCGGCTCGGCGCAGGTGGCCGCCGTGGGCCTGGCGAGCTACCTGCTCGGGGTGGCCGGGCGGGTGCTCACCGCCCGCGCGACAGGTGGCAGGTGGTGGCCCGACGCGCTCGCACACCCCGTGTCGGTCGTGGTCCTCGGTTGGTTGACGCTGCGGTCGTACCATCTGCGAAAGCGACGCCGCCTGGCCTGGCGGGGCCGCCCGGTCAGCTAGGAGGCGCGGCATGGCGCGGATCGTGGTCGTCGGCGCCGGGGTGGGTGGCCTGGCCACCGCCGCCCGGCTGGCCGCAACCGGGCACCAGGTGACCGTCTTCGAGGCCGCCGACACGGTCGGTGGCAAGCTCGGCCGGTACGTGCACGACACCCCGGCCGGGTCGTTCCACTTCGACACCGGGCCGAGCCTGCTCACCCTGCCCGAGGTCTTCCACGACCTGTTCGAGGCGACCGGGGCGAAGCTCGACGAGTACCTGGACCTGACGCCGCTGGACCCGATCGTCAGGCATGTCTTTCCCGGTGGCGGCCCGACAGTGGATTCGTGCGCCGAGCCGGTGGAGTTCGCCGCGCGGATCGGAGCCGCCCTCGGGGACCGGGCGGCGGCCGACTGGCAGCGGCTGTGGCGCCGGGCCGAACGGGTGTGGCGGGCCTCCGAACGGGACATCCTGCGCCGTACCGTCGACTCCCCCCGCGACCTCGCGTCGCTGGCCTGGCGCGTCGGTGACCTGGCCGCCATCGCCCCGGGCCGCACCCTGCGCGGGCTGGGCCGCCGGCACCTGTCCGACCCGCGGCTGCGGATGCTGCTGGACCGGTACGCCACCTACACAGGCGCCGACCCACGCCGGGCGCCGGCGGCGCTGGTCGCGGTCCCCTACGCCGAGCTGACCTACGGTGGGTGGTACCTGCGTGGCGGGCTGGGCACGCTCGCCGACGCGCTGCTGACCCGCTGCCTGGACCTCGGCGTGGTCGTGCAGACCGGCACCGCGGTGACCCGGATCGACGCGGCGGGCGGACGGGTCCACGGGGTACGCCTCGCCGGCGTCACCGCGCCGGTGCCCGCCGACGTGGTGGTGGCCAACGTCGACGCGCTCACCGTCTACCGCGACCTGCTGCCGCACGCGCGCC
The DNA here is from genome assembly GCF_026342015.1 of Micromonospora lupini. Lineage (NCBI taxonomy): Bacteria > Bacillati > Actinomycetota > Actinomycetes > Micromonosporales > Micromonosporaceae > Micromonospora > Micromonospora lupini. The sequence goes on from NZ_JAPENL010000001.1 coordinate 2,517,055, forward strand.
GGCTGGCCGGCCTGACCGACCGCAGCCTCGCCGGTTTCGTGCTGCTGCTCGGCGTCTCCGGCAGCACCGGCGTGGCGCACCACAACGTCTTCTTCCCGCGCGACTACGACGCGGAGTTCGACGCGGTCTTCGGTGACCCGGGGCGGGGCGTACGGGCCCGACCGGCGGCCGACCCGACTGTGTTCGTCACAGTCGCCGACGACCCGATGGTCCGCCCGGCCGGACACGAGGCGTGGTTCGTGCTGGTCAACGCACCTCGCCACGGCAGCGCGGCGGGCGCGGTCGACTGGCGACGCCCGGGGCTCGCCGACGCGTACGCCGACCGGATCCTGGACGTCCTGGCCGAGCGTGGCGTCGAGTTGCGGGACCGGCTGCTGTTCCGCGAGGTGCGCACCCCGGCCGACCTGGACGCGGCGACCGGTGCGCCGGGCGGCACGATCTACGGCACCGCCGGTGGGCTGCTCCGCCCGGCCAACCGGGGCCCGGCGCACGGGTTGTGGCTGGTGGGCGGCTCCAGCCACCCCGGCGGCGGCCTGCCCATGGTGACCCTCTCCGCGCAGATCGTCGCCGACGAGATCGGCCCCGCCTGGTAGGCCCGGCCGCTCACCGGCCCCGTCCGGCTCAGCGCGCCGGGCCGGCTTGCTCAGCCGGCGTCGAGCAGGGCGCGGCGGACGGTGGAGAGCAGTTGCCCCAGCCCGAAGCCGGCAAGCAACACCCACACCGCCGTCGCCATGGTGATGGTCCCGGCGGCCAGGTCCGGTTCGATCAGACCGGCCAGCCCGGCGACCAGCAGGCCCGCAAGCGCGACCGAGACCCGGGTGGGTCGTTCGCCGACGGTCACCGCGCCGATGTCACGCATCCCGGCGGAGACCGCGCGGGCCCGGACGTACTCGTGCAGCCAGGACAGCGCGCCGCCCGCGACGACAAGCGCGCCCGGCGCGCCGACAAGCCAGAACGCCAGCAGCCACGCCACCTCGCCGAGCCGGTCGGCAAGCGAGTCGTAGACGTAGCCGAGCCGGGTGGTGCGGCCGGTGGCGACCGCCACCGCGCCGTCCACGCTGTCGGCCACCGCGGCGAGCAGCACGAACAACGCGCCGAGGAACGGGCCGTCGCCGGGCCGGGTCGCCAGCAACGGTACGCAGAAACAGAGCAGCACCCCCGCCACGGTGACCGGGGTGGGGCCGACCCGCAGCCGACCCAGCACATACCCGACGTGGTACGCGAACCGCAGCCAGGCGCGTACCACCGGCGCGGCGACCCGCGGGTCGAACCCGCCGTGCAACCGCGCCCACGCCGTGGCGTACTGGTCCCAGTTCAGCTGTGTGCCCACCATGGATCAACCGTCGTGCCGGGCATCAGGTGTCGCAGACTCCGCGTTCACACCCGCGCGCCGGCCTTGAGGTTCTGCCAGACCTCCCGGGTGGCGGTGGACCTGTTGAGGGTGATGAAGTGGATTCCCGGGACGCCCTCGTCCAGCAGTCGACGGCACATGTCGCTGGCCTGCTCGATGCCGAGCCGGCGCACCGCATCCGGGTCGTCGGCCACCCGCTCGAAGCGCGCCGCCAGCGCCGGCGGGAAGGGCGCCCCGGACAGCTGCACGGACCGCTCGATGGTGGCGATCTGGGTCACCGGCATCACCCCGGCCAGGATGGGGGTGTCGCAGCCGGCGGCGGCCACCCGGTCGCGCAGGCGCAGGTAGTCGTCGGCCTCGAAGAACATCTGGGTGATCGCGAACTGGGCGCCGGCCCGGCACTTGCGGACGAACTGGGCGGTGTCGCTGGCCACGTCGGGCGAGCGGGGATGCTTGTACGGGAAGGCCGCCACACCGACGCTGAAGTCACCGGAGTCGCGTACCAGCCGGACCAGGTCCTCGGCGTAGTCGACGCCCTCGGGATGCCGGACCCACTCGCCGCCCGGGTTGCCCGGCGGGTCACCGCGCACGGCCAGCACGTTGCGCACCCCGACCCCGGCGAGCCGACCGATCACGTGCCGCAGCTCGGCCACTGAGTGGTTGACAGCGGTCAGGTGGGCCATCGGCAGCAGTGTGGTGTCGGTGGCGATCCGCTCGGTCACCGCCACCGTGGTGTCCCTGGTCGAACCGCCCGCGCCGTAGGTGATCGACACGAACGACGGGCGCAGCGACTCCAGCTCGCGGATCGCCTGCCACAGCAGCCGCTGCCCCACCTCGGTCTTCGGCGGGAAGAACTCGAACGAGAAGGTCGGCTGGCGGTCACGGATGAGCTCCCCGATCGCCGGCTGCGGATTGGGGAGTACCGAGGGAAGACCGAGCGCCACGACCCGACTCTAGCGGGCGATGCCATCGACACCCAGGTGCTTCCCACCGGCGGGGAAGGCAGTCGTACCCCAGGGGTAGGAATGAGGGGCGCGGGAGGGGCGGTGGGGGCGGCCCGGGGGTCCGGCGCGGGGGTCACGAAACCGAGAGGTGCACCGGTCCCGTCCCGCCGGACGGGTGGGGTGTCACCGCGCCGACGCCCCCGCCGGGAGGACCCATGACCTCGCCCCCACCGCCGACCCGCACCCCGCTCGGGCCGCTCCTGGTTTGGCTCCGGCTGGCCCGGGGTTGGAGCCAGCGGCGCACCGCCGCCGAGCTGTGCGCCGCCGCCGGAGTGCCGACGTTGAGCCGCCACGAGGTGTCCCGGTGGGAACGGCAGCGACGCGTACCCGGCGGGTTCTGGCTCGGTTGGCTCGCCGTCGTGCTGGACGTGCCGGTGGTGGTGCTCGCCGAGGCGGCCGCCTGCACCCGACGAACCCGCTCGACGGCAGCCGCCGGGCCGGGCCGGCGCGGGGTGGCGGGTGCGCGGCCGGCCGGCCGGGTCGGGCCGGGTCACCCGGGCGGGCGACCCGGCGGGACTGCGCGTGGCGGTGGAGCACGGGCCCGGGCTACCCGCTAGCGTCGTGGCGTGACCCACGCTGCTCCCGTGTCCCCCGTCGACCGTGCCGGCCTGCGGGAGCGGGTCGACAAGGCGCTCACCGAGTTTCTGGCCGGCCAGCGGGCCCGGTTGACCCGGGTGGACGAGGCCCTCGTCCCGGTGGCGGAGGCGATCGAAGCCTTCGTGCTCGGTGGCGGCAAGCGCCTGCGCCCCGCGTTCGCGTACTGGGGGTTCCGGGGTGCGGGCGGGGTGGACGACGACCAGGTCCTCACGGCCCTCGCGGCGCTGGAGCTCGTGCAGGCCAGCGCCCTGATCCATGACGACCTGATGGATCGTTCCGACACCCGGCGCGGCGAGCCGGCGGTGCACCGACGGTTCGCCACCCGGCACCGGGCGGCCGGCTGGGGCGGCGACCCGGACGGGTTCGGCGACGCCGCCGCGCTCCTGCTCGGTGACCTCTGCCTGGTGTGGTCCGACGAGCTGCTGCACTCCGCCGGCCTGGACCTGCGGGCGGTGGCCCGGGCCCGGCCGGTCTTCGACGAGATGCGCACCGAGGTCACCGTCGGGCAGTACCTCGACGTGCTGACCCAGGTCACCGGGGACACGTCCGTGGAACGGGCCAGCAAGGTCGCCCGGTACAAGTCGGCCAAGTACACCGTCGAGCGTCCGCTGCTGCTCGGCGCCGCGCTGGCCGACGCCGGGGAGGACATCCGGACGACCTACTCGGCGTACGGGTTGCCGTTGGGCGAGGCGTTCCAGCTCCGCGACGATGTGCTGGGGGTCTTCGGCGATCCGGCGCAGACCGGCAAGCCGGCCGGGGACGACCTGCGCGAGGGCAAGCGCACGTATCTGGTGGCGGCGGCCGTGGAGGCCACCGACGACGCGGGCCGGGACCTGCTGCTCAGTCGCCTCGGCGACCCGAACCTGGACGAGCAGGGCGTGGCCCGGCTCCGCGAGCTGATCCACGCGAGTGGGGCGCTGGCCCGCACCGAGCAGCGGATCGTCACGCTCACCGACTCCGCGCTGGCCGCGTTGACCGCCGTCGACCTCGACACCGAGGCCCGCCAGGCCCTGGTGGACCTGGCCATAGCCGCAACCCGCCGAGCCGACTAACCCCCCTCCCCCACGGCGTTGATCATGAAGTTATCGCCACTCGCCTCGGCGTGTCGTGGCGATAACTTCATGATCAACGCGGAGAAGGGCGGGGGCGGGGGTTAGAAGCCTTGGGCTTGGGCTCGGCGTTTGACCTCGCGGGCCTGGTCGCCGGAGAGGGCGGCGGCGGGGGTGTTGCCGGGGAGCGTGTCGTCCGGCTCGTAGAGCCAGCGCAGCGCCGCCTCGTCGTCGTAGCCGTTGTCGGCGAGCAGGTTGAGCACGCCGGGCAGGTGCTTGAGTACAACATCGTTGGCCACCAGGTCCGCGGGTATCCGGCGGATGCCGTCGCGGCGAACCGCCAACAGCTCCCGGTCGCGGATCATCTGGTGCACCTTGCTGATCGACACGTCGAGCCGCTCGGCGACGTCGGGCAGGGCGAGCCAGCCCGCCGGGTCGGTGGGGCCGGCGAGCTCGGGGCCGGGTACGGCCTGGTCGGGTACGGGTTCGGTCACCCGATCACCCTGCCACGCCGCCGACGACGAGGGCCACCGGCACCCCGCACGACCGGTCCGGACGGGTTGGCGATCACGACGGGACGGACCAGGTACGCCGCCGCGCTGTAGCATCCTGTTCAACTCTCACCTCCTGGACACATAGACTCCCTGCCGATGGACACACAGGTCGCCGACACGTTGCTGGGCTCGCTGATCGACGGGCGCTACCGCATTCGCGGTCGCGTGGCCCGTGGCGGCATGGCGACCGTGTACACCGCCACCGACGAACGCCTCGAGCGCACCGTCGCGGTAAAGATCATTCACCCGACCCAGGCGCCCGAGGCGCGGGCCCGGATCGCCAACTTCGTGGCCCGGTTCACCGACGAGGCGAAGACCATCGCCCGGCTGACCCACCCGAACGTGGTCGCGGTCTACGACCAGGGCACCCACGCCGGCCTGCCGTACCTGGTGATGGAGTACGTGCGCGGCCGTACGCTGCGCGACGTGCTGGCCGAGCGACGCCGGCTCAACCCGGACGAGGTGCTGGCCATCGCCGAGCAGATGCTCGCCGCGATCGCCGCCGCGCACCGGGCCGGCCTCGTGCACCGCGACGTCAAACCGGAGAACGTCCTGGTCGCCGAGGCACCCACCGGCGGCGTCGCCAACCTGGTGGACAGCGTGGTCAAGGTGGCCGACTTCGGGTTGGCCCGCGCGGTCGAGGCCAGCGCCGACGACGAGCAGGGCAACCAACTGATGGCCACCGTGGCGTACGTCGCCCCGGAGCTGGTCACCGAGGGTCGGGCCGACCCGCGTACCGACGTCTACTCCGCGGGCATCGTGCTGTTCGAGATGCTGACCGGTCGGGTGCCGTACGACGGGGACCGTCCCGTGGACGTCGCCTGGCAGCACGTCGACCGGGACGTACCGGCGCCCTCGACGCTGGTGCCCGGCCTGCCGCCGGCGCTCGACGGCCTGGTGCAGCGCGCCACCCGGCGTGACCCCGCCGCCCGGCCCGCCGACGCCGGAGCGCTGCTGGCCGAGGTTCAGGTCGCCCGGGACCGCCTGGGTGACGTCAACAGCACCAGCACCGCCGTGCTGCAACGGGTGACGGACGAGCCGCCGGTCTCCCAGCCGACAATGATGGTCGCCACGGTCCGTCCGGCCGAACGGCCGACCTGGGCCCGGCTGCCCGAGGGCGCCAGCCAGGGGCCGGGCCGACGGCGGGCCGCACCGGAGCCGTCGGAGGGTCTGGCGGCCCGGCTCGCGACGCTGCGCACCACCCTGCTGAGCACCTCGCGGGGCCGGTTGGCCGTCGCCGCCGTGGTGGTGTCGCTGGGCCTGGTGGCGGCACTGGGCGGCTGGTGGTTCGGTGTCGGCCGCTACACGTCCGCCCCGCAGCTGGTCAGCCTGAGCAAGACCGAAGCGCAGGCCCAGGCCGACCGCGCCGGCCTGATCCTGGCGTACGGGGAGCCGCGCTACGACGAGAAGGCTCCGAAGGACAGCGTCCTCGGGCAGGACCCGGCGTCGGCCAGCAAGATCGTCAAGGGTGGCACGGTCACCCTGACCCTCTCGCTGGGTCCGGAGCGCTTCCCGGTGCCGGACGTGATCGGCAAGGAGTACGAGCTGGCCGAGGCCGATCTGGTAGACGTGAAGCTGGTGGTGGCCAAGGGCACCCCCCGCTACGACGACACCCTGCCGGCCGGCGTCGTCCTGGACAGCTCCCCGAAGGTGGGCGCCGAGGTCAAGCCGGGCACGAAGATCACACTCATCCTGAGCCGCGGCCGGGCGCCGGTGTCGGTACCGAACCTGGTCGGCAAGTCCCTGGCCGAGGCCCGCACCACCCTCGCCGGGCTCAACCTGAAGCCTGTGGAGACCTACAAGGACTCCGACAAGCCCAAGGACGAGATCCTCGGCCAGAGCCCTGCCGACGGCGCCGGCGTGGAGAAGGGCACCGAGGTCAAGCTGGACGTGAGCAAGGGTCCGCCGCTGGTCGTGGTGCCCCGGGTGATCGACCTGCCCTGCCTGCAGGCCAAGCAGGTGCTGGAGAGCCAGGGCTTCCCGGTGACTGTCGCGGTCAACCCCAACGCGGTGGCCCGGATCCAGGCTCCCGGCGAGAATTCGCAGGTGCCGCCGGGCACCCCGGTCGTCATCACGTGCTTCTGATGCCGGCGGTCTCGTCGCGCCCGGTGGGCGCGCACACTCCGACCTCAGGCGGGCTGGCCAGGGCGGCCCTGCCGTACCTCGACGCGACAGGCGCCGAGGCCGTGCAGGTGTACGTCTCCAACTCACGGGGCTGGGCGCTGCCCGCGGGCGATCCGGCACAGGACGCGCTGTTCCGCGAGGGCTGCGTCGAGCGGGGCATCCCGGCGTTCATCCACGCCTCACTGCTGGTCAACCTGGGCTCGCCCACGGCGGCCACTGTCGAGAAGTCGGCACAGACGCTGGCGCACGCGCTGCGCCGGGGTGTGGCGATCGGCGCGCGGGCGGTGGTGTTCCACGCCGGCAGCTCGGTCGACGAGGGGCACGCCGAGGCGGCGATGCGGCAGGTCCGCCGGGAGCTGCTGCCCCTGCTCGACTGGGCCGCCGAGGCCGGTGGGCCGATGCTGCTGGTCGAGCCGAGCGCCGGCGGCGGCCGCTCGCTCGCCTCCCGCGTGGAGCAGCTCGGCCCCTACCTCGACGCGGTGGACGGGCATCGGATGCTCGGCGTCTGCTTCGACACCTGCCACGCCTGGGCCGCCGGGCACGACCTGGCCGCCGAGGGCGGCATGACCGCGACCCTGGACACGCTTGTGGCCACAGTGGGGGCCGACCGGTTGCGGCTGGTGCACGCCAACGACTCGAAGGATCTGTGCGGCTCCACCCGGGACCGGCACGAGAACATCGGTAAGGGCGCCATCGGCGAGCCGGCCTTCGCGGAGTTGATGGCCCACCCGGCCACCGCAGGCGTCCCGATCGTTGTGGAAACCCCAAGCGAGAAGCACGAGGGTCACGCCGCCGACCTGGCGATCCTCACCCGCCTGCGCCCCTGACCAGCCCACTCCTCACCTGTGGGTTCGGGGTCAGCCGGCCAGGATCTTCGTCAGAGTGGTGGCCGCCCGGTTGATCGCGGCGTCGTCGATGCCCAGGTGAGTGACCAGGCGGGCGGTACGAGGGCCGAGCACCGAGACCAGTACGCCCTCCGCACGGGCGGCGGCGGCCAGAGCACGGGCGTCCAGCGTGTGCTTGGTCAGGTCCAGTGGGACGAGGTTGGTGCGGACCGTGCTGGCGAGCACCCCGAACGGCGCGACCGCCTCGGCGAGTCGGGCCGCCCTCGCGTGGTCCTCGGCCAGCCGGTCGACGTGGTGCGCGAGCGCGTACCGGCCGGCGGCGGCGAGGATGCCGGCCTGACGCATGCCGCCGCCCATCCGCTTGCGGATCATTCGGGCCCGTTCGATCTTCTCCGCGCTGCCCACCAGGAGCGAGCCGACCGGCGCGCCGAGCCCCTTGGAAAGGCAGACGGAGAGCGTGTCGAAGAGCCGGCCGTACTCGGCAAGCGGCACCCCGTCGGCGACGTGCGCGTGCCAGATCCGGGCGCCGTCGCAGTGCAGCGCCACCCCCGCGTCGTCGGCGACACCGCGCAGCTCCCGCAGGGTGGCCAGCGGGATCACGCCGCCACCGCCCCGGTTGTGCGTCTGCTCGACGGCGATCGCGCGGGTGGGCACGGCGAAGTAGCCGTCCGGACGGATCATCCGGGCCACCAGCTCCGGGTCGATGTCCGCGCCGACCGCCGGCCAGGTCCGCGAGGAGATCCCGCCGTACGCGGCGGCGGCGCCGATCTCGTAGGTGACGACGTGCGCGTCGGCGTCGCAGAGCAGCTCGTCGCCGGGCGACACCAGCAGTTGCAGGGCGATCTGGTTGGCCATCGACCCGCTCGGGGCGAAGAGCGCCGCCTCGTGCCCGAACAGCGCGGCGACCTCGGCCTCCAGCGCGTTGACTGTGGGGTCTTCGCCGTAGACGTCGTCACCGACCTCGGCGGCGGCCATCGCCTCCCGCATACCGGCGGTCGGCCGGGTCACCGTGTCGGAACGCAGGTCCACGAACGCCTCAGCCATGATCATCCCTTCGTCCACCGACCGTGCCAGGCAACTCAGCCACGCAGCATCTCCGCCACGAGGAAGGCCAGCTCCAGCGACTGCTGGGTGTTCAGCCGAGGATCGCAGGCGGTCTCGTACCGGTCGGGCAGGTCGAGGTCCTCGATGCCCTGGGCGCCGCCGAGGCACTCGGTGACGTCCTCACCTGTCAACTCGACGTGGATGCCACCCGGGTGGGTGTCCAGGCCACGGTGCACCTCGAAGTAGCCGAGCACCTCGTCGACGATGCGGTCGAAGTGCCGGGTCTTGTAGCCGTTCGACGACTCGTGGGTGTTGCCGTGCATCGGGTCGCACTGCCACACCACCTTGGCGCCGGACGCGGTGACCTTGGCGACGATCGGCGGCAGGGCGTCGCGGACCCGGTGGTTGCCCATCCGACTGATCAGGGTGAGTCGACCGGGAATGTTGTCCGGGTTGAGCTTCTCGCACAGCTCGATTGCCTCGTCCGGGGACGTGGTCGGGCCGAGCTTCACGCCGATCGGGTTGGCGATCCGGGAGATGAAGTCGATGTGCGCGCCGGTGATCTGTCGGGTGCGCTCGCCGACCCAGAGGAAGTGCCCGGACAGCCCGTACGCCCGGCGGTCGGAGACGCGGGTGAGCGCCCGGTCGTACTCCAGGGCGAGAGCCTCGTGGGAGCAGTAGAGGGTGACGGTCCGCAGCGCCTCGTCGTCGGTCATTCCGCAGGCCCGGATGAAGGCAAGCGCCCGGTCGATCTCCCGGGCGATCGCCTCGTAGCGCTCCCCCGCCGGGGATGTCTTCACGAAGCCCTTGTTCCAGTCGTGCACGGCGTGCAGGTCGGCGAGCCCACCGGCGAGGTACGCCCGCAGCATGTTCATCGCGGCGGCCGAGTTGGCGTACGCCCGGATCATGCGCTGCGGGTCGGCGACGCGGGCGGCGGGGTCGGTCTCCAGCGAGTTGATCATGTCGCCGCGGTAGGCGGGAAGGCCACGCGCGTCGGTGGGCAGCGAGCGGGGCTTGGTGTACTGGCCGGCGACCCGGGCGACCTTGACCACCGGCAACGACGCGCCATAGGTGAGCACGATCGCCATCTGGAGCAGGGTGCGGGCGTTGGCCAGCAGGTGGCTCTCGGTGTTGTCGACGAAGGTCTCGGCGCAGTCACCGCCCTGGAGCAGGAACGCCTTGCCCTCACAGACGAGGGCAAGCTTCTGCCGGAGCTGGTCCACCTCGTAGGGCGCGACGACCGACGGCACGGTGTCGAGCACCTTGCAGACCGCGGCGACGGCCGCCGGATCGGACCACGGTGGGATCTGCTCGCGGGGCAGCTCCCGCCAACGGTCCAGACCGAGGGCGGCGTCCTCGGCGGAGTCGACTGTCGGACGGCTGGTCTGCAGGCCCGGGCTGCCCACCGCGGGATGGCTCAGCTGATGCCACTCATGGCGCATGGGAGAAAGCGTACGGCGACAGTGGGTGTGCCCGGGCGGCGAGGGGGACGGTTCCGGCAAGTGGGAGATCAATCCCACCGATGTCGGTCAGGACGCCGGTGAGGCGCCGCCCCGGGTCGGCGGCGGGCTGGCGGCCGGATTGCCGCCCGGCCCCTCCCCGGCGATGCACCAGTCGCCGCCGTCGCGGGTGACGGTGAACAGCAGCGGACGGGTGACCTTGCTCTTGCCGGCGGTGACCGTGACCGAGACGCTGACCTCCTGGCCGCGCGGGCCGGACCGGACGTCGGTGATGGCCGCCGCAGGCACCTGGAAGTGGTCGGCGAAGTCGCCGTTGGGGCCGGTGGCGGCGAGGTCGAACCCGTCGTGCAGCAGCTCACAGAGCTGACTGCGGCCGGCGGCGACGTCCTTGGCGGTCATCGCGTCGAGGTACGCCTGCACGCGCTCGCGGGACCGGGCGCCGGCCTCCTCGGCGGGGGCACGCTCGGTCCTGGCGGCCGGCTCGCCCTTGTCATCACTGCCGCCGATCCCGCAGCCGACCAGGGTGGCCGGGAGCAGCACCAGCCCGGTGGCGGTCGCCGCCAGCCTGCGGTGGATCGGGCGCATGACCACCTCCGTCGACGGGGTATCGAGACGTGCCGAGCCGCGAGTCTGCCACATCGGGCCCAACCCGCCCAAGGCCGGCGACCCGGCCGACGCTGGGCGTCGACCGGGCCGGTACGGCACGGGCGGGGAGAGGCGGTGCGGGCCCCTCCCCGCCGTGTGGGTGGTGCGTCGACCTTCGGCTCAGCCGAGGCCGCCCTTGATGGCGCCGATGAGCTCGCCGTTGCTGGTGTCGCCGGAGAGCTCCCAGAAGAACGCGCCACCGAGGCCCTGGTTGTTCGCGTACGTCATCTTGCCGTTGATGGTCGACGGGGTGTCGTAGCTCCACCAGTTGCTGCCGCACTTGGCGTACGCGGTGCCGGCGACCGTGCCGGTGGCCGGGCAGGTGTTCTTGAGGACCTTGTAGTCCTCGATGCCCGCCTCGTAGGTGCCCGGCGCCGCTCCGGTGGCGCTGCCGCCCGGTGCGGCCTGCGTGACGCCCGTCCAGCCCCGACCGTAGAAGCCGATGCCGAGCAGCAGCTTGTTGGCCGGGACGCCCTTGCTCTTGAGCTTCTGGATCGCCGCGTCGGAGTTGAAGCCCTGCTGCGGGATGCCTGTGTACGAGGTGAGCGGCGAGTGCGGCGCCGTGGGGCCCTGGGCGTTGAAGGCGCCGAAGTAGTCGTACGTCATCGGCATGAGCCAGTTGAGGTTGCCGACGGCGCCGGCGTAGTCGGCGGCGTCGATCTTGCCGCCGCTGCTGCCGTCCGCGGTGATCGCGGCGGTGACCAGGGCGCTGGACCCGAACCTCGACCGCAACGCGCCGATCACGTTCTTGAACGCGTTGGGACCGCTTGTGTCACAGCTCAGGCCGCAGGCGTTGGGGTACTCCCAGTCGACGTCGATGCCGTCGAAGACGTCCGCCCAGCGCGGGTCCTCGACCAGGTTGTAGCAGCTGTCCGCGAACGCGGCCGGGTTCTGCGCGGCCTGGGTGAAGCCGCCGGACCAGGTCCAGCCACCGAACGACCAGATCACCTTGAGGTGCGGGTTCAGCGCCTTGAGCTTGCGCAGCTGGTTGAAGCTGCCCCGCAGCGGCTGGTCCCAGGTGTCGGCGACGCCGTCCACGCTCTCCGCCGCCGTGTACGCCTTGTCGTAGTCGGCGTAGCTGTCACCGATGGTGCAGCGGCCGCCTGTGGTGTTGCCGAAGGCGTACAGGATGTGGGTCAGCTTGGCGGCCGAGCCGCTGGTCTGGATGTTCTTGACGTGGTAGTTGCGCCCATAGACGCCCCACTCGGCGAAGTAGCCGACGACCTTCTTGCCGCCGGTGTTCGGCGGGGTGGTGGTCGGGGGCGCCGTGGTGGGCGGAGCCGTGGTGGGCGGCGCGGTGGTCGGCGGCGCCGTGGTGGGCGGCGCGGTCGTGGTCGGCGGGGTGGTCGGGGTGCCGCCGCCGCAAGGCGCGCCGTTGACCGTGCAGTTCAGCGGCGCCTTGTAGGCGCCGCTGCCGTTGTAGCCCCAGCTGAACGAGGCGCCCGGCGCGAGTCCGCCGGCCCAGCTCTTCTTGACCGCGACGTAGTGGTTGCCGCTGCTGGTGACGTCGGCGTCCCACGCGCTGCTGATGGTGGTGCCCGAGGGCAGGTCGAACTCGATGCGCCAGGTGGCGACCGTGGCGCTGGAGCCGTTGGTCACGGTCACCTTCGTCTCGTGACCGGTCCCCCAGTCCTGCGCCTTGGTGAACGTGGTGGTGACCGTGCCGGCGCCGAACGCGGTCGTCATCGGCACCGCCGCGACGGTCACGGCGACCACGGCACCGGCCCAGAGGGCCCGGCGGAGCGATCTTTTCATGAGGCGTCTCCCGAACTGTTAGGAAACTTTCCAAAAGAGATGGTGAGACGGTACTCACGCCGTCATCACTTCGTCAAGATGTCCATGTTTCGATTTCTCCTGGTGCGTGGACTGGTTTCTCCTGGTGCGTGGACTGGTTTCTCCTGGTGCGTGGACTGGTTTCTCCTGGTGCGTGGACTGCGCCCTGGTCGAGCCGGCGGCAGGCCGTCGGAGCTCCCGGGCCTGCGCGTAGCCTCGGGCCCATGACCGTCTTCGACATCCCGATCGACGCCCTCAGCGGCGGGCCCGCCGACCTCGCCCAGTACCGGGGCCGGGCGCTGCTGGTGGTCAACGTCGCCTCCCGCTGCGGCCTCACCCCGCAGTACGCCGGCCTCCAGACCCTCGCCGACACCTACGCCGAGCGTGGCCTGGTGGTGCTGGGCGTGCCGTGCAACCAGTTCGCCGGGCAGGAGCCGGGCACCGCCGCCGAAATCAACGACTTCTGCCAGGTCAACTACGGGGTGACCTTCCCGCTGACCGAGAAGGTCGACGTGAACGGGCCGGACCGGCACCCGCTCTACTCCGCACTGGTGGACACCCCGGACGCCGACGGGCACACCGGCGACATCCGCTGGAACTTCGAGAAGTTCCTGGTGGCCCCGGACGGCACTGTCGCGGCCCGCTTCGCCCCCACGGTCGAGCCCGACGACCTCCGCACAGCGATCGAGAAAACCCTCCCCACCCCCGCCTGAGGCAGCCGCTGATCAAGAGGTCTGCGTCACGGATGAGCCTCCACCTGACGCAAACCTCTTGATCACCAGGTGGGAGGCCGGCACGGCGGCCCACCGGAGGGGTGGAACGTCCCCGCAGGACCGGTCGACGGCACGCCTGAGCAGTACGTTGTGCACGACCCGCTCGTGGCGTGGCCGGGCGTTCGGCGACGGGCCACCGGAATAACCCACCATGCCGGTCGGGAATGCGTCGTGGGTGGACGAAGTTGGGAAGAAGCATGACAACTGTGGGACTGATCGGCAGCGGCAACATCGGCGGCACCCTGGCCCGGCTGGCGGTGGCCGCCGGCTACGACGTGGTGCTGAGCAACTCGCGCGGGCCGGAGACGCTCACCGACCTGGTCGACGAGCTGGGCGAGCGGGCCAGCGCCAGCACGGCGCAGGAGGCGGCGCAGGTCGGTGACCTGGTGGTGGTCAGCGTGCCGCTCAAGGCGTACCGGGCGGTGCCCGCACAGCCGCTGGCCGGCAAGATCGTCATCGACACCGACAACTACTACCCGGAGCGCGACGGCGTCTTCCCGGAGCTGGACGCCGACGAGATCACCAGCAGCGAGCTGCTCCAGCAGCACCTGCCGACCTCGCGGGTGGTCAAGGTCTTCAACAACATCTACTTCAAGGCCCTGGCCGCGCTCCCCCGGCCGGCCGGGGCGGCCGACCGCAGCGCCCTCGCGATCGCCGGTGACGACACCGCCGCGAAGGCCGAGGTGACCGCCTTCCTGGACCGGATCGGCTACGACGTGGTGGACGCCGGATCGCTTGCCGAGGGGTGGCGCTACCAGCCGGACACCCCGGCGTACGGCACGATCTACTCCGCCGACGGGACGGACTGGGAGACGCCGGTCCCGGGCGACGCCGAGAAGCTGCGCGCCGCCCTGGCCGCCGCCACCCGCTGACCACCGCCGCCGCCCTGAGACGACCGCCTACCGGGTGGCCGTCTCCAGGGCGGCGGCGAGCTCGTCGTCGTAGCTGGCGACGGGCTGGCCGTCCGCGTCGTACGCGATCAGTCGGCCGTGCGCCATGCTCGCCGACCGGAACGAGAACGTCCGCGTACCGGGGTAGGCCGCCAGCAGGGGAATGTCGCGGGGCGCTCCGCCCGGGGCGGAGTAGTACGCCAGCCGGGCCACCCGCGCGGAGACCACGCCGTTGACCCGTACCTTCGTCTTCTCCGCGCGGGTGCCGAAGGTGACCGGCGCGGCGGTGGCGTAGGCGGCGCACTCGGCCGGGCCCCGGCAGACGAAGAAATACCGCGGATTGACGACGTCGTCGAGGGTGTACGCCTTGAACGTCGGATCGGCTCCGGCGGGCAGGGGTTGCACGGCGAAGAAGGCGAGAGCCACCGTGGCCGTGACGCCCACCCGCAACCAGGCCCGGCCGGCCGCCGGTCGCCTGTTGCTCCGGGCGGTCGCGACCGCGACACCGCCGAAGCCGGTCAGGCACAGCAGGCACACGCCGACGGCACGGGCGTTCTCGAACAGGAACTGCACGCCCGGCCGTGTCGACACCGGGCCGAGGACCGCGCCCAGCGAGACGACCATGGCGGCGAGCAGCGCCGCGCCCGCCACCCGCTGGGTGATGCCGGACGCGCCGACCAGCAGCATCGCGGCGAGCACCGGCCACACCTGGTGGTGGGTCCAGGACACCGGGGACGCGGCGACAGTGCCGCAGCCGACGAGCACCGCGGCGTGCCCGGGGCGGCCATGCGTGGCCAACTGCCGGGCGCGCAGCAGCGCCGCCCCGCAGATCACCGCCACCAGAGCGGCCCAGAGCACCGGCAGCGTCGCCTCGTCGACTCCGATGCGCAACAGCATCCCGTGCACCGACTGGTTGCCCAGCGAGGCGAGGTTGCCGATCCGCGAGGTCTGCCGGACCGCCTCGGTCCAGTAGGTCCAGCTCTCGTCGGGCAGCACGACCGCCGCCAGTCCGGCGCAGGCCACGAACGTCGCCACCGCGCGGCCTGCGTCGCGGTAACGACCGGTGGCGAGGAAGTACGCGACGAAGAGCAACGGGGTCAGCTTGATCGCCGCAGCCACCCCGACCAGCACCCCGCGCATCCGGGGTGGAACGACATCCATCCCGTCCAGCAGGGCCAGCAGCACGATGAAGATGCTGACCTGGCCGAAACGCAGGTTGCTCTGCACCGGCGCCGAGAGCATCAGCACCAGGGCGGCCACCGCGACGACAAGCGGACGGTGCGACAGTCGGATGGTCAGCGCGACGCCGACCAGGCCCGCGATGGCGACGACCGCCGCGCACGTCGCCACCAGCCAGACGCCCTGGAGCACACCCTCGCTGACGGCCGTGATCGGGCCCAGCACCAGGGCGGCGAACGGCGGATAGGTGAACGGTCCGCCGTTTCGGGCGCGGTACTCGTACAGCGGCCGGCCGGCGTGCAGATCGGACAGTGCGCCGTAGTAGATGTGCAGGTCGGAGAGCCGGTCGTGACGCGTCAGCACGAGCACACCGGACACCAGCGCGACGACGACGAACGCCGCCCACGCCAGCGCCACCCGCCGATCCCGCATCGACCGAGGATAAGGGTGTACGACGGGTCACGTCTGCCCTCGGAAGAACGGGGACCGCGCGCCGGGCAAGCGTCCATAGCATCGGTGGATGGGAGCGACGAGCACACCGGCGTACGACGCCCACGCGGACTGGTACGAGGGCTTCATCTCCGGCGGCGGCGACTATCTCCGACGGGTGCACGCGACAGTGGCGGACCTGCTCGGCGCGGGGGTGGGCCGCTGCCTCGACATCTGCTGCGGCACCGGCGCGCACGCGTCCGTGCCTGGTGGCCTGGGCTGGACGCCGGTGGGCGTCGACCTGTCCGGCGGGCAGTTGCGGCACGCGCGCGGGCGACTGCCGGTGGCCCGGGGGGACGCGAGCGCCCTGCCGATCGCCGACTCGTCGGTGCCGGCCGCGATGTGCGTCCTGTCCAGCACCGACGTGCCCGACTACCCGGCCGTGCTGCGTGAGGTCGGCCGGGTGCTGCGCCCGGGCGGGCGGTTCGTGCACGTGGGCGTGCACCCCTGCTTCGTGGGCGCGTTCGCCGACTGGGGTCGGCACCCGAGCGTCGTCGTCGACGAGCGCTACGCCGACCGGTCACGCAGCTTCGACAGCTGGAACACCGACGGCGTCCGGGTTCGGGTCGGCGCGTGGCACCTTCCGCTGGCCGACCTGCTCAACGCGACAGTGGCCGCCGGCCTTCGACAGGTCCGGTTCGTCGAGGCTGGCTCGGGTGGCGTGCCGGACCTGTTCGGCTTCCTCGCCGAACGCCGCCGGTAACGCCCGCCGGGAGCATCAGGATCTGCGCAACGTCGGGGAAGTTGCTGTCTCGACTCGCGCTGAGGCAGCAACTTCCCCGATGTTGTGTGGATCTTGGGCGCGGCGCGGGGCGGCGCGGCGCGGCGCGGCGCGGGGCGGCGCGGCGCGGGGCGGCGCGGGGCGGCGCGGCGCGGGGCGGCGCGGGGCGGCGCGGCGCGGCGCGGAGAAACTTCGCGCGTACAACTTGCGTTGGAGTCCCACACACGGGACTCTTTCCGTGGGTTGCCGCCCGCTCACCGAACGTGCCTTCCGGAGGCGACATGCACACGCTTCGTACCGCGTCCCACCGGCTGCTTGCCGGGGCTGGCGCGCTCCTGCTCGGCACCGCCCTCGCCGCCGCTGCCACCGCGGCCCCGGCCGGCGCCGACACTGTCGGATACGTCCGGCTCGCCCACCTCTCCCCCGACACCCCGGCCGTCGATGTCTACCTGGCCGCCCCCGACGCCGCGAAGCCGAAGGTGTTCCCGGGTGTCGGCTACGGCGTGGTCTCCGACTACCTCAAGTTGCCCCCGGGCCGCTACGCGGTGGCCATGCGCGAGGCCGGCACCCCCTCCAGCGACCCGCCGGTGCTCACCACCGAGGTCGCGGTGGTCAGCGGCCGCGCGTACACGGTGGCCGGTGTGGGCCGGCACGCCGACCTGGGGCTGCGGGTCCTGACCGACGATCTGAGCGCCCCCGCGCAGGGCCGGGCCAAGGTGCGCGTCGTGCAGGCGTCGGTGCGGACGCCCGTCCTCGACGTGGCTGCCGCCAACGGTCCGACCATCGCCGACGGCGTGCAGTTCGCCACCACCACCGACTACCAGCAGGTCGAGCCGGGCGCCTGGCGGCTGCGACTGACCGGCGCGGGCGGCCCGAGCACCGACGCCGAGGTGCGGCTCACCGGCGGCGCGGTCTACTCGTTGCTGGTGCTCGACGGCAAGCAGGGCGGGCTCACCGCCGAGCTGCGCCGCGACGCCGAGGGCGGCACCGTCGTACCGGCCGGTGGGGTGGACACCGGCGCGGGCGGCACGTCCGATGCCGGGTTCGGCGCGTACCCCCTGGTGGCCGGCGGGTTGGCCGCGGCGGCCGGCGCGGCGAGCCTGCTCCTGTGGCGCCGGCGGCGGCGCACCACCTGGTGAGCATCGGGCCCGCCGCCGCGATCCGACGGCACCGCGACCGCCGGGCACCGCTGGCGGCGCTTGTCGCGGCCGGCGCTGCGGTTTGCCTGGCCGCCGGGACCGGGGTCGGGTTGGCCACCACCGGCCCGCCGCCGCCTGCCGCGAGCTGGCACCCCGGCTGTGCCGACGGCTGTCCGTCCGTGGCCGCGCCGCCGCGGCCGGCGGGTCCACCCACTCGGGTACGCGTGCCGCGCATCGGCGTCGACTCGGGGCTCACGGTGTTGGGCCTCGACCGTGCGGGCGCGCTCGTCCCGCCTACCGCCTTCGACACCGCCGGCTGGTACGGCGGCGGTCCGGCGCCCGGCGACACCGGCCCGGCGGTGCTGGCCGGGCACCTGGACTCGCGGCGCGGCCCGGCGGTCTTCGCCCGGCTCGGTGAGCTGCGTCCGGGTGACCAGGTCGAGGTGTGGCGCGGCGAGCGGCGGCTGTCGTTCCGGGTGACCGGGTCGCTGCGTACCCGCAAGGACCGCTTCCCGACGGCAGTGGTCTACGGCCCGACGCCCGGTCCGGAGCTGCGTCTCGTCACCTGCGGGGGCGATTTCGACAGGCAGCGCGGCCACTACCGGGACAACGTGGTGGTCTTCGCGGTCGCCGACGGCTGACCAACTCGGCTTCCGGGAAGTCGGGGTGTCCGGCTCGATCGGATGCCCCGGATTCCCGGATCCCGAGTCGATCACCGCCCGTCGGTAGTCGGCGTCAGATCGGGCGGCGGCCGGCGTCAGATCGGGCGGCGGCCGGCGAAGCCGCACTCGGCGCGGTGGTACCAGCGCACGTCGGAGTCGCCCTCCAGCCAGCACCAGAGCACCGCGCGGCCGGCTCGCTCGCCGGGGAAGTCGAGCAGCACCGGCGCGATGCCCTTGACCTGGATCTCGTGCTGGTGCAGCTCCTCGACGACGCCGTGCAGCCGAGCCTCCAGCCCCTTCACCTCGGCCAGCCCACCGAGCGCGCTGACGCCGTGGTCGGCCAGGTCGACGCGCAGCTCGGCGAGGTCGGCGCGGAGCCGGATCAGCTCGTCGACACGCGGCTGCAGGGTGGCCACCAGGTGCCGGGCCTGAGCGAGTGTGAACACGCCGCCAGTATGCGCCACGTGCCTCGCGAGCGGGGCACCCCCGAGGTCTCCCTGAGCCGAATCAAGCTGCGCGAGCCGATTAGTAGGTGTCCCCCCAGTACGGGTCGGTGCCGGAGTTCAGCAGCCCTTCCAAGTTCCGCAGACCCGTGGGAAAGATATTCAACTCCCGCAGATCCGCAACATCGCACCAGCGCATCCCCTGCTGCCCTTCGTCCGCGACATCGTCGGAGGCGAGGTAGTCGGCGTGCAGGTCCGATTGCAGGTCGGCAAGGAAATAGAACTCAATCTTGTGTTGGTCCCGACCGCTATCTGCCAACTCGTGACGAGCGTGAACGTACTCCCGGACAAACAGGAGGCGACCTGGAACCACTTCCGCCCCCAACTCCTCCCGGCACTCCCTAACCAACGCCTCGGCCAACGTCTCGCCAAACTGCTGCCGACCCCCGGGCAGCGAATACCAGACCCCCAGGCCCATCTTGCGGTCCAGGTATCGAAGGACGAGAACCTTGCTGCCGTTCAGGATGATGGCCTTCGCGGAGTTTTCGAGCAGACCTACAGCACGTGTCATGCGGTCCCTCTCAATCCCGCCGCCTCGGCCATGTCCTGGAAGGTATGCGGGGGCGGGCTGTTGTGCCAGCCGTTAGCTGACAAGCGGTCGAGCAGCGCTCGCTTCAGATCAATGATCGCGGTGAGCGGCTCACCGAACCGCTCGTCCATGGACTTCAGATCAAAAACGATCTCGTTCCACAGTGTGTCTGCCTCCCGGTAGCACTCCCGCATGATGCCACCCGACACGAGAGTCTCCAACAGGACCTCATGCACCTCCATCAGCTCGGGGTCGCCGGTGAGGGCTCGATTGAGCAGGCCGGCATCGCTCGTCCGACCGCCGATGATCGTCTGCGCGCGTGCCCACAGGCGACCGACCAGGGTACGTAGACCGGCCTCGATCGCCGGCTCGGCCAGTCCTCTCGCAATCGGGTAGCTGACAAGCCCGGTGACGGTGTCCTCGAACAGATCAGCCAACTCGTCCACCCGTTGGCGCAGCCGGCGCATCTTCGTGAGCACGTCGGCGAGCCCGTCTGGTGGGCGCTGCTCGGCATAGGCCAACAGCCCGAGGATTCCGGACGAATAGAAGCCGGAGCCCAGATGCCGCGACCGGCGGTCCGTCTGGTACCAGGAGACCAGGAGATCTCCGTCAGCGAGGGCATCCAATTCGAATCTACCCGCGTAGTTGTCGTGCATGGATTGCACGATCTCGGCCGTGACCTCTGCCATCGCCCCAAGAGCGCGGAGGCCGGCCGGAGTGCGGGCTGCCTCCTGAACCATCGTCAGCAGGCTCGTGACGGCGAAGCACATTGTCGAATTTACGTCAGCCAGCAGCAGCGTCGGATCTCGCAACGAGTAGGACGCCGAGAGGTCGAGATGGCGGTCCATGTTGTTGAGGATGAGCGTCTGCCCCAGGGCGTAGATCTTCACGAACTGGGTCAGGATCGCGGGCTCGACCCCGAGTTGGGTCCCCACTGCCGCGGGCGGGAGCGTCTGCCGAAAAAGCAGCTCGGGATCGATGGCGTCCTGGTGCAGCAAGCTCATCTGAGGGAAGAGGTATTCAACGGTGCGGAGTTGACCGACTGCCGCGAGAATGGGTCCGCCGAACTCGCCGAGAAGCTCGACCGTCGTCCGGAAGTCGTACTCAACCGGGTCGGTGCCCGGCACGAAGCGTCTCACCTGATGGCCTTCCCGGATCGCGCCCGCTTCGCCCGGCGCAGGAAATCCCAGGTGAACTCCATCTGGAGCACGAAGTAGACCACAGCGGTCCCTGCGGAGAGCAGAGGCGTCCAGGCGATGTCGGTGCCGTACGTGATCAGGCGATCGGTGCCGACAGCTACGTAGCCAGCGTTGAGCAGGCCGATCACGACTGATGTCAGGGCCGCAGCCTTGAGCTTCCGGCGACTTTCCAGGTAGGGGTTGGTCGACCCCCAGACCGGCTCCCAGCCTTCGGGGAACTCCGACGCAAGGGCGTGCAGATAGAGGCTGCGTAGCCGGTTGACCTGGTGCTTCGCCTCGGTCTGCACACGATCGGTCACGACGTATGCCCGCAGGACGACAGTGTTCAGAACGCCTGCTGCCAAGGCAGCAGCGTAAATGATCGGCAGTTGCAGGACCGTCCCCACCTGACCTACCGACGAGATCAGCTTCGCCGACACCAACGCTCCGGCCACCAGCACGGGTAACGCGAGGATGCGGAGACTGAGTTTGTAGAGATCACGCTCGGCATCCTTGTAGTCGTTGTGCAGGACGAATGCCTGTTCGAAGTCGATCAACAGCATCTTGCGGGCCGTCTCGACATCGATTCCCTCATGCTGGGTCTGCTGGCCGGGAGTGCCGACAATAGTTGCGCCCGACGGATTCAGCGCATGGCTGAGGACTTGGCGTAGGCGGTCGCGACGAGTCGGCACAGGCGATCAAGACCCCCGAGAAATCGTGTGTAGGGCATTATCGCGTGAGCCTTCCGCGAAGCGAACCGTCCTGAAGAGAAGACAAAGCGGGGGACACCGTCGGCGACCGTCACATCCCGACGTGAGCACGTCGGATCAAATGAGGGCTATTCCCGGATCCGGATCGGCAACATCGGTGACGGGGCGCAGGGGGAGCCAAAGGAACGCGGCCCGCTCCGCGATCGTCAGTCGGCCTGGGCGGCCAGTTCGCGGGCGCGGTCCCGGGCGGCCTCCAGCGCGGCGAGCAGCGCCGCGCGTACGCCGTGCTTCTCCAGCTCGCGGATCGCGGAGATGGTGGTGCCGGCCGGCGAGGTGACCGCCTCGCGCAGCTTGACCGGGTGCTCGCCGGAGTCGCGCAGCATCACGGCGGAGCCGATCGCGGTCTGCACGATCAGCTCGTGCGCCACCTGCCGGGGCAGCCCGAGCAGGATCCCGGCGTCGATCATGGCTTCGACAAGCAGGTAGAAGTAGGCCGGGCCGGAGCCGGAGAGCGCGGTCACCGCGTCCTGCTGTGACTCGGGCACCCGGATCGTCTGGCCGAGGGGCTTGAACATCTCCTCGGCCAGGGCGAGGTGCTCGCCGGTGGCGTACGCGCCCGCCGAGATGGCCGTCATCGCCTGGTCGACGAGCGCCGGGGTGTTGGTCATGACGCGGACCACCGGGGTGCCCTCGGGCAGCCGGCGGTTGAAGAAGCTGGTGGGCAGGCCGGCGCAGAGCGAGATGACCAGCTTGTCTGCGGGCACCTTGGGGCCGATGTCGTCAAGCAGGGCGGCGGCGTCCTGTGGCTTGACCGAGACCGCGAGCACTGCTGCCTCGTCGACGGCGGTCAGGTTGTCGACCACCCGGACGCCGTAGCGGGCGGTCAGCTCCTCGGCACGGGCCGGTCGGCGGGCGGTGGCGAGCAGCCGCTCCACCGGCCAGCCGGAGCGCAGCAGCCCGGAGAGCATCAGCTCGCCGATCTTGCCCGCGCCGATCACCGCGACCGTGTGCACCCCTGCTGACATCTCGGCCGTACCCCCTCGCGTCGTGCTGCGGCGCGGCGGGCCGCACGCCCGCTGCGCCGTCGAACGTCGGGTCACGGCGCCGCTGGCCGCTGGCCCGCTGAGCCGTCGAACGTCGGGTCACGGCGCGGTGCGGCGGTGGGCCGCGTGCGCCGTCGAACGCCGGTGTGCGGCGCGACGACCGCAGGGGTCGCCGCGCCGCCTACCGTCGGTCAGCTGCCGAAGAAGACCTCGGCCTCTTCGTACCGCTCCAGCGGCACGGTCTTCAGCTCGCGGGTGGCCTCCACGAGGGGCACCCGGACGATGTCGGTGCTCTGCATCGCGACCATCTTGCCCCAGTCGCCGTCGTTGACGGCGTCGATGGCCTGCAGGCCCAGGCGGGTGGCGAGCACCCGGTCGAAGGCGGTCGGGGTGCCACCGCGCTGGATGTGGCCCAGCACCACGGTGCGGGCCTCCTTGCCGGTCTTGGCCTCCAACTGCTCGGCCAGCCACTGGCCGATGCCGCCGAGGCGGACGTGGCCGAACGAGTCCAGCTCCTGGTTGGCGAGCACCATCTGACCGTCCAGCGGCTGGGCGCCCTCGGCGACCACCACGATCGGGGCGTACTGGTGCTGGAAGCGCTTCTCGACGTAGCCGGCCACCTGGTCGACGTCGAACTGCCGCTCGGGCAGCAGGATCACGTTGGCGCCGCCGGCCAGGCCGGCGTGCAGGGCGATCCAGCCGGCGTGCCGGCCCATGACCTCGACGACGAGGGTGCGGTGGTGGCTCTCCGCGGTGGTGTGCAGCCGGTCGATGGCCTCCATCGCGATGTTGACAGCGGTGTCGAAGCCGAAGGTGTAGTCGGTGGCGCCCAGGTCGTTGTCGATGGTCTTCGGCACGCCGACCACGTGCACGCCCAGCTCGTAGAGCTTGGTGGCCACGCCGAGGGTGTCCTCGCCGCCGATCGCGATGAGCGCGTCGACGCCCTGGGTGGCGAGGTTGTCCTTGATCCGCTCGACGCCGTTCTCGATCTTGAACGGGTTGGTGCGGGACGAGCCGAGGATGGTGCCGCCGCGGGGCAGGATGCCGCGGACGTCCGCGATGCCCAGGGGACGGGACAGACCCTCCAGCGGGCCCTTCCAACCGTCCCGGAAGCCCACGAATTCGTGACCGTAGGTGGCGACGCCCTTGCGGACCACCGCCCGGATGACCGCGTTGAGTCCCGGGCAGTCGCCGCCGCCGGTGAGCACGCCGATACGCATGATCCGCTCATCCTCCTGGAGCATCAGGTAAAGCCCGATATGCCCCAGGGTATGTGTCAGGTCAGACCATCGGCGCCATTGCCGGCCCGGGGCGGGCCGTCACTGCGCACTGTAGTCGGCCTACCTGCGCGACGACAGCGCGCCCCGGGGGGCGAGGGTCAGTAGGTCACCTCGTGGTTCTCGCCGACGGCCGACGGGTGACCCGTGACGGCGGCCTTCGCGAACCCGAGCAGGTTGACCACGGTGCTGCTGGGCGAGTCCCAGTACTCGGCGGAGCTGGCGTGCACCTTGAGCAGGGTCAGGCCGGGCGTGTCCAGTCCGTCCGGAAACCAGGTCTTGAGCAGCGGGTTCCACAGCCGCTTGGCGCGCTCGGCGTCGAAGCCCTCGCTGGCGGTGCCCGAGACCGACACCCAGGCGTTGTGCCTCTGGTCCGAGAAGGCGACGTTGACCTCCGGGTTCACCCGGATCTGGCGCACCTTGGCCGAGTCGTCGTACGCGAAGAACCACAGGTCGCCGTCGAACTCGGCCTCCTGCAGCCCCATCGGCCGGCTCACCTGCCGCCCGTCCAGCGCGATAGTGGTGAGCATGCAGATCCGGGCGGCGCGGACCAGCTCGGTGACCCGCGTCCGGGCCTCGGTGACGCTTGTCGGATCGTTGCTCATGGCGGTCTCCCTCGGCTCGACTGGTCGAACCGATGCCCGGGACAGAACCGGCCAAACCTGCAAACGTACGACGACTCTCAGCGCGCCGTCATCGCCCGCCAGCGCGCCAGGTTGTGCCGGGCGTCGACAAGGGCGTCGTGCCGGGCCGCGTCCGCGTCCGGCAGCGTCGGCCGGCCCCTGTCGTCCCAGAGCTGCCGCAGGTCCTTGGTGAACCGGGGGATCTCCCGGGGCAGCGCCGGCATCGCCCCCCAGAGCTGGGCGAGGACGACGTGGTCGTACGCCGCGTACCAGGCCCACAGCTCCAACTGCTCCCCCGGCCGGTCCCGGACCGGCTCCATGAGGAAGTCGTACAGGTCGTCACGGATGCGCTCCCGGGAACGCCAGGAACGGTCCGCCGGCGACGGCAGCCTGTCCAGCACGTTGCGCCGGACCCAGGGCACGGCGCGGGAGTCGTCGAACTCGGTGGAGACCGCGTAGAACTCGCGGCCGTACTCGTCGACGACACCTATCGAGACGAGGTCGACGGTCCGGCCGTCCTCGATGAACTCGCAGTCGTAGAAATAGCGGTACACCATTCCGGCCATCCTCGCCCACCGCCGGCCGGCGACACCCGGCGGGGGCCGGGTGCGACCCACTGCCGGTCCGCCGCGGACCAGCGGCGACCCGGGCCGCCGACCTGCGACCAAGGGCCCGGGCAGGGGGTACGTCGCAGCTCGCGACGGTCACGGAAGTGCTTCGAGGGGTGTACAGCAAGCGACCGGACCGTCATGATCTGATGTGTACCGCTACCGGACGCCGAATCGGTGTCAGTTCACCTTGTCAGGGCCATCAGGTTCACCCGGTGAGCGATTGTGTGGTCCATGACCGTGGAGGGGTTGGGCCGTGGAGATGCGCCTGCCGGAGCCGGGTGACGCGCTCACGGGTGTCGAGATGTTCGCCGGGCTGGAGCCCGAGGTGCGCCAGCGTGTCATCGCGGCCGCGGTGCCGCGGACGTACCGCAAGGGTCAGTTGCTCTTCGTGGAGAACGACCCGGGCGAGTCGCTGATCGTGCTGCGCCGCGGCGCGGTCGCCGTCTTCCGCACCGCGCCGACCGGCGAGCGGGCGGTGCTGTCGGTGATCCGTCCCCCGGACGTGCTCGGCGAGGTCTCCCTACTCGACGCCTCCACCAGGTCCGCGTCGGCCGAGGCCATCGAGGACTGCGCGGCGCTCGCCCTCTCCCGGGGCGCGTTCATGGAGCTGGTGCACTCCAACCCGCGCATCCTGGACGCGGTGATGCGCTCGCTGGGCGGCCTGATCCGTCGCCTCACCGAGCAGAACGCCGACCACGTCTTCCTCGACCTGCCTGGCCGGGTCGCCAAGACACTGGTCCGGCTGGCCGGCGAGAGCCAGGCCCCGATGATCACGATCGAGCTCAACCAGAGCCAGCTCGCCGAGATGGCGGGCGGTTCCCGTCAGAGCGTCAACCAGGCCATCGGCTCCTTCGCGAGTCGCGGCTGGCTGCGCACCGAGGGCCGCCGGATCGTGGTGACCGACGTGGCCGCGCTGCGCCGCCGCGCCGGCATGAACGACCGCTGAGCAGCGCCGACGCGAACGAGCGCCGAGCCGAGCCGACGCGGTGGCACGACCTGGACATGACACGGCCGGGTCGCCCGTGGGCGGCCCGGCCGTGTCGTCGCGTCACCGAGGCGTGGTTCAGACTCCCGGGCTGCCCGGGCCGGCCCACTTGTCCGGGCCCTTGCCCTCGCCGCCCGGGCCGTGGGACTGCTCGCTGACGATGCCCTCGGCCTGGAGCGTGGCCAGCGTGGCGGCGTCGACGTCCACCGAGTCGCCCGCGGAGTGGCTGACCCCGTTGCCGTCGGTCCAGTCGCTCTCCAGCTTGACGTACACCATTGACCTCTCCCCCTCTGGTCGCTGATCGAAGATGTGGCGGACTGAATGTAGTCCGCCGGAGCACTTGTGGACTGTCCACAAACCAACAGGCCGGTACCTGACACAAGCCGAGAGGCCGGTACCTGACGGGCGCGCGGGCGTGGATACTCCCTGTGACGGGACGACGGGGGGCGTCGGGCCCGGTTCGCCATGGAGGGTGTGTCATCGCCGCGCAGTGTGGGCGCTGTGGACGCACGGCCGCCGACGGTGACCGCTTCTGCGGTGGCTGCGGCGCCGAGCTGGGTGCCGTCTGCCCGCACTGCCTGCGCCCGCTCGCCTCGGACGTCACGTTCTGCACCTCGTGCGGGTCACCCCGGCCGGGCACGGACCGGGCGGCCGCCGCCACCCCGCAGGAGGACCGCCGCCGGGTGAGCGTGCTCTTCGTCGACCTCATCGACTTCACCCCGTACGTCGAGCGGGCCGACCCGGAGCAGGTCCGCGGCATGCAGACCGGCTTCTTCTCGGCGGCCCGCCGGGTGGTCGGCCAGTACGGCGGGGTGGTGGAGAAGTACATCGGTGACGCGGTGATGGCGTTGTTCGGGGCGCCCATCGCCACCGAGACCGACGCGCTGCGCTGTGTCCGGGCCGGCCTGGAGCTGCAACGGGTGCTCACCCGGTTCGCGCCGACGGGCAGCACGGAGATGCGGTTCCGGGTGGGGGTGGCGACCGGGGAGGCCCTCGTCGACGTGGCCGCCGCCCGTGACGGCGGCCAGGCGATCGTGGCCGGCGACGTGGTGAACACCGCCTCCCGGATGCAGTCGGTCGCGCCACCGGGCGGGGTGCTGGTGTGCGGCACCACGCATGCGCTGACCAGGGACACGATCCGCTACGAGGAGCAGCCCCCGGTCACCCTGCGCGGCCGGTCGTCGCCGACCGAGGTGTGGCTCGCGCTGTCGCCGCTGCGTCGCCTGCCGACCGACCGGGAGCCGGACACCACGCCCCTTGTCGACCGGGAACACGAGCTGGGCATGCTTGTCAACGCCCTGCACCGGTCGCTGCGCGACCGGCTGCCGCAGGTGGTCACGATCTTCGGCCGGGCCGGCATCGGCAAGAGCCGGCTGCTGCGCGAGCTGTACCGGCACACGGGCCGGCTTGTCGACGAGCCGCTGACGTGGCGGACGGGGCGCTGCCCGCCGTTCGGGGAGAACGTCACGTTCGCCGCGCTTGCCGACATCGTCAAGACCGAGGCCGGCATCCTGGACACCGACCCGGCCGCCAGCGCGGCGCAGCGGCTGGCCGGCGCGGTGAGCGAGTTGATCGGCCCGGGCGAACGGGACCGGGTGGTGGACGCCCTGCGCCCGCTTGTCGGGCTGCCCGGCACGCCGCTGCCGGCGGAGGAGGCCGAGTCGGCGTGGCGGCGGTTCCTGCTGGCGTTGGCCGCCCGCCGCCCCACAGTGCTGGTCTTCGAGGACCTGCACTGGGCCGACGACGCGATGCTGCGCTTCGTGGAGCTGCTCGGGGCGGCCGCCCGCGAGGCGCCGCTGCTGCTGCTCTGCACCGCCCGTCCGGAGCTGGTCGACCGGGACCCGAGCTGGGCCGGGACCATCACCGGCTCGGTGACGATCACCCTGCCGCCCCTGCGCGACACAGGCATCGCCGCCCTGTACGCGCACCTGTTCGGCCAGGCGGCGTTCTCCGCCGACATGCTGACCCCGCTCATCGAGGTGGCCGGCGGCAACCCGCTCTACGCGCACGAGTACGTGCGGATGCTCATCGAGCAGGGGGCGCTGCGCCAGTCCGGGCGGGGCTGGTCGCTGGACAAGCAGCTCGAACTGACGATGCCGGAGAGCGTGCACGCGGTGATCGCCAACCGGGTGGACCTGCTGGACGCGAAGGACCGCTCGGTGCTGCTGGCGGCCTCGGTGGTCGGGGTGCAGTTCTGGCCGGGCGCGGTGGCCGCCGCGCTGGGGCAGCCGGTCGAGGCGGTCGAGCGTGCGCTGCGCCGGCTGGAGCAGCGCGACTTCGTGCACGAGCAGGCAGCGTCGACGATGGCCGGGCAGGCGGAGTTCCGGTTCCGGCACGTGCTGGTACGCGACGTCTGCTACCAGCGGCTGCCGCGCACCGAGCGGGTGGCGCGGCACGAACGGGCCGCGGACTGGCTCGACGCGCTGTCGCACAGCCGCGACACCGATCTGGCGGAGGTGCTCGCCCACCACCGCTGGGCGGCCCACGAGATCGCCCGCTCGCTGGGCATGCCGGTCCGCAGGTACGCGGGGCCGGCGCGGCAGGCGCTGCACCGGGCGGCCCGCCGGGCGTACGCCCTGCACGGGCTGGACGCGGCGGCGAGCCACGCGGGTCGGGCGCTGGGCCTGGCCGACGACAGCGACCCGGTGGGCCGGCTGCAACTGGAGCTGCTCAGCACGGAGATCTCGTTCTATCGCGACGGCAACGCGTTCCTCTCCGGCGGTGGGCCGGAGCAGGTGCACGCGCTTGCCGACCGCCTGACGGCGCACGGCGACGACGCGTGCGCCGCGCGGGCGTGGACGCTGCTCGGCCAGGCGGCCTGGCTGCGCGCCGACCGGGGCGACGCGCTGGCCTGCCTGGACCGCGCGGTCCAGTTGTTCGAGTCCTTGCCGGACAGCCCGCAGAAGGCCGACGCGCACGCCGAGCTGGGCCGCCTGCACATGCTCAACTACGAGCGCGATCCGGCCGTGTCGGCGGCGGACACCGCGGCGGAGATCGCGGAGCGGCTGGGCCTGACCGAGACGCGCACCAACGCGCGGATCACCGCGGCCACCGCCCGCTACCAGGCCGGCGACCGGGTCGGCCTGGACGAGCTGCACGCGATCGTCGAGTTCGCGCGCTCCGGTCAGCTGCTCGCGCTGCCCCGCGCCACCCAGAACCTGGCCTGGGCCATCCGCGAGGAGGGCGACTGGCTGCGCTCGAACGCCCTGCTCTCGGCCGCGCCGGCGCGTACGGCAAGCGGCCAGACGCTCACCACAAGCTATTCGGCCGAGGCGATGCGGGCCTGGTTCGAGGGTGACTTCGGTCGGCTGCTCGCCGCGGCGGAGGCGTTCGTGGACACGCCTACCGGCAGCTGGGACATGCAGGTGCGAGGGCTGCGCTGCTGCCTGCTGGTGCTCCGCGACGACGAGGATCCGACCGATCTGACCGACGCGCTGTCGACCGCGCGGCGCAGCGGCTTCCACCGGCTGCGCTGGACGATGCTGAGCATGGCGGCGCTGTGCCGGGCGCTGCAGGGCCGCGCCGACGAGGCGGCGGAGCTGATCGACGAGCTGGACCGGTCCTGGTCGGCGGTGCCGGCGCTGGCCAGCGGGGAGTGGATCGCCGCCGCCGCGTACGCCGCCGCCCTGGCCGGGCGGGACGCCTCCGTGCGGGTCCGGGCGATGCTGGACCGGGTCGGGCATCGCACGCCGTGGTCGGAGGCGGCGCTGCGGACGGTGACGGCGGCGGTGGCGGCGGCCGACGGCGACCACCGGCGGGCGGCCGAGCTGCACCTGGCCGCCGCCGAGACGTACGGGCGGATTCCGGACGTCAGCGACCGGGTGTTGGCGCTGGCGCTCGCGGCGGCGGAGTTGACATGCGCCGGCGACCCGGCGGGCGCCCGGGTGCCGCGGGCCGAGGTGCGCACCTTCGCGCTGCGCAACGACGCCCCGGGCCTGCTGGCGCTGGCCGGCCGGCCGATCAGCCCGACCGGGCCGGCCGTGGCCTGCTGAGACGACTCAGGCGGGCACCGGTTTGAGCTTCTGGGCGTAGATGTCGACGTACTCGCGGCCGGAGAGCTCCATCAGCTCGTACATGATCTCGTCGGTGACGGCGCGCTCGACGAACCGGTCGCCGGCCAGCCCCGCGTAGCGGGTGAAGTCCAGCGGGGCGCCGAAGCGGATCCGCACCCGGTCGATGCGGGGGATGAGCGTGCCGGGCGGCTGGATCTCGTCGGCGTTGAGCATCGCCACGGGCACCACCACCGCGCCGCTCTCCAGCGCGAGCCGGGCGACCCCGGTCTTGCCCCGGTAGAGCCGCCCGTCCGGGGAGCGGGTGCCCTCGGGGTAGATGCCCGCCACTCCCCCGGCGCGCAGCACCCGCAGCTGGGTGTCCAGGGCGGCGCGGGCGGCCTGGCCGCCGGGAGCGGTCCACCGGGATGGTGCCGGTGCCGACGAAGAACATCTTCGTCAACCAGCCCTTG
This sequence comes from Micromonospora lupini, assembly GCF_026342015.1. Taxonomy (NCBI): domain Bacteria; kingdom Bacillati; phylum Actinomycetota; class Actinomycetes; order Micromonosporales; family Micromonosporaceae; genus Micromonospora; species Micromonospora lupini. Next base: position 2,547,275 of record NZ_JAPENL010000001.1, read on the forward strand.
ATCCCCTTGCCGGTGAAGTACTCGGCCTTGGCCACGAAGGTGACCTTCCGCGAGATGATCAACGGGGTGAAGATCGAGTCGGCGAAGGAGAGGTGGTTGCTGGCCAGGATCACCGGCCCGGTCGCCGGCACGTGGTGCAGGCCCTCCACGCACACCACAACGGACGAGGCTCGGGGTCGAGGTGCCGCCTCGATCGCTGGCAGCTCACCAGGGCGGTGCACGGCGTGTCGAGTGACTCCGCTGCCAACGATCATCGAGATCGCACGTGTCGCGCAAGAACGGACAAAGAGCCACCGCCGCGACCTGCGGCAGCGCCCCTGACTTTGGAAGACGCGACACAACGCACTCCCGGAACCGGCCTCCGACGTGTCACGATTCAGAGCACGGCGTGCGGACGGGCGCCGAGGGGGCCGCGCCGCAGGGCGCGTTGAGGAGGATTGCCGGGTGTCAGCGGGTGGGGCCCGCCGGGGACGGCGGGACAACGGGCTCGACGCGAGCGAGTACGCCATCGTCGGCGACGTCGATCCGCGCGTCGGCGAGCACCTGCTCGACGTGCTTGCCGCCGGCGGGATCGCCGCGTACCTGCAACCCTCCGCCGACCTCAACCCGGTCACCCGCACCACGACGGTTCCGGCCCGCCCGGTCGACAGGCTCTATGTCGACCGCTCGCATCTGACCACCGCTCGCGACTACCTCACCCAGCTCGCCGACGAGAGCGCCCCGGAGCAGCCTCCGGCCCGCGACGAGCCGGACATCGACGCCGAGTGGGCCCGGATCGTGGCCGGCTTCCACACCACCTCGACTGCCGACGAGCGCCCGTGGCCGGCCGCGGAGGACGTGGACGAGCGCGACGACCGGGACACCCGGGACGAGCCGACGGCGGGTCCGCTCGCCCGCTCCGGCACCGACGAGGCCGGACCGACCGCCACCGACGTCCGCCGGCTGCCGTCCGCCACCGACATCTCCGGGATCTCGGTCGGCCGGGGCACCCGCGGTGACGAGCCCTCGCTGCTTGACGGTCTGGACACCTTCGGCGCCGACCTGCCCGACGACGACGAGGACGAGGGTTACCACCCGCCTCCCCCGCCGCCACTGCCCCGGATCTCCAAGTACGCGGTGGTCGGCGCGCTCGCGGTGGTCGTCGGGTTCGTGCTCTTCCTCTTCCCGTCGCTGCTCCCGGTGGACCGCTCGGCGGTCACCCTGTTCGGGTTCACAGGCATCCTGGCCGGCTTCGTCACGCTGATCTGGCGCCTGCGCCCCGGCGACGAGAACGACGACGACCCGGACAACGGCGCCGTCGTCTGACGCCCACACCAGCGGACCGCATCGCGGGACGACGACGCCCCCGCTCGGGGCGTAACAATGGTGTAACTTACTGTCAGTAGGAATACCGCTGTACGTCACTTCCCCCGCTGACTGACCGGTTTTTCCTTGCTCGTGGCGGTCAGTCCTCTGCTGATCGGAATGCCCGAGATGCGACAGAGTTCCCTCGTGGTGGTGGCCAACCGCCTCCCCATCGACGACAGCCAGGCGCCCGACGGCGCCTGCGAGTGGCGCCGCAGCCCCGGCGGGCTGGTCAGCGCGCTGCACCCCCTGCTCCGGCACACCCCGGCGACCTGGGTCGGCTGGGCCGGCGGCACGGGTGCGGCACCCGCCCTGCCGGACGTGGACGGCGTCCACATGCACACGGTCGCCCTCAGCCACGAGGATCTACGCGACCACTACGAGGGCTTCTCCAACGCCACCCTCTGGCCGCTCTACCACGACGCCGTCGAGCAACCCGAGCACCACCGCCGCTGGTGGGAGGCGTACCAGCGGGTCAACCAGCGCTTCGCCGAGGCGACAGCAGAGGTGGCCGAGCCGGGCGGCGTGGTCTGGGTGCAGGATTACCACCTGCAACTGGTTCCCGGGCAACTGCGCGCGCTCCGCCCCGACCTGCGCATCGGATTCTTCCTGCACGTGCCGTTCCCGCCGCCGGAGCTGTTCATGCAACTGCCCCGCCGTGCGGAACTGCTGCGCGGCATGCTCGGCGCCGACCTGGTCGGCTTCCAGCGCGCCCAGGCGGCGCACAACTTCGCGCAACTGGTCACCCGGGTGCTGGAGCTGCCGGCCACCGACCGTCGGATCGGCATCGACGACCGGGTGGTGCGCATCGGCGCGTTCCCGGTCTCCATCGACACGGCCGAGATGGCCGCCCTCGCCGCCCGCCCCGACGTGGCCGCGCGGGCCCGCCGCCTCCGCCAGGATCTCGGCGATCCCCGCCAGGTCATCCTCAGCGTGGACCGAATGGACTACACCAAGGGCATCGAGCAGCGCCTCAAGGCGTACAGCGAGCTGCTCGCCAGCGGCGACGTCAAGGTCCGCGACACGGTGCTCGTGCAGGTCGCCATGCCGAGCCGGGAACGCGTCGGGCAGTACCAGATCCTGCGCGAACGGATCGAGCGCGAGGTGGGCCGGATCAACGGCGAGTTCGGCCGGGTCGGCGAGCCCGCCATCCACTACCTCACCCAGCCCTTCGACCGGGCCGAGCTGGCCGCGCTCTACCGGGTCGCCGACGTGATGGCGGTGACCCCGCTGCGCGACGGGATGAACCTCGTCGCCAAGGAGTACGTCGCCGCCCGGGTGGACGACGACGGCGCGCTGCTGCTCAGCGAGTTCGCCGGCACGGCCGCCGAGCTGTCGCAGGCGTACCTGGTGAACCCGCACGACCTGGAGGGGCTCAAGCAGGCGCTGCGTACGGCGCTGCGGGCCAGCCCCGCCGACGTCACCGAACGCATGCGAGCCATGCGCGCCCACCTGCACCAGCACGACATCCGGGCCTGGGCGCGCTCCTACCTGAGCGCCCTGGACGAGCGCGGCGCGCTGGTCGGCAGCCTCGCCAACGCCGACGGCGCGGCCCTGGTGCCGCGTCCCGCGACCCGCGCGACCTCCGCCACGCAGCACACCGGCGGCTGACCGGCGCGACCACTCACCTGGCGGCGGGCTCCTTCTCCAGCCAGTCCAGGATCGCGTCGATCGGCTCGGCCCACCGCGCGTCGAGCATCAGGTCGTGCCCCATGCCGGGGAAGAGCAGCGGAGCCGACCCGTACCGGCGGGCGATCCGCGTCAACGTCGACGCCGGCACCACGCGGTCGTCCGGGCTGCCCAGCACCAGGACCGGCGGCGTGCCCACGGCCGGCTCGGCCTCCGGCTCGCCCAGCAGCGCCCACTGCGCCCGCCGACCGGCCCGACCCAGCCGCGCCACGTACCGCCGGGCCTCCTCGTCGGGCAGCTCCCGGCTGAACAGCTGCGCCCGGCTGAGCCGCAACGGCCCGCCGAACACCGCCGGCAGCGTCCCGGCCGGGTTGCGGCGCAGCGCAGTGGACACCATGCCCCAGCCGCCGAAGACAGGCGCCACCAGCACCGCGCCGCGGGCCGGGTAGCGCGCCAGCGCGTGCGCCACCACGAGCGCCCCGGCGCCGTGCCCCACCAGCACCGCCTGGCGCGGCAGGCTCGCCGCCACCTGGACCACATCATGGGCGTACGCGCGCAGCGTCGCCTCCGGTGCCGGCTCACTGCCGCCGTGCCCCCGCAGGCTCAGCGCGTACGCCGGGAAGCCCCGCGACGCGGCGTGCCCCAGCCAGTGCTCGGCGAACGCCCACGCGCCGTGCCCGAACCCCGGAACGAAGAGCAGCGGGGGCCGCCCCTCCTCCACCTCGGGGACGGCGCTGAGCACCTCACGTCGCGCCGGCCGGACCGGCCGGGACCACTCCCGGCCCCGCATGATCCGCAGCTCGGTCATTTGGCCTCCAGGTCGTGCAGGGCGCGCTGGACGGCGCGCAGGTAGTCGGCGTGCCCGACCTCGAACCAGTGCCGGCTGCTGTCCTTGACCTGCCCCGAGTAGCGCTCCCCGGCCCGGTCGCGCACCCGAGACGCGAACGCCGCGGCCCGTTCGGGCCGGTCCCGGCGGGCCCGCAACAGCCGGGCGAAGAGCACCGTCTGCCAGTGCGCCAGGGTGAACATTCCGGAGTCCGGCTGCACGAGGCCGGCGACCGCAAGCGTGGGATGCCCCGGGGTGAAGGCGTTGAGCCAGAGCGTGGGCCGGCCCGTGCCGGCACTGTCGCCGAACACCGACGCGTCGAGGAACTCGAACCGCGGCAGGTAGCCGGTGGCGAAGATGACCAGGTCGGGGTCGATCTCGCGGCCGTCGGCCAGCTCCACGGCGTACGGGCGGAAGCGGGCCAGGTCCGGTACCGGGCCGATCCCGCCGTGGCCCACGTAGTAGACGAGTTGGCTGTTGGCGATCGGGTGCGTCTCGTACACCCGGTGGTCGGGCTTGGGCAGGCCGAAGCGGGTCAGGTCGCCGACGGTCAGGCGCAGCGTCCAGTGGTAGAGCCACTGGCGGACCCGCAGCGGCACCCGCATCGCCAGCAGGGCGTCGTTGACCTGGTCGGCCGGACGCCCGAGGACGTACTTCGGGGCGTACCAGTAGCCGCGGCGGGTGGAGTGCCAGCAGCGCGACGCCTGCTGGGCTGCCTCGACGGCGATGTCACAGCCGGTGTTGCCGGCACCGACCACGAGCACCCGCTTGCCGCGCAACTGCGCCGGGTCCTTGTAGGACGACGCGTGCATGATCTCGCCGCGGAACTCCTCCAGCCCCTCGTAGCGGGGCAGCTTCGGCGACCAGTTGTGCCCGTTGGCGATGACCACCGCGGCGTACCGGGAGGTGCGCTCGGGCCCGTAGCCGCCTGTGGAGCGGGTGGTCACGTCCCAGCGGTCCCCCTCGGCGGGCTCCACCCGGATCACCTCGGTGCCGAACCAGACGTGCGACCGCAGGTCGAAGTGGTCGGCGTACCGCTCGAAGTACGCCAGGAGCTGGCTGTGGTGCGGGTAGTCCGGCCACGAGTCCGGCATCGGGAAGTCGGGGAACTGGGTGAACGGCTTCGACGACAGCAGGTGGGTGCTGGCGTACACCGGGCTGCGGTCGTGCCGCCAGTTCCAGGCGCCGCCGACGCCTGTCTCGCGTTCGTAGCAGTCCACCCCGAACCCGTGCTCGCGCAGGTTCTTGATGGCCGTCAGGCCGCTGGCCCCGGCCCCGATGACGCAGACCGTGTCGCCCCGGTCGGAGAGTGGACGGCCCTCGGGGCTCTGCGCGGACGGGGTCGCGTCCGGGTCGGGCCGGCCGTGGTCGGTGGAGGTGGACACCGGGACATCTCCTTTTGTGCGGCACGGGTGCCGGTCGCCGCGAAATCCTCTCCACATCGGAGCCGGATGTCCAGCCCCGGCGCGGACCGATCGGCGGGTCCCGGCCGGTGGGGGTCAGCCGGTGGTGGGCAGCAGCAGGTCGACGAGGACCGGGAAGTGGTCGCTGGCCCGGCGGGTCTGCGGAGTGTCCACCACGTCGTAGTCGACCACGCTGATCCGGGGGTCGACGAAGAGCGCGTCGATGCGGTGGCGCGGGTCGGCGCACGAGTAGGTGAGCCGGTCCGCCCGGTCGGCGGCGATCGCCGCGTCGGTCAGGCCACGTGCCACCGTGGCCCACGCCGGCCCGTCCGGCCCCTCGTTCAGGTCGGCTCCGGCCACCACCGGGCTGCTCGCCGCGTCCAGCCCTCGCCGGAACTCGGCGGCCTGCGCGGGCCGCTCGGTCGGGTCGGTGGACAGGTGCGAGCCGGCGAGGGTGAACCGGGCCTCGCCGACCCGGCAGTCGGCGTACGCGGCGCCGCGCAGGTGTCGGCCCGGGGTCAGCGGAAAGCGCTGGCAACGGGTGCCGCGCACCTGCACCCGCAGGCTGGTCAGCAGCAGGTTGCCCAGGGCGGGCAGACCGCCGGCGGCCACCACCAGGCCGAAGGACTCGGCCAGAGTGGCGGACTTCTGCCGCCACCGGAACCGCCGCGGCCCCTCCTGCACGATCACCACGTCCGGCCTCGCGGCCCGGACCACCGCCGCCAGCGCCGCGGTGTCGTCGCGCTGGCTGTGGATGTTGTACGACACCACGCGCAGCGGCACGCCGGCAGCCTCGCCCATCGCCGGCCGCCTCAGATCCGGCGGGCCAGGTCGGCCGCGCCGATCACCCCGGCGCTGTTGCCCAGCTCGGCGGGGAGCACCTCGGCCACCGGCAGGCGGCCCCGCTGGGCGAGCGCGTCGAGGTACGAGCGGCGCGTCGGGCCGAGCAGCAGGTCACCGGCGTCGATCACGCCGCCGCCGACGACGAGGGTCTGCGGGTCGAGGATCTGCGCCATGTCGGCGAGGCTGGTGCCCAGCCAACGGCCGATCTGCGCGAACGCCTCGGCGGAGACCGGGTCGCCGCCCTGCGCGGCGGCGGTCACCATGTGGCCGGTGATCGCCTCGGCCTCGCCGCCGGCCAGGTCCAGCAGAGCGGCGGCCCGCTGCGGTTCCTGCCGGGCGCCGGCGCGGGCGAAACGGACCAGGGCGCTGCCGCTGGCGTACTGCTCGATGCAGCCCAGCCGCCCGCAGCCGCACTGGTGCCCGTCCGGCACGGCCAGCATGTGGCCCAGCTCCGCGGCGACGCCGTGCGCGCCGCGCATCAGCTCGCCGCCGAGCACGATGCCGCCGCCGACGCCGGTGCCGATCGTGAACATGATCATGGAGTCGTCGGCGTCCCGGGCCGCGCCGTAGCGGAACTCGGCCCACGCGGCCACGTTGGCGTCGTTCTCCACGATCACCGGCAGCCCGACCGCGGCGCTGACGTACTCGCGCAGCGGCTCGTCACGCCAGGCCAGGTTCGGGGCGAAGAGCACGGTGGAGCGGGTGGCGTCGATCCAGCCGGCCGCGCCGATCCCGACGGCCTCGATCGTCCGCCCGGCAGCCAGCTCGCCGACCAGCTCGATGATGACGTCGCGGGTCTTGCCGACGTCATCGGCGGGAGTGTCCCGTCGGCCCTGCACGAGAACCGTGCCGGTGTCGTCCACGACACCGCCGGCCACCTTCGTGCCACCGACGTCGACTCCGATGGTCAGCGTCACCGCTGCCGCTCCCCTCTGCTGTGCTGTCCGGGTCCACGCGCCGATGGCACGCCGGTCCGGATCGCGATGTCCCGCGCTCAGGCGCCGCCGCCCGGCGCGTCCGCGCCGGTGTCGTCGGACGCCCGCGACGCGGGCACCGCGGGTCGACTGGTCGGCGCCGGTGCGGCCACCGACCCGGCGTCGTCGACGGGTGCTGCGGTGGTCGGGGCGGGTGGGTCCGCCGACCGGGTGGCGACCGACCAGACATCCCGCTCCGGCGCCGGCTGAGAATCATGCCCGGTGCGGGTGGCATCGCGCCACACGTGCTCGTCGTCGGTCTCGCCGCCCCGGTCGACCGGGACGGCGGACGGGCCCTCGTCCTCGCTGCTCGCGGCGGACGCCGGCCGCGACGGCGCGGCGGGCCGGGGTGCGGCCGTCGTGGGTGGCTCCGGCGGCGCGAACGCGCGGAGCAGGCTGGCCACGCCGGCCGCGAGGTCTCCGGCGCCGGTGGCGAGCCGTTCGGCGAATTCCGGACTCGGGTCGCGCAACGCGGCGATGCCGCGACAGACCGGGCAGACACAACATTCGGCCGAACCGGTGGCGAAACCACCACCGCCGTGGCCGCTGGCGCCCGGAGCGGCACTGTGACCGAGGACACCGGCCAGCATCCCGCCCAGCGGGCCGAACGCGCCGGCCGCCGACCCGCCGGAGGCCAGTCGCGCCCCCGCGAGCAGGGTGGCGACCAGACGCTCCGCCTCTTCCCGGGCCGAACCCGGATCCGTTCCGCCCACAGTCGGCTCCTCTACCCTGCCGGCGGACGCGTCACTGCGCCGCACCGGGTGCTTCTACCCGGCGCTTGAGCTGCTTCAACGCCGTGTCCATGATCATCTTCTCGGCCTTGCGCCGAAACATGCCGAGCATCCCCACCGACAGCTCGACCTCAAGCGTGTACGTCACAGTGGTGCTCCCGTCCGGGTTCGCCACCAGGTCGTACGAGCCGCGCTGGCTCTTCTGCATCTTCGAGGGGGCGAGCAGGCGCCACTCGACGCGGGACAGGTCCTCGGCGTACTCGTAGGCGAGCACGTACTCGTCGGCCATCACCCCGGCGTCGATGACGAAACGCACCTGGCTCGCGTAGCCGTCCTCGTACTCCTCGATCACCTCGGCGTGGCGTACCGCCTCGGTCCACTCCGGGTAACTCGGGAAGTCGCAGATGACCGCCGCCACCCGATCCGGTGACGCGCCGATGATGATCGACTGGGTGGAGGAGTCCGCCATGGGGGGAGGCTACCCGGCGGGTACCGCCCGTACGCCGCGCCGCCCCCGCCGGGTAGGTTTCGACAGAGCCGACAGCCGTGGATGGGCAGTGGCCCGGCCAGTGCGAGCACGAAGGAGTGCAGGTGCGCGAGTTCTCCGTTCCGCCGATCGTCACCGTTGGCGACGCGGCCAACCTCACCGATCCGGTCTGGGACAACGCCGAGGCCGCGCCGGACACCGTCCAGTTCGCCCGCGCCACCCGCTCGCCCGACGGCAACGGCACGGCCTGGGCCGAGGTGACCTGCCTCCAGTTCCGCGACGAGGTGGCAGCGGTGGCCCGGGGCCTGATCGCCGCCGGCGTCTCCCCCGGCGCCCGGGTCGCGCTGATGAGCCGGACCCGCTACGAGTGGACGCTGCTCGACTATGCCATCTGGACCGTCGGCGCGGTCACCGTGCCCATCTACGAGACGTCGAGCGCCGAGCAGGCCGCCTGGATCCTGGCCGACTCCGGCGCGGTCGCCGCCGTGGTGGAGACCGACGCGCACGCCGACCTGGTCGCCGGCGTCCGCGACCGCCTGCCCGAGCTGACCCATCTCTGGCAGATCGAGCGCGGCGGGGTCGACGAGCTGGTCACCGCCGGCGCGGCCGTCGAGCTGGCCGAGGTCGAGCAGCGCCGCAAGGCCGTCCGGGCCGGCGACCTGGCCACGATCATCTACACCAGCGGCACCACCGGCCGCCCCAAGGGTTGCGTGCTCACCCACCGCAACATGTACGCCGACATCGCCAACGCGGTGCCGGTGCTGCCGAACCTGTTCAACGCCGGCGCGGCCACCCTGCTGTTCCTGCCGCTGGCGCACGCCTTCGCCCGGCTGATCCAGATCGGCGTGGTGCAGGCCCGCGCGACCCTGGCCCACTGCTCCGACACCAAGAACCTGGTCGCCGAACTGCAGGACTTCCGCCCCACCTTCGTGCTCTCCGTACCCCGGGTGTTCGAGAAGGTCTACAACGCGGCGAAGCAGAAGGCCGAGGCCGACGGCAAGGGCGGCGTCTTCGCCCGCGCCGAGCAGGTCGCCATCGCGTACAGCGAGGCGCTGGAGACCCCGCGCGGACCCGGCGTGGCGCTGCGCGCCCAGCACGCGGTCTTCGACCGGCTCGTCTACCGCAAGCTGCGCGCCGCGCTCGGCGGGCGGTGCCGCGACGCCATCTCCGGCGGCGCGCCGCTGGGCGCCCGGCTCGGGCACTTCTTCCGCGGCGTCGGCGTGACGGTGCTGGAGGGGTACGGCCTGACCGAGACCTCGCCCGCCGCCGCCGCGAACCTGCCCACCGGCACCCGGATCGGCACCGTCGGCCGGCCGCTGCCAGGCGTGACAGTCCGGATCGAGGACGACGGCGAGATCCTGATCTCCGGCGACCTGGTCTTCCAGGGCTACTGGCACAACGAGGCGGCCACCACTGAGGCGCTCAGCGCCGACGGCTGGTTCCGCACCGGCGACCTGGGCCAGCTCGACGCCGACGGCTACCTGAGCATCACCGGTCGCAAGAAGGAGCTGATCGTGACCGCGGGCGGCAAGAACGTCGCCCCCGCGGTGCTGGAGGACCAGGTCCGCGCCCACCCGCTGATCAGCCAGTGCGTCGTCGTCGGGGACGCCAAGCCGTTCATCGCCGCGCTCGTCACGATCGACGAGGAGGCGTTGCCGACGTTCCTCGCGAGCGCCGGACTGCCCTCGGACACGCCCGTGGAGGAGCTGCGCGAGCACGAGGGCCTGCGCGCCGAGGTCCAGTCCGCGATCGACGCCGCGAACCAGGCCGTGTCGAAGGCCGAGGCGATCAAGGTCTTCCGGATCCTGCCCCGCGACTTCGCCGAGGCCACCGGTGAGCTGACCCCGTCGCTCAAGGTCAAGCGACAGGTCGTCCACAAGACGTACGCGGCGGAAATCGCCGACATCTACCGAGGCTGACTACCATCCGTCACGTGCCCGCATCCGCATCCGCCACACCACATCCGCATCCCCTCGCCGCGGCCGCCCGCCTGGTGATGCTGGCGCTGGTCGCGATCCTGACCCTGTTCGCCACCCGCGACGTCACCCAGCTGTGGTGGATCGCGCTGCTGGCGGTCGCCGGAGCGCCGTCCCTGCTCGCCCCGCAGCACCGGCTGATCGGGCCGCTGAGCAGGGTGGCCGAGGTGGTGGTGCTGGGGCTGGCCGCGAGCCAGGTCGCCGCGGTCGCGTCGATCGGGGGCACTGTCGACGGGCTCGGCGCCTCCGCGGTGCTGCCGTACCTGGCGGTGCCGGTGACCGTGACCGCCCTGCGCCGCCGCTTCCGCGAGGGCGCGGCGCTGCTCGCGGTGACGGCCGGCACGCTGCTCCTCGCCGGCGCGTTGACAGAGGTCGACGGCGGGCGTCAGCTCGGCCAGGTGGGTTACCTGGCGGTCTGCGCGCAGTGGCTGATCCTCGCCGCGCTCGGGCTCTACGCCGCCGGCACCCTGCACCGGGTGATGGCCGTCCGTGGGGAGGGCAAACCCCAGCCGTACGCCGAGGCGACCCGGCTGCTGACCCAGCTGCGGACCGTGGCCCGGCAGCTGCCCGGGGCGACCCTGGACCCGGGCGGCATCTCCGAGCACCTGCTGGAGGAGCTGCGCACGGTGGCTCGGGCGGACCGGGGGGCTGTGCTGTCGGCAAGCGGCGGGGGCCGGCTCGTGGTGCTCGCCCAGGCCGGCGTGGACCGGGTGGACTGGGAGACGACCCTGGACGCGGACTCGGCGATCGCCGACGCCTGGGCCAGCCAGCAGGCCACGACGGCCGCCCGCTCGCAGTCGCGCTCACACCGGGGCGGGGACGTGTCGGCGCTCATCGTCCCGCTTGTCGCCGGGGTGCGCACGGTCGGGCTGGTGGTGCTGGAGGCGGACGTCGCGCACGCGTACCCGCCGCCTGTGGTGTCCCGGGTGACCGGGCTGACCCGACCGGCCGCGCTGCGGCTGGAGGCGGCGCTGCTGTTCGACGAGGTCCGCTCGCTGGCCACCAACGAGGAGCGTCAGCGCCTGGCCCGGGAGATCCACGACGGGGTGGCGCAGGAGCTGGTGATGGTCGGCTACGGCATCGACAACGCCATGGCCACCGTCTTCGACGACGCCGACGAGACCGCCGAGGCCCTGCGTACGCTGCGCGGCGAGGTGACCCGGGTGATCCAGGAGCTGCGGCTGAGCCTCTTCGAGCTGCGCAGCGAGGTGGACCGGCAGGGCGGGCTGGCCGCGGCGATCGCCGAGTACGCCCGGACCGTCGGCGCCTCGGGCGGGTTGCGGGTGCACCTGTCGCTTGACGAGTCCACCGCGCGCCTTCCGGCGGCCACCGAGGCCGAGTTGCTGCGCATCGCCCAGGAGGCGGTGACCAACGCCCGCAAGCACGCCGGAGCCTCGAATCTCTGGGTCACGTGTGAGGTGGACCCCCCGTACGCCCAAATTGAAGTGTCGGATGACGGTCAGGGGATGGCTGACCAGCGCCCCGACGGACGGTACGGTCTTGCGATCATGGCCGAGAGGGCGGAACGTATCCGGGGCCGGTTGGAGATCAGGCCGCGGCAACCCAGCGGCACGACCGTGGCGGTGGTTCTCGGCACCTCGTCCCGGCGCGACAACGTGCGCAACAGCGCAGCACCAGAAGGGGAGTAACCCGAGGATGACCACAAGTCCGACACCGGCCACCCGCACCAAGGTCCTCCTTGTCGACGATCATGACCTGATTCGCAAGGGCCTGCGGCACGCCTTCGAGCGCGACCGCCAGTTCGAGGTCGTCGGCGAGGCCGCGACCGCGGCAGAGGGGGTACGCCAGGCCGGCGCCCTGCAGCCGGACGTGGTGATCATGGACCTGCGGCTGCCCGACGGCAGCGGCCTGGAGGCCACCCGCGCGCTGCGCAAGTCCAGCGCGTCGATGGGCATCGTGGTGCTGACCATGTACGCGGGCGACGACCAGCTCTTCGGCGCCCTGGAGGCCGGCGCGAGCGCGTTCGTGCCGAAGACCGCCCCGGCCGACGAGGTGGTGGCCGCCGCGCGGCACGCCGCCTCCTCGCCCAGCGCGTTCACCGCCGCCGACCTGGCCGAGGCGATGAAGCGTCGGCTCGCCCCGTCCGGCCCGCAGCTCTCCCCCCGGGAGGGGCAGGTGCTGCGGCTGCTCGCCGACGGGATGAGCGTGGCGGGCATCGCGAAGCAGCTGTTCGTGAGCGAGTCCACCGCCAAGACGCACATCTCGAAGCTCTACGAGAAGCTCGGCGCCGCCAACCGGGCACAGGCGCTGATGACCGCGCTGCGGCTCGGCCTGCTCGAGGCGCCGGACGCCCCGAAGTTCTGACAGACGCCCGCTCGTCGAGCGGGACACGCGAGCGAAGGTCCGCGCCGGCTCCCCCCGGCGCGGACCTTCGCGTATCGACCGACGTCGGCGGGAATTCGGCGGCACGCTATGGTCTGGCGGGTACGTCGGGGGCAGAATACCCGCGCGGGCGACGACGCCCGTGTCGTGGACTCAAGGGGTTGAGCGCATGCAGCGGCCGGACTGGGCACCCGACACCATCGACATCGAGCGCCCGAGCGTCGCGCGGATGTACGACTACTACCTCGGCGGATCGCACAACTTCGCCGCCGACCGGGCCGCCGCGCAGGCGATGGTGGCCGCCGTCCCGGAGGCGCCGCTGATGGCGCAGGCCAACCGGGCGTTCCTGCGTCGGGCGGTCCACCACCTCGCCGAGGCCGGCGTCCGACAGTTCCTGGACATCGGCTCGGGCATTCCCACAGTCGGCAACGTGCACGAGATCGCCCAGCGCATCGACCCGGAGTCGCGTGTGGTCTATGTGGACGTCGACCCGGTCGCGGTGGCGCACAGCCGGGAGATCCTGGCCGGCAACGACCGCGCGGTGGTGGTGCAGGAGGACGTGCGGCGCCCGGAGGCGATCCTGGCCCACCCCGACGTCCGCAAGCTGCTCGACCTGAGCCAGCCGGTGGCCGTGATGATCGTGGCCGTCCTGCACTTCGTCTCCGACGACGACCGGCCGGCGGAGCTGCTGCGGGCACTGCGCGACGCGTTGGCGCCCGGCAGTTACCTGGTGCTGTCCCAGGTCAGCGACGACGGGCGCAGCGGGGACGAGCGAGCCGAGGCCGAACGGGTCTACCAGCGCACCGACAGCCCGCTCTGGATTCGCAACCGGGCCGAGCTGACCGCGCTCTTCGACGGGTTCGCCCTTGTCGACCCCGGCGTGGTCTGGGTGCCGCAGTGGCGGCCGGACACCCCGGAGAGCGCGGAGGACGCCGAGCGTGCGGCCTTCATGGGCGGCGTCGGGCGACTCGGTGACTGAGTCGCCCGAGGCGGCCACCCGCCCGGGCACCTTCGCCCGCGCCTGGGCCAAGGCGGTCTCCGGCACGAGCTACCTGCCGATGACCCAGGCGCAGCTCGAGGCCCTGCTGCACCGGCTCACCGGGCAACTCGCCGGCGCGCTGCTCGCCGAGCCGTTCGACCTGCGGGCCGGGCACCGGGTCGGCGCGGAGCTGGTCGCCGCGCACATCGCGTCCGCGGAGGGGCTGGGTCGTACGGTCGAGGTCATCCAGCTCCGGCTCGTGCGGGACCTGGGACTGGTGGCCGAGGACGTCGAGGACCGGATGGCGCGGCTGCTGGCCGCCGTGGCGACCGGCTACGCCCGCGCGCTGCGCGACCGGACGCTCGACGAGCAGGAGTCGATCCGCCGGGCCGCCATGATGGCCCGCACGCAGGCCGAGCGGGCGCTGCGGGCCAGCGAGGCGCGGTTCCGCCACCAGGCCACCCACGACCCGCTCACCGGCCTGCCCAACCGGACGCTGTTCACCGAACGACTCACCGCCGCGCTCAACGAGCCGGGCCGGGGCGCCCAGCGTGTGGGGGTGTGCTTCCTCGACCTGGACCGCTTCAAGGTCGTCAACGACAGCCTGGGGCACCAGGTGGGTGACCGGCTGCTGACCACTGTGGCCGAGCGGCTGCGTCAGACCCTCGGTGAGCATCTGGTGGCCCGCCTGGGCGGGGACGAGTTCGTCATCCTCGTGGAGGGCGCCGCCGGCACCGACGCGGTGGTGGAGGTGGCCGAGAGCGCTCTGGCCGCGGTCCGCACACCGGCGGTGGTCGACGGGCACGAACTCCAGGTCACGGCGAGCATCGGCATCGTCGAGCGGCAGGTGGCCGGTGCCAGCCCCAGCGACCTGATGCGGGCCGCCGACAGCACCCTGCACTGGGCGAAGTCGGCGGGCGGGGCGCGCTGGGCGCTCTACGACGCCGAGCGTAACCGCCGCGAGCTGGCCCGTTACGCCCTCTCGGCGGCCATCCCGGCCGCGCTGGAGCGGGGCGAGTTCTACCTCGACTACCAACCCCTCACCTCGCTGCGCGACGGCCGGCTGCTCGGCGTGGAGGCGCTGGTCCGCTGGCGTCATCCGGAGCTGGGCGTCCTGCGGCCGGACAGCTTCATCGCGCTGGCCGAGGAGACCGGCCTGATCGTGCAACTGGGCGGGTGGGTGCTGGCCGAGGCGTGCCGGGAGGCGGAGGCGTGGTCGGCGGGGGGCGTCGAGGCGCCGTTCGTGAGCGTCAACCTGGCGGTCCGGCAGGTGCACAGGCCCGGCCTGGTGCAGGAGGTCCGCGCGCTGCTGCGCCAGACCGGTCTGCCGCCCGAGCGACTCCAACTGGAGATCACCGAGAGCACGATGATGAGCAGCGCCAAGGAGCCCGTGCGGGCGCTGCGGGTGCTTGCCGATCTCGGGGTGCGCATCGCCATCGACGACTTCGGCACCGGCTACAGCAACCTGGCGTACCTGCGGGACCTGCCCGTCACCGAGCTGAAGGTGGCCGGCGAGTTCGTGGCCGGCCTGCGCTCGCCGGCGGTGGGGCGTACCGACGAGCGGATCCTCGCTTCGCTGGTGTCCCTGGCGCACGCGCTGGACCTGACGGTGACCGCCGAGGGTGTGGAGACCGCCGGGCAGGCCGAACGGCTGCGGGCGATCGGTTGTGACGCGGCCCAGGGCTGGCACTTCGGCAGGCCGGCCCCCGCCGACCGCATTCTGGCCCGCATCCGCTGAGCCCTCCGAACCGCCGGTAGACAACGTCTACGCCCGGCTGGTAGACACTGTCCATGAGCGCGGAGGAGACGGGCGTACGGGCCCGGCTGGTGGCCGCAGGGGTGGACCTGGTGCTGCGCGAGGGCCAGTCGGCGGTGTCCCTGCGGGAGATCGCCCGTCGGGCGGGCGTCTCGCACGGCGCTCCGCGCCGCTACTTCCCCACCCACGTCGACCTGCTCTCCGCCATCGCCCGGGAGGGCTTCGCCGACCTCACCGCCCGCGTCGGGGCGACCATGGACGCGGCCGGCGCGGATCCGCGTACCCGCCTGGTCGCGCTGGCCCGGACGTACCTGGACTTCGCCGCGGCGCACCGCGGCATGTTCGAGCTGATGTTCCGCCACGACCTGCTGGCCAGCGGCCGTCTGCGGCTGCGCGAGACGAGCCTGCCGCTGTTCACCCTCCTGGTCGACCTGGTCGCCCAGGTACGCCAGCCGGCCGACAGGCCCGCCCCGGTGCTGGCCGGCGCGCTCTGGGCCAACCTGCACGGCATCGCCCAACTCTGGGCCTGGGGCAGCCTTCCGCTGGCCACCGGCGCCACCGACGACGACACCCTGCTGCGGGCCGCGCTCGACGCGCACCTCGGTCCCGCGCCGCACTGAACCGGGAGAAGACGTGCCCCTGCTGTACGACATCGGCAAACTGACAGTCGGCGCCACCCTGCGGCTGGGCTGGCGGCCCCGCGTGGAAGGACTGGAGCACCTGCCCCGCCACGGCGGCGCGATCCTCGCCAGCAACCACCTGTCCGTCGCCGACGAGGTGCTCCTCGGCTGCCTGACGCCGCGCCACGTCACCTTCTGGGCCAAGGCCGAGTACTTCACCGGCCGAGGCCCGGGTGGTTGGCTCAGCCGGCAGATCGTCGCCGGCATGGGCGCCATCCGGGTCGAGCGCGCCGGCGGCCGCGCAGCCCTCACGGCCCTCGACGCGGCCGTGCCGGTGCTGCGCGCGGGCGGTCTCGTCGCCATCTACCCGGAGGGCACCCGCTCCCCCGACGGACGGCTCTACCGGGGTCGGACCGGCATGACCCGGCTCGCCCGCGACGCCGAGGTGCCGATCATCCCGGTCGGCGTGCTCGGCACCGCCGAGGTCCTGCCTGTCGACGCGCGACTGCCCCGCCGACACCCGGTCGCCCTGCGGTTCGGCCCGCCGATCCCCGTCGCCGAGCGCATCACCGGGCCCCGCGACATCCGGACGATCACCGACGAGGTGATGGCCGCGATCCAACGGCTCACCGACCAGGAGTACGTGCCCCACTACGCCCCGCCCCGGCCGGCCCGCACCTGAGCACGGGCGGCGGTCAGCCGGCGAGCAGAGCCGCCATCCGCTGCGCCTGCGCCTCCCAGCGCCACTCCCGCTCCACCCACGCCCGGCCCGCCGCGCCCAGTTGGCGGGCCAGGTCCCGGTCGGCGAGCAGGCGGGCGACCCGGTCGGCGAGCTGGGCGACGTCCCGGCCGCGGACCACGTACCCCGTCTCTCCCTCACGGACCGCGTCCGGGGCGCCGCCGGAGTCCCCGGCCACCACCGGCAGGCCGGTCGCGGACGCCTCCAGGTAGACGATGCCCAGCCCCTCCACGTCCAGGCCACGGTTGCGGGTGCGGCAGGGCATCGCGTAGACGTCACCGGCCGCGTAGTGCGCCGGCAGCTCGGCCGCCGGCACCGAACCGGTGAACACCACGTCCCGCTCGACGCCCGTCTGCCGCGCCAGCTTTTCCAGGGTCGCCCGGTACGGCCCACCGCCGACGATCAGCAGCGCCGCGTCGGGCACCCGGCGACGGATCTCCGGCAGCGCGCGGATCAGCATGTCCTGACCCTTGCGCGGCACCAGCCGGGACACGCAGACCACCACCGGCCGGTCGGTCAGCCCCAATCGGGCCCGGACCGGCTCACCGTCCACAGTCGGGTGGTAGGCGTCCACGTCCACCCCCGGCGCCAGCCGGCGCAGGTCGGTCAGCCCGTCCAGCACGCGGGCCAGCCGGACACGGGTGTACTCACCGAGGTAGGTGGTCACGTCCACACCCCGACCGATGCGCCGCAGCGCCGGCCGGGCCGCCGGCAGCGCCGCCCAGCCGACCTCGTGCCCGTGGGTCTGCGCCACCACCCGGCGGACGCCAGCCCGTCGGCGCAGGCCCGCGGCGAGCAACCCCAGCGGGGCCGCCGCGCCGAACCACACCGTGTCGCAGTCGTACGCGCGGGCGAGGCGGGCCGCCCGGCGGGCGATCAGCGGGGTGGGCAGCAGCACCCGGGTGCGCTCGCGGATCACCTCGAAGGGCTGGTCGGCGTCGAACTTCGCGGCGCCCCGCCAGCTCGACGCGTACACCACCACCGACCCGGCCGGCTGACGCACGGCGAGGTTGTGCACGAAGGACTGGATGCCGCCCGGCCGGGGCGGGAAGTCGTTGGTGATCAGCAGCGTGCGGTTCATCGGGCGGCCTCCCGGGCGTACGCGCGGGCGGCGGCCATCCGCTCCACGGTGGACGGATGCGAGGCCGAGTAGAGGTATTCCCAGCGCGGCGGATCGGGGTCGCCGAGGTTTACCGAGCCGAGCCGGCGCTGCATCGACTCGAACGACACCGGGTCGCCGGTGAGCGCGAGCGCGTGCGCGTCGGCGCGCGCCTCCACCCGCCGCGACAGCAGCGCCTGCACCGGGGTGGCGACCAGGCCGGCCACCGTGACCAGGGCGATCAGCAGCGGAAACGCGCGCGGATGGGCCACCGAGTCGACGCCTGCCAACCGCAGCAGCAGCCCCCACGAGCCGAGCAGGTAGAGCGCCACCACGGCAGCGGCGGCGCCCAGCGCCCCGGTCAGCGTGCCCACCGCCACGTCGGAGTCCTTCGCGTGGCCCAGCTCGTGCGCCACCACCGCGGTCACCTCGGCCGGGGTGGCCTCGCTCAGCAGCGTGTCGTAGACGACAACCCGGCGGGTCGGCCCGAGGCCGGAGACGTACGCGTTGACCGCCCTGGTGCGCCGCGAGGCGTCGGCGACCAGCACGTCGCGCACCGGGACGCCGTCGCGGGCGGCCATGCTCATCAGCTCGGTGCGCAGCGCGCCCTGCTCCATGGGGGTGAACTTGTTGAACACCGGCTCCACCAGCACCGGCAGCACGAACGAGAGCAGCACCACCAGCAGCGCCGCGCCCGCCGCCCCGAACGCCCACCACCAGCGCGGCGCGAGCCGGATGACCGCGTAGAAGCCGAACAGCGCCACCGCGCCGATCACGGCGCTCACCGCGTACGACTTGAGCAGGTCCACGGCCCAGCCGTTCCACCCGTTGGTGCTCAGCCCGTAGCGGGTCAGCACGCTCTGCCGCCAGGCGGCGAACGGGAGGGTGAGCAGGTCGGCGACGAGCACCACGGCGAGCCCACCGAGCACCGCCTGCGCGATCCAGTGCCCACCGAACGGCCGGCCCACCAGCTCGACGAGGCGGCTGCCCAGCGGGGTGAGGCCGAGCGCGACGGCGATCAGTAGCCCGACGGCGAGCGCGGCGTAGCTCCCGGGGCGCAGCGCGGCACGGAATTCGCGCCCCTTGGCCACCTGCTCCGCCGGGAGGTCACGCAGCGCGGCGAGCTGGTCGGCGCGGGGCGCCGGCGGCCGGTGCCAGGGAATGAACAACGCGGCGGTCACCAGCAGGGCCACCGTCAACCCGGCCAGCGTCAGCAGCGCCCACCCGCGCGGAGTCACCGGGGCACCGCCGCGCGCGCCACACAATGGGCCCGCGCAGCACCGACGAGCCCGCCGTGCTCACGTCGTACCCCGCTCATCCCGCCGCTCCTCCCGCCGTGACCGCCCATCCTATGGCCCGCGAAAAGCCCGCTTCGCCCGCGGTGTCGCGCTCCGCCGCCCGGCGGGCGGCAGCGCTGACCCTCAGGCCAGCCGGCGTGCGGGGACGTCGGGCCGCGCGGCGGACCTGGCGTGCGCGGCGACGTCGAGCCGCGCGGCGGGACCGGCGTGTGCGGGGAGGTCGAGCCGGTGGACCCGGCGTGCGGCGACGTCGGACCGCGCGGCGGACCGGCGTGCGGGAACTCAGGCCACCCGGCGGACCCGGCGTGCGGCGACGTCGGGCCGCGCGGGCGCGGCCAGCACCTCGACGTCGAAGCCGGCCCGGGCGAACACCTCGATCGCCTCGACCTCGGCGGCGACCAGCCCGGCCGCCGGGGACGTCTCGTCGAACAGGGCGGTCAGCGGGCAGCCGGAACAGCCGTCGGCCCGCTTCGCGCACCCGTCGCAGTCGATGAGCATCGCTCCTCCTGATCGCTCGCGCTGCGCAGCCGACGCCCTGTCGTCGTCGCCCGAGCACCGTCGGTAACATCGACGCTATCCACCGGGTACGACAGAACCGCCCGTTGAGGGCTAGATCGACTCCAGATCAGCGAAATCGGGGTATCCCGGCCGGTCGGACACCGCGACATCGGCGATCCCGTGCCGCGCCAATCGCCGGTCAACTGCCGGTCAAGCGCCTGTTCCGTCCATGGTGGCCACTGCGATCGTGATGCCACGGCCGAGCGGAACCGGCCGAACCCCAGGTCGACCCACGGAGGACTCGACATGCGCGGACCATCCTCGACCACACGCTCCCGCCTCTCGGCCGTCGCGCTCCTCGCGGGCGCCGCGACGGCCGCGAGCGGCCTCGTCGCCACGCCGGCGCAGGCCACCTCGGCATTCGGCTGCAACTACCCCCGCGTCTGCTTCTGGGTGACCGGGAACCCGTACAACGGCAATTCGCCGACCGCGTCGTTCCAGGACAACTACTACCAGACCCTCGGCTCCCGCAGCCGGGGCGCCGACTGGGTCTACAACAGCCGCAACGACGACGGCGCGAAGATCTTCTACTCCAACGGCGACTGGGTCTGCATCGCGCCGGGCGAGCTGGCAAACCTCGAGCCGTACGGCTACGCGGTCGCCCTCGACATCATGGACTCCCCCTACTGCTCCTACTGACCGCCCGCGTCGACCCCTGATCGAGGTGCAGACATGAATCCACGACGCCTTTTGGCCGCGTGCGCCGTCACGGTGACCGCAGCGGTCGGCCTCGTCGCCACCCCCGCGTTCGCCGGTGGCACCTTCCAGACCCAGACCGACCTGAACCTGCGCTACTGCCAGTGGCTGAACAACTCGCAGTGCTCGGTCATCCTCACGATCCCGAAGGGCCACTCGGTCTACCTGAACTGCTGGGCGACCGGCTCGTCGGTAAACGGCGACACCGTCTGGTACAACGCGTTCTACGGCAACGCGAGCGGCATGCTCGCCGGTGACTACGTCAACACGGGCCACGACCCGAACCCCGCCGTCTCCCACTGCGTCTAACGGCACCTGGGCACCCGAGAGTTCGAGATCCACTCCAGATCAGTGATATCGGGGTGTTCCGACGGCCGGGACACCCCGACATCGCCGAACTCGTGTCGATCACCGGGCGGCCTGCGGCCTGCGGCCCTCAGGAGCGGGCGAGGCGGCGCAGCAGCGAGTCGGCCCCCAGCGGGTACGCCCCGTGCCGGCGTACGCCGTCGGCGACCTCGCGGTCGGACGAGACCACGACGACCGGACGGCCCGCCGGCTCGGCGCGGACCAGGCGGCGGATCAGCTCGTCGGCGGTCTCGCCCTTGCGGGAGAAGAGCACCCGGACGCCGCGGGGCGCCGGGGGCAGCCCGTGCATCCGTTCGGCGCCGTCGAACACGACTGTGACCTCGTCACCGGTCTGCGCGGCGATCCCGCCCAGCCCGGTGATGAGGCGCTTGCGCTGCTGCTCCAGGGACATCTCGCCGAAGCCGCGCTTGGTGACGTTGTAGCCGTCCACCACGAGGTGCGCCCGGGGCAGGGCGAGCAGCTGGTCCAACCGGGCCGGGTCGTCGGTGTCGCGGGCACGGGCTGCCGGGCCGGCCGGGGCGGTGCCCGGCTGCTCGGCGAACGCGTCGGCGACGAAGTCGGCGGGGAGCTTGTCCACCGGGTCGAGCGCCAGCTCCCGGCGCAGCCCGACGGCGGCCTGGCCGATGGTCTCCAGCAGCAGCCAGAGGCGGGCGTCGTCGACCGAACGTGCCTCCTTCGCGCTGGCCCGGGCCACCCCGGCGGCGGCCTCCGCCTCGGCGAGCCGGGCACGGGCGCGGCGCAACTCGGCGTCCACGTCGGCGCTGGCGCGTGCGGCCCGGCCGCGTTCGGTAGCCAGGACTTCGGTGGCCTTGCGCTCACGCGCCTGCGTCTCGCGCAGGGTACGGGCCAGCTGACGGGACTCCTCGCGGAGCTGGCCCAACTCCTCACGGACCCGCGCCAGCTCGTCGCGGAGCTTCTCGGCCTCGACCCGGGCCACCGCCCGGTCGTGCTCGGCGCGGGTGGCCCGCTGCTCGGCCTCGCGGACCAGCTCGGCCACGACCGCGCTGTCCGCCTCGGCGCGGACCGCCGCGCCGCTGGCGTCGATCAGCTCCCGCCAGCCACGGGGCCGGGCCAGGTAGGCCAGCGCGGCCACCTCGACCGGGTCGGCGGCGGCCGGCGCGGTGCCCTCGACCACTGCCGCGCCGAGGTCGCCGGCGTCGGCAAGCACCCGCGCGGTGACCCGCTGCCGGAACAGCGGGTCGGCGGTGAGCTGTGCGGCGATGGCCGGGGCGCCGAGCCGGGCCCGGCGGTTGGGAGCGAACTTGGCCACCCGGCGCAGTGGCACGGGCACCTCGTCGGCGGGCAGGGTGGGCAGCACGGTGGCGGTCAGCGCCACGATCCGCTGCCGAACCGGCTCGGGCAGCGTCGGCTCCGGCTCGACAGGCGGGTCACCACCCGAATCGGCAGGTGTGTCACCGATGTCCGGGTCGCCCACGGCACCGTCGACGGCGACCGGATCCTCCTGCGGGAGGTGGTCGTCGTGCGGCTCGGTGAGGGGCATGTGGCAAGTCTCCCACCGCGACCGGGCCCACCGCCCGGTGAGTGAGCCGATCTCTCATCCTAGCCCCATGGTGACTGCTGGGACTGCTGCGACGGGAGTGTCGGACCGAGGCGCTAGCGTGCCGCCGATGGCACAGGCGGAGTACGTCCAGGAGTCACTTGCCGGTCTCGACCCGGCGGTGGGCGGGGTGGACCCGGCCCTGCCGCTGTACGCGACGACCTTCGTGGTGGTCGACCTGGAGACCACCGGAGGCGCCCCCGACGGCGGCGGCATCACCGAGATCGGCGCGGTCAAGGTGCGCGGCGGCGAGCAACTGGGTGAGCTGGCCACCCTGGTCAACCCGGGGCAGCCGATTCCGCCGTTCATCACCGTGCT
Organism: Micromonospora lupini; assembly: GCF_026342015.1. Lineage (NCBI taxonomy): Bacteria > Bacillati > Actinomycetota > Actinomycetes > Micromonosporales > Micromonosporaceae > Micromonospora > Micromonospora lupini. The sequence continues at coordinate 2,569,818 of NZ_JAPENL010000001.1, forward strand.
GACCGGGATCACCCAGGCCATGCTGGTGCCGGCGCCCCCGATCGAGCAGGTGCTGCCCAGCTTCCTGGAGTTCATCGCCGACGCGGTGCTGGTCGCCCACAACGCCCCGTACGACGTGGGGTTCCTCAAGGCCGCCTGCGCGAAGCACGGTCACCGCTGGCCCAACCCGCGCGTGCTGGACACGGCGGCGCTGGCCCGGCGGGTGCTGACCCGCGACGAGGTGCCCAACCGCAAGCTGGGCACCCTGGCGGCCTATTTCCGCACCGCCACCCAGCCCACCCACCGGGCGCTCGACGACGCCAAGGCCACCGTCGACGTGCTGCACGGGCTGATCGGCCGGCTCGGTGGGCACCGGGTCGACACCGTCGGCGACGCCATCGAGTTCGCCCGCGCGGTCACCCCGACGCAGCGCCGCAAGCGGCACCTGGCCGAGGGGCTGCCCAAGGTTCCCGGGGTCTACATCTTCCGGGCCGCCGACGACCGGCCGCTCTACGTGGGCACCTCGGTCGACATCGCCACCCGGGTGCGCAGCTACTTCACCGCGGCCGAGAAGCGCGCCCGGATCTCCGAGATGCTGGCCGCCGCCGAGCGGGTCGAGGCAGTGGAGTGCGCCCACTCGCTGGAGGCGGAGATCCGCGAGCTGCGCCTGATCGCCGCGCACGCGCCTCCGTACAACCGACGGTCGAAATATCCGGAACGGATGGTCTGGCTCAAGCTGACCGACGGTCCGTACCCCCGCTTGTCGATCGTCCGGGACCTCTCCCCCACGGACACCGCCTACCTCGGGCCCTTCACCTCCCGGCGGGCCGCCGAGCTGGCCGCCGCCGGCTTCCACGACGCGGTGCCGCTGCGCCAGTGCACGCACCGGCTCTCGCTGCGCACCGTCACGCCGGCCTGCGCGCTGGCCGAGCTGGGTCGCTGCCCGGCGCCCTGCGAGCACAAGATCACCCCTGAGGAGTACGACGACAGAGCCGCCGGGCCGTTCCGCACCGCCACCGCCAGCGACCCGCAGCCCGTGGTGGACGCGTTGCTGGCCCGGATCGACGTGCTCGCGGCCGACAAGCGCTACGAGGAGGCCGCCGTGGTGCGGTCCCGGCTGGCCGCGGTGCTGCGCGCCACCGTGCGGATGCAGCGGCTGGCGGCGCTCACTTCGATCGTGGAGCTGGCCGCCGCCCGGCCGGCCGCCCGGGGCGGCTGGGAGCTGGCCCTGGTCCGGCACGGTCGCCTGGCCGGCGCCGGGGTGTCCCCGCCAGGCGTCCACCCGCGACCCACCCTGAACGCGATCCGGGCCACCGCCGAGACGGTGTCGGGCGGGCACGGCCCGGTGCCGTCGGCCACGGCTGAGGAATCCGAGCGCATCCTGTCCTGGTTGGAGCGGCCGGAGACCCGGCTGGTCGAGATGTCGTCCGGTTGGTCCTCGCCGGCGGGCGGGGCGGGCCGGTTCCGTGACCTGCTGGCGAAGGCCGAGAGCGGGGCGTCGCACCAACTCTCGACCGAACGCTCATGACCAACTGACCGATCGGACTACGTCGACTCCCTTAGGCTGTTAGAGAAGTGCAGTCCTGCCCGTTTCGTGGGCCTGCTCCCGATCGCCCGGTCCGGCGGTCGCGGAGCCGGGGTGAGGAGGTGTCCCTCGTGGACGTCGACGCCGGACACGGCGCCGCCCTGGGGGGCGCCCTGCCGACCCAGTCGGGTGAGCTGCCCCTGACCCGCCGACTACGGTCGTTGCTCACCTGGCCGACCACCGACTCCGACCCGGTCACCCACCTGGTCCGCACCCATCGGGGCATCCACGCCGGCACCGACCCCGCCGTGCTGCGCCGGGCGTACACGATCGCGGAGAACATGCACCGCGGCCAGTTCCGCAAGAGCGGGGAACCGTACATCACCCATCCCCTCGCGGTGGCGCAGATCTGCGCCGAGCTGGGCATGGACACCACGACCCTGGTGGCGGCGCTGCTGCACGACACAGTCGAGGACACCCGCTACACGCTCCAGGCGCTGTCGGAGGACTTCGGCGGCGAGGTGGCCCACCTGGTCGACGGGGTGACCAAGTTCGACAAGGCGTTCTACGGCAAGGCCGCCGAGGCGGAGACGGTCCGCAAGATGATCGTCGCGGCCGCCAAGGACGTCCGAGTGCTGATCATCAAGCTGGCCGACCGGCTGCACAACATGCGTACGCTCGGTGTGCGCTCCGCGGCGTCGCGGGAACGGATCGCCCGCAAGACCCAGGAGGTGCTGGTCCCGCTCTGCGACCGGCTGGGCATCCAGACCCTCAAGCGCGAGCTGGACGACGTGGTGCTGCTGCACCTGGAGCCCGACGAGCACGCCCGGCTGGCCCGGCACGTGCACGATCGGCCCGGTTGGGACTCGTACCTCGACTCGGTGGTGACACAGGCCCGGGTGGCGCTGCGCCGCAGCCGGGTCGACGCCGTGGTGAGCCCGCGTCCCCGGCACCTCTACTCGATCTGGAAGGACACCATCGCCGGCGGCCACACCGCCCCGTACGACCTGCCCCGCATCTCGGTGGTTGTCGACGGCCCGGCCACCGACTGTTACGCCGCGCTGGGCGCGATCCACGGCACGTGGCGGCCCGTCCCGGGCCGTTTCAAGGACTTCATCGCCTCACCGAAGAACAACCTCTATCGCTCGCTGCACACGAGCGTCTGCGGCCCGCAGGACCGCACGGTGGAGGTGCTGCTCCGCACTGAGGAGATGCACCGCTCGGCCGAGTACGGCATCGCCGCCGACTTCCGCTTCCCGCGCTCGGGCAGCAGCAGCGCGGCGGCCCGGGCCGAGCAGTTGGACTGGCTGCGCCGCGTGCTCGACTGGGAGCCGGACGCCGCCGACCCGGCGCAGTTCTACGAGTCGCTGCGCTGCGACCTCGCCGAGGGCCAGATCCAGGTCTTCTCCGACGGGCGTCAGGTGGTGCTGCCGGCCGGCGCCACACCCGTCGACCTGGCGTACGAGCTGGGCAGCCAGCGGGGCGACCACTGTCTCGCCGCCCGGATCAACGGCCGGCTGGCGCCGCTGAGCTCGGAGCTGGACGAGGGCGACGTGGTGGAGATCTTCACCGAGAACGACGGCGACAACGGCTTCGAGGCAGGCGTGGCGCCACGCGGCCCCCGCAAGGAGTGGCTGGGCTTCGTCAAGTCGCCGCACGCGCAGATGCAGATCAACAGGTGGTTCGCCGAGCACACCGAGCCGGGCATCACCATCAGCGACAAGGTCCGCCTCGGCCGGGCCACCATCGGGCTCGCCCTGCGCCAGCACAACCGCGGCCTCGCCAGCGACCTGCCGCTGCTGCGGCTCTCCGAGGAGCTGGGCTATCCCGACCTGGAGACCCTGCTCGTCGCGGTCTTCGACCGGGTGATCGAACCGGACACCGTGGTACGCCAGCTCATCGACCTGGTCGACCATCGACAGTGACCGTCCGGCCCCCAGCGCGTCCGAGGGACATTCGTGACCACTAACCTGGGGTCATGATCCCCCGTTCCCGCGCCACCGGTCGGGCCATCTTCTACCAGGCCTTCTACCGGCTGCCGCTGCCGGTGCGCCGTCGTCTGGTCAAGTTGGCCGTGCCCAAGTACATCGTCGGGGCGGTCACTCTGGTCCGGGATGCCGAGGCGACGGGCGCGGGCCGGCTGCTGATGCTGCGCCAGCCCCCCGGCAAGGGCTGGTCGCTGCCCGCCGGCCTGCTCAATCGGGCGGAGCCACCGGTCGTGGGCGCGGCCCGCGAGCTGTTCGAGGAGTCCGGCATCCGGCTGCCGCCGTCCCGGCTGCGCCCGGCGGCGCCGAACGCGATCGTGCACGCCAAGGGCTGGGTCGACATGGTCTTCGAGACGGAGGTGCCGGCGTCCAGCACCGAGCTGGCGGTCGACGGCGCGGAGGTCTTCGAGGCCGCCTGGCATCCGCTGGACGACCTGCCCAAGCTGACCTGGCCGACGGCCCGGCTGCTCGCCTACTACGACATCGGGCCACTGGCCGGGCAGTTCCCGCCCCCGATCCCCGACGACCTGCCATGACCGGCCGGCCTGCCATGGCCGGTCGGGCTGCCATGGTCGGTCGGGCTGCCATGGTCGGTCGGGCTGCCATGGCCGGTCGGGCTGCCATGGCCGGTCGGGCTTCGGTGCCGGCCGAGCTGTGCGCGGTCGTGCTCGCCGCGGGTGAGGGCACCCGGCTGCGCCCGCTCACCGCACGGGTGCCCAAGGCGCTCTGCCCGGTCGGCAACGTGGCACTGCTGGACCGGGCGCTGGCCCGTCTGGCCGGCCTCGGTCTGAGTGGTCCCGCACGCGTCGCGGTGAACGCCTGCTACCTCGCCGACCAGGTGGTCACACACGTCGACGATCGCGCCCACCTGTCGGTGGAGCCCGGCGACCCGCTCGGCACCGCCGGTGGGGTGGCCAACCTGCGAGACTGGATCGACGGCCGGCCGGTGCTGGTCGGCAACGCCGACGCATACCTGGCCGACGCCGCCACTCCCCCGGGCCCCGACGTGGCCGCGCTGCTGGACGGCTGGGACGGGACCTCCGTACGCCTGCTCGGCCAGCCCGCCGCCGACCCGACGGCGCCCGGCACCTTCGCCGGACACTGCTTCACCGGGTTCTCGCTGTTGCCGTGGCGGCTGGTCCGCGACCTGCCGGTGACCTTCTCCGACCTGGTACGCGCGGTGTGGCGGCCCGCCGAGGCGGCCGGCGCGCTGGAGGTGGTGCCCTACCCGGGCACCTTCTACGACACCGGTACCCCCGCCGACTACCTGGCGGCCAACCTGCACGCCGCAGCCGGCGGTGCTCTCGTCGACCCCTCCGCGACCGTGACCGGCAGCTGCGTGGAGTCGGTGGTCGGCGCGGGCGCACGGGTGGACGGCGACGTGCGCCGCACCGTGGTGTGGCCGGGCGCGCTCGTACGCGACGGCGAACGGCTGCACGACGTGATCCGGTTCGGGGACGACTGCACGGTCCAGGCCGCCGCGCACGGCTGAGCCGGCCTGACGCCCCGCGCCGGCCGACCCACCAGACACGGCAGCCCGGCTACCCGCCAGCCGGGCAGCCCAGCAGCCCAGCGACCCGCCAGCTCGGCGGCCCAGCGGCCCGCCAGCCCGGGCAGCCCAGCGGCCCGGCAGCCCAGCGACCCGCAAGCCGGGGCAGCCCGGCGGCCCGGCAGCCCAGCGACCCGCAAGCCCGGGCAGCCCGCCGGCCCGGCGGCCCGGCAACCCGCCAGCCCGGGCAGCCCGGGCAGCCCGGGCAGCCCGGCGGCATATACCTCTGTGAGCGATATACCTGAGCGTCATATTTATGACTCGCAGGTATATGGCTCACCGGCGACACGGGCTCGGCGGTCCCGGAACGTTCCAGACGGCCGATGACAACGGCGCCCAGGCCAGGCGGCGGCAGGTGGCAGGCGCCCAGGCGGCACGCCACCGCGACGCCACTCCCACACGGCCCCAAAGGAACCCGTCAACCCCACACGGCACGCCGACTTCACGCGACACGCCAGGCCGCGCAGCAGGCAGCACACAGCACGCCAGAGCCGCGCGCCACACCGGGGCCAGGTCGACGAAGCCGACGCGACGGGGTGCACCCTCTGCCGGTCCGGTCGGAGACATCTAGCATGAACGACGACGCCGACGAACGGAGAATTGCCCCGTGATCACCGCGATCGTGCTGATCGACTGCGCCACCGACGCGATTCCCGAGGTGGCGGAGACCCTGGCCAATGTCACAGGCGTCAGCGAGGTCTACTCGGTGGCCGGGCACGTCGACCTCATCGCCATCGTCCGGGTCCGCGAGTTCGACCAGATCGCGCAGGTCATCGCGGGCAGCATCTCCAAGGTGCCGGGTGTGCTGAACACGGAGTCGCACATCGCGTTCCGGGCGTACTCCCAGCTCGACCTCGAGGAGACGTTCGCGATCGGCCTCGCCGACGCCGACTGACCCGCCGGGCCGCGTGGGCCGGCCGGCGCCGGACGCGGCGCGGCCGGTCCACCCCTTCGAGTGGACCGGCCGTCTGCTGCCGCTACGTCAGCTCTCGCTGGGAGCGGGCCGCTCGGTGGTGCCGAGGCCCGGTTCCGGGGACTCGGTGATGCCACCGCTCGGAGCGGGCGACTCGGTGGTGCCACCCGGAGCCTGCGACGAGGTACCCGGGCTGGGCGTACCGCTGGCGCTGGTCTGCGGGACCGGGATGCCGAGCTGGTTGGCGAGCTGGACCAGCTCGTCGTAGTGCGCCTGCAGCGTCGGCAGCGCGGTCGTAGCCAACTGGACCACCGACTGCTCGGAGCCCTGCGAGATCTCCGTCTGGGTGGCCTGGATGGACTGGACGTGACCGGCCAGCTCACTTGTCACCCAGAGCCTGTCGAACTCCGCGCCGCTGGCGTTGTTCAACTTGTCGATGACCGCCTGCTGATCGGCGCTGGGCTCGTTCGGCAGTTCGACGTTGAGCTGGGACGCGGTCTGCTGCACCGTCTGGTCCAGCTGGGTGTGGTCGGTCTTCAACATCGCGCCCAGGTCCTTGACCCCCTGGTTCTGGCCCTTCTGCTGAGCCAGGTCACCGGCGGTGATCTCGAACAGGTTCACCTGGTGCACCGCCTGCAGATACTGAGTGTCCTGCGTCGACGGCTGTGCCGCGGCCTGCGCGGCCACAGCCGGCGCGACGCCTACCAGCACCAGCGCGGCCAACAGGCCGAGGCGTTTGAGACCCAACATGCTTCCCCCCCTAGAGACGTTGGACAGCACGGATACCCGGCTCACGGGGGTTATTCCTGCGATCGCCCGGCGCGCGGGGTCGACCGGTCCCGCCGTGGCCGTCCGACTCCTGCTCGGATGGGTGACGGGACACCGACAACGACGTGGCGCCCGCCGGAAGTCCGGCGGGCGCCACGTGACGGTGCGGTCGGGGTCAGTGGCGGCTCTCGCCGCTGCCGATCTCCGCGCGCTCGGGCCGGGGCTCGACCGGCGGGTGACCCGGCGAGACCGGAGCCTCGACAGGCTTCTCGATCGGGTAGAAGAAGCCCCGGACCGCCGGGCCGAGGGCCCCGAGCCGGTTCATCTTCTTCGGCACGACCCAGCCGACGTAGTCCAGCTCACCGTGGCCGTCAGCGTGCCCGTTCGCCGCGCTGAGCGGCTGGTGCACCTCGACGAACCGGCCGTCCGGCAGGCGCCGGATGATGCCGGTCTCCACGCCGTGCGCGAGCACCTCCCGGTCGTGCTGCTGCAGACCCAGGCAGAGCCGGTAGGTGATGTAGTACGCCAGCGGCGGGACCACCAGCAGGCCGACACGGCCCGCCCAGGTCATCGCGTTCAGGCTGATCTGGAACTTGTCGGCGATCACGTCGTTGGCGCCCGAGAGCGTCAACACGACGTAGAAGGCCACGGCCATGGCGCCGACGGCCGTACGGGCCGGAACGTCGCGGGGCCGCTGGAGCAGGTTGTGGCTCTTGCGGTCCTTGAGGTGCCGGGCCTCCAGGAACGGGTACATCGTCGACAGGCCGACCAGGATGCCGGGCAGCACGACAGTCGGCCAGAACAGAGGCGGGATGACGTACCCGTCGCCGATCGGGATGTTGAGCTGCCAGGCCGGCATGAGTCGGGTCGAGCCGTCGAGGAACATGACGTACCAGTCGGGCTGGCTGGCGGCCGAGACCACCCACGCCTCGTACGGGCCGAACAGCCAGATCGGGTTGATCTGGAACAGACCGCCAAGCAGCGCGATGACGCCGAAGACGACCATGAAGAAGCCGCCCTGCTTCAGCGCGTAGCGGGGGAACATCCGCTCGCCGACCACGTTGCCGTTGGTCCGGCCGGGGCCGGGCCACTGGGTGTGCTTCTGCTTGAAGACCAAGCCCAGGTGGGCGCTGATCAACGCGAGCAGGAGGCCCGGGATCAGCAGGACGTGGGCGATGAAGAACCGGCTGATGATGATCGTGCCGGGGAACTCGCCACCGAAGATCGACGACGTGAGCCAAGAGCCGATCACCGGGATGGACAGCATGATCGCCGAGGCGATCCGCAGGCCGGTGCCGGACAGACCGTCGTCCGGAAGCGAGTAGCCGGTGAAGCCGGCCAGGAAGCCGACCCAGAACAGCAGCGAGCCGATGATCCAGTTGGTCTCGCGCGGCTTGCGGAAGGCGCCGGTGAAGAACACCCGCAGCATGTGCACGACGATCGCGGCCATGAACAGCAGCGCCGCCCAGTGGTGCATCTGCCGCATCACCAGGCCGCCGCGGACATCGAACGACAGGTCCAGGCTCGAGGCGTACGCGGCGGACATCGGCGTGCCCTGCAACGGCGCGTAGCTGCCGTCGTAGACCACCTCGGTCATCGCCGGCTCGTAGAAGAAGGTGAGGAACACACCGGTCAGGAGCAGCACGATGAACGAGAACAGCGCGATCTCGCCCAGCAGGAACGACCAGTGGTCAGGGAAGACCTTGTTCAGCAGCCGACGGAGCGGGGTGGCCACCTGGAAGCGGTCGTCCACCCCCACCGCGGCCTTGCCCGGCGTGGCTGCCAGGTCAAACTTTCGACGCTTCATGGCCGCTCCCAGAAATCAGGCCCGACGGTCTCGGTGTAGTCGGACTTCGCCACGAAGAAGCCCTCGGAGTCCACCTCGATCGGCAGCTGCGGCAGCCGCCGGCTGGCGGGGCCGAAAACTGGCCGGGCGTTGTCGGTGATCAGGAACTGGGACTGGTGGCACGGGCAGAGCAGGCGGTTGGTCTGCTGCTCGAAGAGGCTCGCGGGGCAGCCGGCGTGCGTGCAGATCTTGGAGAACGCCGCGTAGTTGCCCCACATGTAGTCGCCGTGGCCTACCCGCTCGTTGGCCCGGCGCGACTCCTGCGCGTCCGAGTCCCGCAGGTGGATCAGCAGCGTCGGCGAGTCGGCGTGCCTGTTGCTCACACCGTGCTCGATGCCCGGGAAGACCGTCAGCTGGCCGCCGGTGCTGACGTCCGCCGGGCGCACCGGGCGGCCGTCCTCGCGGACGAGGCGGATCCGCTGGCCACCCTCGGCGGTGGCGAACCCGGTGGTGAACATCTGGTTGTTCTTGTGCGGCTGCGAGATCAGACCGCCGACCAGCGGCGCAGCCGCGACCGCGGCGACCGGCGCGAGGCCGGCCAGCAGCGAGATGCCGAGCAGCGGACGACGCTTCACACCCAGCTCGTCGGCCATGTAGAGCATGGTCTGGCCGGTGATGGTGCGACCGTCGGCGTCCACCGCGCCCTCGTGCCGGTCCTGGATCGAGACCTCCTTGGGCAGCAACTTCTTGCCCCAGGTCAGGATGCCGAAGCCGACGGCGAGCAGCGCGATGCCGAGGGTGGCGCCCAGCAGCGGGGTGTAGAACTTGTCGCCGCCGCGGCCCGGCGCGTACTGCCACGGCCACCAGATGTAGATGGCCAGGAACGCGGTCGCCGCCAGGCCGGTGATCAGGAAGAAGCCGGCCACCACCCGGGTCAGCCGACGCTCGGCCTTCGTGCCGGGCAGCACCTGCGGCTCGTAGTGCACGATCTCGATGTCGTCCCGACGCGCGCCCTCACGGACGATGTCGAACCGGGTCAGCCCGGGGTCGTTCACGTCGAGCGGCTCCCGGCCCTGCGGGGCCTGGTGCTCGGTGTGCGTGCTCATGCCGTCACCTCGCTACGGGTGGCGCCGAGCGGCACCACGGCACTGAATCTGACGATCCGCTCGGTCACGACTTACCCGCAATCCACAGGCTAGCGAACACGAGCGCCACAATGCCAACCAGGAAGATCGCCAGGCCCTCGGTGGACGGCCCGTACCGACCGAGGTTGAACCCGCCCGGGTCCTGGTCGGTCTTCAGCGTCTCCTGGATGTAGGCGATGATGTCGGCCTTCTGCTCCGGCGTGATCTGGTTGTCGCCGAACACCGGCATGTTCTGCGGGCCGCTCAGCATCGCCGCGTAGATCTGCCGGTCGGTCGCCGGGTGCAGGCTCGGGGCGAACTTGCCCGACGAGAGAGCGCCGCCGCCGCCGCCGAAGGCGTGGCACTGGGAGCAGTTGATCCGGAACAGCTCGCCGCCGGCCGCGACGTTGCCGTCCCCGTGGAGGTTTTCCTCGGTGCCCGGGACGACCGGGCCGCCACCCAGCTCCTGGATGTACTGGCCGAGCTGGCGGACCTGCTCGTCGGTGAAGACCGGCGGCTTGCGGTGCGCCTGGGCCTCCTGGCGGGCCAGCGGCATGCGGCCCGAGCTGACCTGGAACTCGACCGAGGCCGCGCCGACGCCGATCAGGCTCGGCCCGCGACCCTCGACACCCTGGGCGTTGCGGCCGTGGCAGGTCACACAGCTCACGTCGAACAGCGCCTTGCCCTCGGCTGCGGCGCCGGTCAGCGGCGGATTGTCCTGCGCCTGCGCACCGGGGGCGAAGACGGTGTAGGCGCCGCCGGCGAGCATCAGCGCGGCGAACAGCCGGACCGCGGCGCCCAGCCGGCGGCGGCCCCTGCTGCGCGCGGCGGGCCGCCCGCGCAACCGCGCGAGCAGGCCGCGTCGGCGGTCGTTGTCAGAAGTCATGAGCTGTGTCCTTAACCGGTTGGACCTTGTCTCAGGGGACGGAGCAGCGGCGCGGTTCGTGACGCGCCAAGATCACTGAAGCCAGTAGATCATGGCGTACAGCCCGATCCACACGACGTCGACGAAGTGCCAGTAGTACGACACGACGATCGCCGAGGTCGCCTGCGCCGGCGTGAACCGGCCCATGGTCGTGCGGACCATGAAGATGATGAAGGCGATCAGACCGCCGGTCACGTGCAGGCCGTGGAAGCCGGTCGTCAGGTAGAACATCGAGCCGTAGCCGTCGCCGTTGATCCTGACGCCGTCCTCCACCAGGTGGCGGTACTCGTTCACCTGGCCGAGCACGAAGATCAGGCCCATCACGAAGGTGACGGTGAACCAGCGGCGCAGCGCGTGCACGTCACCCTTCTCCGCCGCGAAGACGCCGAGCTGGCAGGTCACCGAGGACAGCACGAGGATCACCGTGAAGGTGGTCGCGTACGGGATGTTCAGCGACTCGGTGTGCTTCTCCCACTGCTCCGGCGCAGCCGCGCGGATCGAGAAGTACATCGCGAAGAGCGCCGCGAAGAACATGAGTTCGCTGGAGAGCCACACGATCGTCCCGACGCTGACCATGTTGGGTCGCGTCAGAGAGTGGATCCGGCTCTTGTCAATGGCTGGGGCCGCAGTCACGCCGTCATTATTGCCCCTGACCGGGGCCGGCGATCAGCGGGGTGGCAAACCTGCGCCTTCCGTGGCCCGACCGTCAGGGTCCGGTTCGCCTGGCCTAGCCTGAAAAGCGTGCTGCACGTCGATCCGATCCTCGCCGCCACCTCGGCCGTCCCGGCCGATGTGTTCGCGGCCACTGTGGCAGGCCCGTCCACGCTCGCCGCCGGGGCCGAGGCGACCCCGCCACCGTTCACCGTCGGCGCGGTGCTGACCGAGACCCGGCTGGACAGCTGGCTGGCCCTCGGCCTGGTGCTCGCCGCCGGCCTCTACCTCTACGGGGTGCACCGGTTGCGCGTCCGCGGGGACCGCTGGCCGATCGCCCGTACGGCGTTCTTCCTCGGGCCCGGCCTCGGCGGCATCGCCCTGGTCACGGTCAGCGGCCTGCACGCGTACGACACCACGCTGCTGTCGGTGCACATGGTCCAGCACATGGTGCTCTCCATGGTGTCGCCGATCTTCCTGGCGCTGGGCGCGCCGATGACGCTGGCCCTGCGGACCCTGCCGGTCGGGCCGCGCAAGCGCCTCCTGGCGATCGTGCACAGCCGCGTCGCCCGGGTCTACAGCTTTCCGCTGGTGGCGTTCGCCATCTTCGTGGTCAACCCGTTCGCGCTGTACTTCAGCGACCTGTACCGCTTCACCCTGGAACACGCCTGGGCGCACGAGCTGGTGCACGCGCACTTCATCATGACCGGCTGCGTGTTCTTCTGGCCGCTGCTCGGCCTCGACCCGCTCCCGGGCCGCTGGCCGTACCCGGCGCGGGCCCTGTTGATGCTGCTCTCCGTGCCGTTCCACACCGTGCTCGGGCTCACCATCATGCAGAGCACCACCCTCTTCGGCGGCGACTGGTACCCGTCGCTCCACCTGAGCTGGGCCGACCCCAAGGCCGACCAGGTGGTCGCCGGGGGCATCCTCTGGGCCGGCGGCGAGTTCGTCAGTGTGACCATGCTCGCGGTGCTCGTCGTGCAGTGGGTGAAGCAGTCCGAGCGGGAGGCCCGCCGGGTCGACCGCGAGCTGGACCGCCAGGAGGCCCGCGACCGCGCCGCCGACGCCGCGACGACCTGAGCTGCGCAGACGGTACGCCGGCGGCGGGGCGTCGGGCGGGATGTCGGCTACGTCACGTCGACCGGTACGATCGGCGGGCAGCTACGAGGTGGGAGCCTGTCAGCCATGAGCGATCGTCTGTGCACCGTCCTGCTCTACAGCGACGACCCGCAGGTCCGTGACCGGATGCGGCTCGCTGTCGGCACCCGGCCCGCGCCCGGGCTGCAGATCGAGTTCGTCGACGCGTCGACGTACGCCGAGACGATCCGGCTCGTCGACGACTACGAGATCGACCTGCTGGTGCTCGACGGCGAGGCGAGCCCCGGCGGCGGCATCGGCATCGCCCGCCAGATCAAGGACGATCGGGACGACGCCCCTCCCACCTGCCTGGTGATCGCCCGCGCCGCGGACCGATGGCTCGCCGCGTTCGCCGAGGTCGACGCGACGCTTGTACACCCGCTCGACCCGGTGACCACCGGCAGCACGGTTGCCGAGCTGCTGCGGACGCACGCACCCGCCTGACGTTCCCCGCTCTCCGGCACCGACGCGGCGCCGGACAGGCCGGCGCCGGTTCCAGCCCACCCGCACTTCGTACGCTCGGGAGGCCCGCCATGGGCGATCGGACCTGGCCGCACCTGCTCAACTCGCTGGTGCGCGGCGAGGAGCTGTCCACCGCCGACACCGCCTGGGCGATGGGCGAGATCATGGCCGGCTCGGCGGGCGCGGCGCAGGTCGCCGGCTTCGCCGTGGCCCTGAGAGCCAAGGGCGAGACCTCGGCCGAGCTGGCCGGCCTGGTGGAGACGATGTTGAGCCGGGCCGTCCCGGTCGACCTCCCCGACGAGTTGCGCTCGACCGCTCTGGACGTGGTGGGCACCGGCGGCGACCTCGCCCACACGGTCAACATCTCCACCATGGCCGCGCTTGTCGTGGCGGGCGCCGGCGTCCGGGTCGTCAAGCACGGCAACCGGGCGGCGTCCTCCCTGTGCGGCACCGCCGACCTGCTGGAGTTCCTCGGCGTCCCGCTCGACCTCGACCCGGACGCCATCGTGCGCTGCGTCACCGAGGCAGGCATCGGGTTCTGCTTCGCCGCCCGGTTCCACCCGGGGATGCGGCACACCGGGCCGGTCCGCCGCGAGCTGGGCGTCCCCACCGTGTTCAACTTCCTCGGCCCGTTGACCAACCCGGCCCGACCCCGCGCCGGCGCCGTCGGTTGCTTCGACGCACGGATGGCGTCGGTGATGGCCGGCGTGTTCGCCGCCCGGGGCGACTCGGTGCTGGTGATGCGCGGCGAGGACGGGCTGGACGAGTTCACCACCGCCGCGCCGACCCGGGTGTGGGCGGCGCAGGGCGGCACCGTACGCGAGGCCGTGCTGGACGCGACCGACCTGGGGGTACCCCGGTCCACCCTCGGTGACCTGCGCGGCGGTGACGCCGCGTACAACGCCGGCGTGGCCCGTCGCCTGCTCGCCGGTGAGACCGGTCCGGTCCGCGACGCGGTGCTTGTCAACGCGGCGGCGGCGCTGGCGACCCAGGGTCCGCTGGACGGTGACCTGACCGAGGCGCTGCGGGCCGGCCTGGACCGTGCCGCCGAGTCCATCGACTCGGGCGCGGCGGCTGCCACCCTGGACCGCTGGATCGAGACCGCGACCACCGCCGAGACCGCCGCCACCGCCTGACCCTCGCCACCGGGAGCGTGACCGACCCGGGTTCCGGGGAGCGGCGCTGTCCGGCCGGTCGCGATGCCGCGACTTCCCTGATCTCGAGTGGATCACGTCGTGACCGGGGTGCCCGAGCGGTGGCCGCGGAGATTTGTCGGACCCGCGTGGGAAACTACAGGCGAGTGATTCTCCGCTTCCGTTGTGCGTCGCTGTCGCATTTCGGGGGCCTGTCGCCTGGAGTGAAGAGGAGACGCCCGTGTCGCATCACGAGCTTTACTGCGACGTCTGCGAGGACGTGGCACCGTTCGAGGCGCCGCCCTGCGTCGACGGCCACGGCAGCGACTGCCCCGAGCTGGTCTGCACCGGTTGCGGCGCCGCCGTGGTGATCGCCACGTACACCGTCGGCGTCACCCGGCTGGCCGACCGCCGACGTCGCCAGCCCGCCCACCGCCACGCCGCCTGACCCCTCGGTCGACGCCGCCCGCGCGGCCGACCCGGCCTCGACCACGGCGCCGCCGACGCGGAGCCGACCACGGCGCGGCCGACCCGGCCTCGACCACGGCGCCGCCGACGCGGAGCCGACCACGGCGCGGCCGACCCGGCCTCGACCACGGCACCGCGGACGCGGAGCCGACCACGGTGCGCCACGACGAAGGCCCGCTCCCCCGATGGGATGCGGGCCTTCGTCACGCAGGTCGGTCGCGAGCGACCGGGTGGATCAGTGCTCGGCGGTGCGCCGGGTGCCGGTGTAGTACTCGAACAGCAGGCCACAGGCGGCGAAGACGACCGCCAGCAGGCCGAGGCCGATCAGCCAGAACTGCCAGAACACCATGCCCAGCGCGGCGGTCGCGGCGGCCAGCGCCAGACCGAACGGCCAGTAGCTGCCCGGGCTGAAGAAGCCGACCTCACCGGCGCCGTCGGAGATCTCGGCGTCCGGCCGGTCCTCCGGGCGCAGGTCGATCCGGCGGGAGACGAACCAGAAGAAGCCACCGCACATCGAGCAGAGCAGGAACGACAGCAGCAGGGCAACGGTGCCTACCCACTCGACGTTGCCAGACTCACCGTGGGTCCAGGCGCCGTAGAGGATGGTGGCGCCGAAGAGGAACCCGGCGATGATCAGGAAGATACGCCACTCGGTCTTCATGCGGCTGCCTCAGCTTCCCGTGCGGGCCGGAGCGTCGTCCGGGTTGAAGTTGCTCTGCGTCCGTCGGGTGTCGAACGGCTGCGTGGTCTGCGCGTACGGCTCCTCGCCGATCTGGGCGAGGGCGTCCTGCGTCGACTTGCCGCTCTGCTTGGCCGCGAGGAACTGGTCGTACTTCTCCGGCGAGACCACCCGCAGCTCGAAGTTCATGAACGCGTGGTAGCTGCCGCACAGCTCGGCGCAGCGGCCGACGTACGCGCCCTCGGCGTCCAGGCTGGAGACCTCGAAGACGTTGCGGATCTTGCCCGGCATGACGTCCCGCTTGAACAGCAGCTCCGGCACCCAGAACGAGTGGATGACGTCGCGGCTGGTCTCCTCGAACCGGATGGACCGGTTGGTCGGCAGCACGAGCACCGGGATGACCTCACTGGTGCCGAGCGTCGACGCGGTGGTGCGGGCCTCCGTGCCCTGACCGTCGCGGTAGTTGAACTGCCAGTTCCACTTGAAGGCGACGACCTCGACAGTGACGTCCGGGTTCTTCGACAGCTTGTCGACGTCGGTCTGCACGATCGCCGTGTAGTAGAAGAGCACGGAGACGATCAGGATCGGCGCGATGGTGTAGAGGAACTCCATCGGCAGGTTGTAGCGGGTCTGCACCGGCAGGGCGTTGCCGCGCTTGCGGTAGCGCACCACACACCAGAAGATCAGGCCCCACACGAAGACGCCGACCGCGAGCGCGGCGACGCAGGAGGCGATCCACAGGTCGTACATCCGGTGCGACTCGGGCGTGATGCCACCCTGCGGCCAACCGAAGCCGTCGAACGTCTGCCCCACGTCACAGCCCGTGAGCAGAACCAGCAGAGCCACGCCCCCGAGACCGAGCCCGGCCAACCGACCAGCACCGCGTCCCCGGCGTCCACCGACTCCTGGCGCAGCACCGTGCCGTACGGCCGACGGCCGTACCTCCGAACTCCTTGCGACCACCTGGTCCTGCCTCCCTAGCGCGCCGCGGTGCGTCGTTCCTCAGCACCGGCGGCAAAGGCGTCACCGACGGTCGCAGATTACTCGACCATGACGGACTCGGCCGTGGTGGGGTCACTGTCCGCCCCCATCGGGGGGATCCTGGGCATAACGTCGCGATAGCGTCTGATCCGTGAGCGCGAGGAGTGAGCCGGGGTTGCGAGCCCCGCAACCGCGAACAAAGGCAGGTCCGTGAGCGCGAGGAGTGAGCCGGGGTTGCGAGCCCCGCAACCGCGAACAAAGGCAGGTCCGTGAGCGCCTCTTCGGTCTACCTGGACGCGGCTACCGCCGCGCCGCTGCATCCGGTCGCCCGGCAGGCGCTGCTGGCCGCCCTTGAAGACGGCTGGGCCGACCCGGGAAAGCTCTACAGCCAGGCGCGTCGCGCGCGGCAACTGCTCGACGCCGCCCGCGAGGCCGCCGCGCAGACGCTCGGCGTCCGCGCCGACGAACTGTCCTTCACCAGCAGCGGTACGACGGCAGCCCACGGCGCGGTGCTCGGCGGCCTGGCGGGACGGCACCGGGCCGGTGCGACGCTTGTGCACTCGGCGATCGAGCATTCCGCAGTCCTGCACGCCGCGGAGCGGCACGTAGCGGCGGGCGGCGTCGCCGACTCGGTGCCTGTCGACCGGGTGGGCCGGCTGGATCTGGCCGCCTGGTCGGCGGCCGTCCGGGCCCCCGGGGTCGCGCTGGCCGCGCTGATCACCGCCAGTCACGAGGTGGGCACCGTGCAGCCTGTCGCCGAGGCGGCGGCCGTCTGCGCGGACGTCGGGGTGCCGCTCTACGTCGACGCGGCGCAGTCGGTCGGGCGGGTGCCCCTGCCGGCCGGCTGGTCGATGCTCAGCGCCAGCGCCCACAAGTGGGGCGGGCCGCCCGGGGTGGGGCTGCTGGCGGTCCGCAAGGGCACCCGCTGGGAGTCGCCCTGGCCAGCCGACGAGCGGGAGGGTGGGCGTACCCCAGGGGTGGTGAACCTGCCGGCGGTGGTGGCGGCGGCGGCGAGCCTGCGCGCGGCGGCGGCCGACGCGGCAGCTGAGGCGACCCGGCTGGACCCGCTGGTGAACCGAATCCGGACGCGGGTCGCGGCCGAGGTGCCCGACGTGGAGGTGGTGGGCGACCCGGTGCTGCGCCTACCCCACCTGGTGACGTTCTCCTGCCTGTACGTCGACGGGGAGACGCTGCTGCACGCGCTGGACCGGCGGGGGTTCGCGGTGTCGTCCGGCTCGTCCTGCACGTCGTCCACGCTGCGGCCGTCGCACGTGTTGGAGGCGATGGGGGTGCTCTCGCACGGCAACGTCCGGGTCAGCCTGCACCGGGACACGACCGAGTCCGACGTCGAGCGGTTCCTCGTCGAGCTGCCCGGGATCGTCGCCGGGCTGCGCGCCGACGCCGGGGTGGTGGGGCTGTGACGATGCCGGACGAGGTGCTCGACTGTCGGGGGCAGCGCTGTCCGCTGCCGGTGATCGCGGCGGCCCGCCGGATGCCGCAGGTGCCGGTCGGCACTGTGGTCCGGGTGCTCGCCGACGACCCGGCGGCGGCGGTGGACCTCCCCGCCTGGTGCCGGATGCGCGGCCAGGAGTTCCTCGCCGCGATCACCGGCCCGGAGGGCCCCGCCTACGACATCCGCCGCACCCACTGACCCGGGTTACGGGAGGAGGTGGGGGCGGACCTCGTCGGCGGCGGCGTCGCCGTAGGACTCGGCGAGGCGCTTGACGAACAGGTCGCGGCGGACGTCGTACTCCTGGGTGCCCACCGTCTCCAGGACGAGCGTTGCCAGCAGCGAGCCGACCTGGGCGGCCCGCTCCAGACCGACGCCCCAGGAGAGCGCGGTGAAGAAGCCGGCCCGGAAGCCGTCGCCCACTCCGGTCGGGTCGACCGCCCGGATCTCCCGCGCGATCGGCACGTGGATCGGGTCGATGCCACGGCCGGCGATCTGCACCCCGTCCTTGCCCAGCGTGGTGACGCGTACCTTGACCAGGTCCAGCAACTGGTCGTCGCTGAGCTGCGCCTTGCTCTGCAGCAGCGACTTCTCGTAGTCGTTCGTCATCAGGTACTCGGCGCCTTCGATGAGCGCCACCACGTCCTCACCCGGCATCCGGGCGAGCTGCTGGGAGGGGTCGGCGGCGAAGGCGTACCCACGGGTGCGGCACTCGGCCGAGTGCCGCAGCATCGCCTCCGGGTCGTTGGCGCCGACCACCACCAGGTCCAGCCCGCCGAGCCGGTCGGCGACGGGAGCCAGCTCGATGTTGCGCGCCTCGCTCATCGCGCCCGCGTAGAACGACGCGATCTGGCACATGTCGGTGTCGGTGGTGCAGACGAACCGGGCCGTGTGCGCCACCTCACTGATGTGCACGGAGTCACAGTCCACACCGTGCCGCTCCAGCCAGGAGCGGTAGTCGGCGAAGTCCGCGCCCACCGCCCCGAGCAGCACCGGGCGCAGCCCGAGCTGGCCCATGCCGAAGGAGATGTTCGCCGCGACCCCGCCACGGCGGAGCACCAGGTCGTCCACCAGGAAGGAGAGGGAAACCTTGTGCAGCTGATCGGCGATGAGCTGGTCGGCGAAGCGACCCGGGAAGCTCATCAGGTGATCGGTGGCGATCGAGCCGGTCACGGCGATCTTCATGTCAACCCTCGGGGTCGGGAGCAGGGCGCGGTCAGCCTACCGGCCCGGCAACCCGGACGTGTCCGGTCGGTCGGGCAACGGCAACCCGCCGGCCACTCACCGGCCAAGGGCTCCCGGGACCGCTCCCACAGTCACCCGGACACGACGATGGGGCCGTCCCGCGGGACGGCCCCATCGTCGGTGGTGCGTGGCGCGCGACTCAGTTGAACGAGTCGCCGCAGGCGCAGGAGTTGCCCGCGTTGGGGTTGTCGATGGTGAAGCCCTGGGCGTCGATCCGGTCGGCGAAGTCGATGGTCGCGCCGGACAGGTACGGGGCGCTCATCCGGTCGACGACGACCTCGACGCCACCGAAGTCGGTGACGACGTCACCGTCGAGCGAACGCTCGTCGAAGAAGAGCTGGTACCGCAGGCCGGAGCAGCCACCCGGCTGCACCGCGACGCGGAGCCGCAGGTCGTCGCGGCCCTCCTGCTCGATCAGGGCCTTGACCTTCTGCGCCGCGACGTCGGTGAGGACGACGGAAGTAGGGGCCTGGGCCTCGGTCGACTCGGTCTGCGCTGGCGTGGTCACGTGGAAGTCTCCCTGCGCGGTTTTGGGTCCGGACGCACTGGCCAACGCCGCGCGCCGTCCAGTGATTCCCGGTTGTGGTCCAGTTCCGATCGTACGCCGCCCCGGCCGCGCCCACCCGCGTGGCGTGATCGCCGCCGCAGGTCGGCCCCGGTGACGCGTGGACGGGAGCCCTCAGCGGCTCCACTGCCGGGCCAGTCGGGCGCCCAGCTCACGCAGCCCGTCGGCCGGACGGCTCAGCGCGGCGTCGAGCCCGCCGGCCTGCTCCCCGCCGAAGTGCTCGACCAGGCTGTACGCGTCGGTCACCCCCGCCGAGGCGGCCTCCCGCCGGCCGGTGCTGACCTGGCCGGCGACCACCACGCAGGGCACCCCACGGTCCCGGGCGGCCCCCGCCACCCCCGCGACGACCTTGCCGCGCAGCGACTGGTGGTCGAAGGACCCCTCCCCGGTGATCACCAGGTCGGCGGTGTCGAGCGCGGCCTCCAACCGGGTGGCCCGGGTGACCATGCCGATGCCCGACTCGCAGGTACCGCCGAGCGCGAGGACTGCCGCGCCGAGGCCGCCGGCGGCCCCACCGCCGGGCAGCGCGCCGAGCCCCGCCGGGCAGCCGGGGAGGTCCCGCTCAAGCACCGCCGCGAAACGCTCCAGGGCCGCGTCGAGCAGCAGGACGTCGGCACGGTCGGCCCCCTTCTGCGGGCCGAACACGTTGCTCGCGCCGTGCAGGCCGAGCAGCGGGTTGTCCACGTCGGTGGCGGCGACCAGCCGGGTGCCGCGCAGCCGGGGAGCGCCGTCGAGGGCGTCGACCAGGGCCAACGCCGCACCGCCGTACGGCAGCGCCGCACCCGTGGCGTCGAGCGCTGTCGCGCCCAGCGCGGTGAGCATGCCGGCACCGCCGTCGTTGGTGGCGGAGCCACCCAGCCCGATCACCACAGTCCGGGCCCCGCTCTCCACCGCGGCGGTCACCAGCAGACCCAGCCCGTACGACGTGGTGGTCTTCGGGTCGCGCTCGGCCGCGGAGAGCAGGTGCAGGCCGCACGCCTGCGCGCTCTCCAGGTAGGCGGTCGTGCCGTCGACGGTGAGCAGGATCTCACCGGCCGCCGGCCGGCCCAGCGGATCGACAGTCGGCACCGTCACCCGCCGGCCGCCGAGCGCGTCGGCGAGCACGTCCACGAAGCCCGGCCCGCCGTCGGCGAGCGGCCGGATCAGCAGGTCGTCACCGTCGGCGACGCTGCGCCATCCGTCCGCCACCGCGGCGGCCACCTCCGGTGCGGGCAGGGTGCCGGCGAACTTGTCCGGGCAGAGCAGCACGCGCATGCCGAGCAGTGTGGCAGCCCACACCGAGCGGAGCTGCGGCGCGCTCGCGCTGTGGGACCATGGGCTACGTGACTTCGACCTGGGTGGAACCCTCCAACACGGCGACGGCTCTGCTGCTGCTCGGCCGGGGCAGCGACCCCGACACCGAGCGCGGCGTCGAGTGTCCGGGCGACCTGCCGGCGCCCAGTGACCCGGATCTGGTGGCCCGGGCCACGGCGGCGAAGGCGAAGCTGGGCAGCAAGGTCTTCGTGCTGGGGCACCACTACCAGCGCGACGAGGTGATCCAGTTCGCGGACGTGACAGGTGACTCGTTCAAGCTGGCCCGGGAGGCCGCGGCCCGCCCGGACGCCGAGTACATCGTCTTCTGCGGCGTGCACTTCATGGCCGAGAGCGCCGACATCCTCACCACTGACGCCCAGCGGGTGATCCTCCCCGACCTGGCGGCCGGCTGCTCGATGGCGGACATGGCCGTCCTGGGTCAGGTCGAGGCCGCCTGGGACACGCTCGCCGAGCTGGGCATCGCCGACGAGACCGTGCCTGTGACGTACATGAACTCCTCGGCCGACATCAAGGGCTTCGTCGGCCGCAACGGCGGCGTGGTCTGCACGTCGTCCAACGCCAAGCGCGCCCTGGACTGGGCGTTCGAGCAGGGCTCGAAGGTGTTCTTCCTGCCGGACCAGCACCTGGGCCGCAACACGGCGGTGCTGGAGATGGGCCTGTCGCTTGACGACTGCGTCCTCTACGACCCGCACAAGCCCGGTGGCGGGCTCACGCCGGAGCAGCTGCGCGACGCCAAGATGATCCTGTGGCGGGGGCACTGCTCGGTGCACGGCCGGTTCACGCTGGAGAGCGTCAACGACGTCCGCGAGCGGGTGCCCGGGGTGAACGTGCTGGTTCACCCGGAGTGCCGGCACGAGGTGGTCACCGCGGCCGACTACGTGGGCTCGACCGAATACATCATCAAGGCCGTCGAGGCCGCTCCGGCCGGTTCGGCGTGGGCGCTGGGCACCGAGCTGAACCTGGTCCGCCGGTTGGCGCTTGCCCACCCGGACAAGCAGATCATGTTCCTCGACAAGGCCGTCTGCTACTGCTCGACGATGAACCGGATCGACCTGCCGCACCTGGTCTGGGCGCTGGAGGAGCTGGTCGCGGGCCGGGTCGTCAACCAGATCACGGTGGACGCCGACACCGCGCACCACGCGCGGGTGGCGCTGGACCAGATGCTCGCCCTGCCGGGCGCGTGATCACGATCAGTGACGCCCTTGGTACGCAAAAGTGCCGGATCACCGATGAATGCCACACACGCCGGTGTGACCGAGTCCTTTTTCGTCACCGAGGGCTATGCTGCCGGGGCGAGGACGCAAGCGGGCCGTTTCGATATGGCCGCATCCGGGGTAGCGACAGAGTTCATGCTCCCCACCATCAACACAGCAGCACCGACGCGCTGGAGGTTGCGTTGACCGACGACGTCCTGGTCGTGCATGGAGGCACTCCGCTCGAAGGGCGGATCCGCGTGCGCGGCGCGAAGAACCTGGTTTCGAAGGCGATGGTCGCCGCACTGCTGGGCGACAGCCCGAGCCGGCTGTTCGACGTGCCGAAGATCCGCGACGTCGAGGTGGTCCGGGGTCTGCTCGGTCTGCACGGCGTCAAGGTGACCGACGGCGCCGAGGACGGCGAGCTCGTCTTCGACCCGGCGAACGTGGAGAGCGCCAGCACCGACCAGATCAACGTGCACGCCGGTTCGAGCCGGATCCCGATCCTGTTCTGCGGGCCGCTGCTGCACCGACTCGGGCACGCGTTCATCCCGGATCTGGGCGGCTGCCACATCGGCCCGCGTCCGATCGACTTCCACCTGCAGGCGCTGCGGGAGTTCGGCGCCACTGTCGACAAGCGGCCCGAGGGTCTGCACCTGTCCGCGCCGAACGGGCTGCACGGCACCAAGTTCGCCCTGCCGTACCCGAGCGTCGGCGCCACCGAGCAGGTGCTGCTGACCGCGGTGATGGCCGAGGGCGTCACCGAGCTGCGCAACGCCGCGGTGGAGCCGGAGATCATCGACCTGATCTGCATCCTGCAGAAGATGGGCGCGATCATCAAGGTCCACACCGACCGGGTGATCGAGATCCAGGGCGTGCCGAAGCTGCACGGCTACACCCACCGGCCGATCCCCGACCGGATCGAGGCCGCCAGCTGGGCCGCGGCCGCGCTGGCCACCCGTGGCCACGTCGAGGTGCTCGGCGCGCAGCAGGCCGACATGATGACCTTCCTGAACATCTTCCGGTCCGTCGGCGGCGAGTACGAGGTCACCGACACCCGGCCGCCGAAGCTGGGCGACCCGGGCCAGGAGGGCGGCATCCGCTTCTGGCACCCCGGTGGCGAGCTGAACGCGGTGGCGTTGGAGACGGACGTCCACCCCGGCTTCATGACCGACTGGCAGCAGCCGCTGGTCGTGGCGCTGACCCAGGCCCGCGGCCTGTCGATCGTGCACGAGACGGTCTACGAGCAGCGGCTGGGCTACACCGAGGCGCTGAACTCGATGGGCGCCAACATCCAGGTCTACCGGGACTGCCTCGGCGGCACCCCGTGCCGCTTCGGCCGGCGCAACTTCAAGCACTCGGCCGTGATCGCCGGGCCGAGCAAGCTGCACGCCGCCGACCTGGTCATCCCCGACCTGCGGGCCGGTTTCAGCCACCTGATCGCGGCGCTCGCGGCCGAGGGCACCTCCCGGGTGTACGGCGTCGACCTGATCAACCGGGGCTACGAGGACTTCGAGGCGAAGCTCGCCGACCTCGGCGCGCACGCCGAGCGCCCGTAACCTGTCCCACCCATCGTTCGGCTACGACGGCTCCAGGTCGCGCGCTGCGACCTGGAGCCGTCGCCGCTGTACCGCGATGTGCGCCGAGCGCGGACCGTTGGCTACCCTTGCCGCGTGCCGTCGCTCTTTCGCCGCAAGTCCACCGACCTCGTCGACGAGGCCGTCTCCTCGCTGACCCCCGAGGAGACCGCCGACCGTCCCCGGGGTTACACCCCGGCCAAGGGTCGGGAGACGCCGAAGCGACCCACCGTCGGCCGTCGCCCGGCCGGCCCCACCCGCCCCCTCACCAAGGAGGAGGAGCGGGAGCGGCGCCGCCAGCTGCGCACCGAGGCCGCGGCCGACTTCCGCCGCGAGGGTGGCCCCCGTGACCGGGGCCCGGAGCGGCTGCTGGCGCGCAACGTGGTCGACTCCCGGCGTACCGTCGGCACCTGGTTCTTCGGCGGCGCGTTGATCGTGCTGATCGGCTCGAACGCGGCGATGCCGCCGGTGGTCCGGCTGATCTCCAACGTGCTCTGGGGCGCGCTGGCCCTGGGTGTGGTCGTCGACTCGCTGCTCATCTGCCGCAAGATCGGCAAGCTGGTCCGGGAGCGCTTCCCGAAGACCGGCCAGCGGATGGGCTCGCTCTACCTCTACGCCGTGATGCGGTCGATCACCTTCCGGCGGATGCGCGCCCCGGCCCCTCAGGTCAAGCTCGGCGAGAAGGTCTGACACCGGCTTCGGCGAGCCGGCGCCGCCCCTGCGGCGGCTGCGGCCAGGGTGGGGTCCGCGTTGGGGTCAAAGCACAGCGGGAAGCATCCGGGCAGCGGCTGTTCGTTGTACCGTGCGCGTAGTTCACCACGGTGAACAGGTCGCCCGTTGTTCGTCATCGCGAACGTTGATCCAATGGAGCGAACACGCATGCCTGGAGAACCGGCTGCCCCGTTGGCCAACATCGCCGCCGCCCTGCGCCGCGAACGGGAGCGGGTCGGTGTCTCGCTCGGCGAGCTGGCTCGTCGGGCGGGGGTGACCGAGTCGACGCTCTCCCACCTGGAATCGGGGACGGGCAACCCGAGCGTCGAGACGCTCTGGGCGCTCGGCGTGGCGCTCGGCGTACCGTTCAGCCGGCTCGTGGAGCCGGCCGACGTCGACATCCGGGTGATCCGCGCCGGGGAGGGGCCTCGGGTCGGTTCCGAACAGGCCGACTTCACCGGGACGCTGCTCAGCGCCGGCACGGCGCACCTGCGCCGGGACGTGTACCTCATCGAGTTGGAGCCGGGCGCGGTCCGGGAGGCGGACGGGCACACCCCCCGCAGCGTCGAGCACGTGGTGGTGGCCGCCGGACGGCTACGCGTCGGCCCCGAGGCGGGCACGGTGGACCTCGGTCCAGGTGACTACGCGACGTTCCCCGGCGACACACCGCACCGGTACGAGGCGCTGGTCCCGGGCACCTTCGCCGTCCTCGTCATGGAGCATCCCTGACCCGATGCTCCGGTCCGTCCCGTCGGCGGGTGGGGTATCGTCAAAGGTCAGATAGGGTTATCGACCTAAATGTCCGGAACCATCGGATAACGTTTGCGCTCGTGGGCGGTGCCACAGTGGCGGTGAGCGAGCCCGCGCCGTTACCCTCCATCCGCAGCCACGCCCTGCCGGAACGGGCGACCCGACCGGCACGCGAGGCCCCAGCGCGACAATTTGCAACGAGGTGACAACGCCGTGAGCGAGCGGACGCGAGCCGGCCACCGGGGCGTGGCAGGCGGCGACCGGACGCCCATCGGTCACCGGGGCACGACCGCGGACACCGCACCGTCGACGGGGAGCGGCCACACGGCCGGGTGTGGCGACGGGCTCGGCGGATGAACGGCCGCTACACCGACCGGTGGCGGGACCCGAACGAACCGTCCTGGGTGGTCGAGCCGACCACCGAGTGGCACCCCCAGTTCCCCGGCCAGCGCTACCCCGGCGACATCGGCGTCACCCACCAGCCCGCACCGCCGCCGCGTGGACGAGCCAGCGTGGTCGGTCGTACCGAGGTGCCGCCGCTCGCGCCCACCCGACCGGACGGCACCTACCTCGGCCGCTCCTGGGCCGACGAGTCTCCGGCCGAGCCGGCCCCCAACGGTCGGTGGGGGGCGGACGACGAGCCGGGCGAGACACCGTCCTACGGCTGGTCGCGCGGCGACGAGCGCCCGGCCGACACGACACACCACGGGCGACCCGAGACCCCGCACTACGACCATGAGCCGTACCGCCGGCCGCTCCCCGAGCCGCCCCGGCGGGAGGAGCGCCGCTCCCCCGAGTCGGACCGGCGTACCGCCTGGTCCGACCGGCGGCCCGGCGACGACCGGGGACCGGCCCGGGAGGCCGCCTGGCACCGCGAACAGCCCACTTCCGAGCGGCACGACGGCCGACCGCCCCGCCACGAGCCGGCCGACCGGGACCGGGCGTATCCGACGGCGCCACCCGTCTCCCCCGGGCCCTACTCCCCCGCGCCGCGCAGTGACTCCGGCTGGGTGCCCGAGCCGGACGAGGCGCCGCGTCGGCGCGGCACGTCGGAGCGGCCGGCCGCCAGTCACGACCGGCACCCCGGCGACGGGTACGGCACCCGACCGGCCAGGGGCCACGACGGCCGCCCGACCGACGGCTGGGCCGCCGAGGGGGCCGGCCAGTGGGCACCCGTCGACAGTCGCTCCCGCTACCGCGCCGACGGCCACCCCGACCGCGTACCCGACGACGCCCGCCGTTCCGAACGGCTGCCCGACGACGCCCGCCGCGCGGAGCGCCTACCCGACGACATGCGCCGCGCGGAACGCCTGCCTGACGACGCCCGCCGGATGGAGCGGGGCGTTGCCGACGGTCGGTCCCGGGTGGAGGCTGGCCCCGGTGCGCCCACCGACAGGCAGCGCCGGCCGGACGAGGCATTCGGCCCGCCACCGACGTCCGAGGGCGGACGGCGGCGACGCCCCGAACCGGAGGCACCGGAGCAGCCCCGCCGCGACGACGAGCGCCGCCGTCCCGATGTCGAGCCGCACCGACACCAACCCCGCGAGGCGGCAGCCCGCACCGAGGCGTACCCGGACCGTCGCCCGCACGAGAACACCCGGCCGGAGCGGTACGGCGAGGAGCAGTACCGCGAGGACAGCTACCGCGAGCCTCGGTCGCAGCCCGGCCCTCGGTCGGGTGGCAGCCTGCCCTGGCCGACGCCCGGACCGGTGCACCCGGACCGCACCCGCGAGCCGGGCTACCGGCCCGAGCCGCACCGCGGCGCCGAGCCGGAGGTCCCGTCACGTCCGGCCGCCCGACCCGAACGGCCACCGGCGGAGCCGCCCCGGTACGACGAACGGCCCGCGCGGCCCGCCGCTACGGCACCGCCCACCTCCCGCCGGGCCACCCCGGTCCCGCCCACACCCGTCTCCCCGGCCGCACCGGGCACCGGCCGGGCGGCATCGGCTCCGCCCACACCCGTCTCCCCGGCCGCACCGGGCACGGGCCGGGCGGCATCGGTTCCACAGGTGTCGCCAGAGCGACAGGTGTCGCCGGTGCCCGTGTCGCCCGCCGGGCCCAGCGGCGACCGGCCGGTGTCCGCGGCCCCCATCTCCCCTGCCCCGGCTGAGCAACTGTGGCAGCCGTCCCCGTCGTCCGCTCGTCCGGAGCGCGACAGGCCGGTGTCGGCCGCGCCGGTGTCCCCGGCGGACGTCCCCGTCTCCGGTCCACCGGCCGCCCGGCTGCGGCTGGAGTTCCTGCCCGCGCCGGTGGATCCCCCGTCCTCCGACGAGCGGCCCGAGTCGCCGCAGCGACCCGAGCACCGTGCACCTACCGAACGGGCCTCGACGGCCGACTCCCGGTCCACCGCGCCACCGCGGTATCCCGGCCCGGACACCGGCAACCGCTCGCCCGACCGACGGCGGGACGACGAGCCAGCGGCCGACCAGCGGCAGCCGGCTCCGCCGGTCCGTCCTGTCCCGGCGGACCAGCCCACGCACACCACACCTTCGCAGCGGCCCTCGCCGACCGTGCACGACCGCCCGCCGGTCGCGCCGCCGCCGGCCTGGCAGCGGCCGGAGCAGCCCGCCACTCCCGTGACACCGCAGTCCTCGGGACCCGCGCCGGACGCCGAGCCGGCGCTTCCGATCGCCCCGGGCGTGCCGCGTCGCTACGTGCCCCCGGCGCCCTCGGAGGCGACCGTGCCGAGCGCTCCGGAGCCAGCGGAGACGCCGGCGCGGGGGCCCGAAGCGTGGTTCAGCAATGCCGGCCAGCCGGTCGAGTCCGACCAGGACGAGACGCCAGCCGACCAGCGACCGACCGAGGGAACCGCGACCCCCACCGTCGCCGGGACGACCGACACCTGGGAGTCCGGCAGCGGGTCGGCCGACTCGCCGCCACACGACGAGGACGAGCACGGCCGGTCGGCGGCATCCACCCAACCGCTGTCCGGCGACCCCGCAACCGACCGGCGACCCGACTCGGCCGTCGAGGCTGCGACGCCGATCCCCGGACCGCTTGCCGACCCGGACTCCCCGCCACCGATCCGGCCGGTGTCCGCACCGCCGGCCGACCCGACCGCCGCACGGCCCGCCCCGCCCGACTCGGCACGGCCAGTCTCGGCACCGCCAGTCTCGGCACCGCCAGTCTCCGCACCGCCAGACTCCGCGTCGCCGCCGTCGGCATCGCCCGACCCGGCCTGGCCCGTCTCGGCACCGCCGGACTCCGCGACGCCGTTGGAGGTGGCCGACGGTGAGCGCTACCCCGTGGTCGACGACCTCGGAACCCACGTGCAGCCCGCCAGCGAGCCGACCCCGATCGACGGCCCGGAGCCGGTCTCCGGATCGCCGACACACCCGGTCTCCGGCGCTCCACGCGCCTGGTCGGACGACCTGCTCGACGACACAGCGGACGACACAGCCGCAACCGTCGAGCCGGCACCCGCCGAGATCCACCGTCCGACCGGGGACGAGCCGTACGCCGAGACGCCGGGGCACCACGGTGAACGCGCCCCCGACGACGTCCACGAGGCCGCTGGTCCGACAAGCGCGCCGACCACCGACGCCTCCACCGACGCGTCGTCGCCCGAGGGCCACGCCGACGCCGAGCCGTCGGACCGACCGACGTCGGCGCCGCCCGCGTCCAGCAGCGCGTACCCGTCGACCGCCGGGCCGGACACGGATGCCGACCCGGCCGGGTCCGGGCCGGCGACCGAGGCGACGCGCACGCCGCCCGAGCCGGCAACGGAACGGCCCACCGCGACGGCACCCGTCTCGGCACCACCCGCCCCCACACCACCGGCCGCGCAGGCGCCCGTCTCCGCTCCACCGGCCGCGCAGGCGCCCGTCTCCGCGCCACCGGCCGCGCAGGTCTCCGCCGTACCGTTCGATGGCATTCCCGCGCCCCGCAGCGGGTTGTCCGACCAGGACGCGCCGGTGTCGGCGCCGCCCGTCACGGCACCGGAGACGCCTCGTCCCTCGCTTGCCGATCAGGGCGACCCGGAACAGGTACTGGCCGCGTACCGCTGGCGGCTGGACCCGGTGACCCTGCGCGAGGAGTTGACGGAACCGGACGCCATGCGGGCCATCCGCCGGCGGTTGACCGAGAAGCTGGGCTCGGCAGTGGACAACAGGGCCCGTGCGCGGCTGCTCAGCCTGCGCGCGGTCGCGTCGCGGATCCTCGGCGACCTCGACGACGCGTTGGCCGACGGCCGGCTCGCCCTCACCTACGCGGAAGCCACCGGCGAACTGCGTCGGACCGCGCTGGCCCAGGCCCGGCTGGCTCACGTCCTGCGGTGGCGGGGCGACTACGCCGAGGCCGACCAGCTCTTCGCCGAGGCCAACTCGATCGAGCTGCCCGACCGGCTGCGGGCCGCCCTGCACGAGCACGCCGGGCGGTGCTGCTATGACCAGGGCCGGCTGATGGAGGCCTGCCACCACTTCGAGCGGGCGCTCGACCTGCGCGGGGCCGCCGACGCCGAGCTGCTGGACCGGGTCCGGGTGGCCCTCGACGCGGTGACCGCGCGGGCTTCGGCGGATGGCTTCGGGCCGTACGCCAGGGGTCGGGAAGAGGTGCTCGACCGTGACCGGCCCCCGCAGCCGGACCGGGACGGACCGCTGTGGGGTTACACCGATCACGCCGGCGACCTGGTCATTCCCGCCCGGTACGCCGAGGCGCAGCCCTTCCACGACGGGCTGGCCTGGGTCCGGCGGCCGGACACCGACAGGTGGTCCCTGATCAATCTGTTGGGTACGACTGTGATCCCGCCCTCGTTCCGGGCGGTGCGCCCGTTCAGCGACGGCCTGGCCTGGGTGGTCACCGACGGTGGGTGGACGGCGATCGACCCGACCGGCGCGGTGCAGGTTCCGCCCAACTTCGCCGACGTACGGCCGTTCCGTCGAGGGCTGGCCGCGGTGAAGCGTGAGGGGTGGGGAGCTGTCGACCGGACCGGGCGGATCGTGGTGCCGACCCGGTACCACGGCTTCGTCACCGAGCTGACCGAGGGAGGGCCTGTCGACGGCTTCACCGACGAGGGTCTCGTGGTCGTCGACGTGGCCGGGCGGCGCGGTGTGGTGGACCGGACGGGCGCGGTGCTGGTGCAGCCGTCGTACCCGATGGTGGTCATCCACCCGGTGGCGTTCCTCGTGGGCAGCGGCGGCGGTCGCTGGGGCGCGCTGGACCGGCGGGGTGCGCCGCTGATCGACCCGGTGCACCCCGATCGCGCGGCGGTGCTGGAGGAGATCGACCGGCTGCTGACCGACGCCAACCCGGTGCTCTGAGTCGCCGCTCGGCGATCGTGATCCACCGGAGTTAGGGTCGGGGCATGGAATTCCGACACCTGGGCCGTTCCGGCCTGATGGTCAGCGAGATCTCGTACGGCAACTGGATCACCCACGGTTCACAGGTCGAGGAGGACGCGGCGAACGCCTGCGTCCGGGCCGCCCTCGACGCGGGGATCACCACCTTCGACACCGCCGACGTGTACGCCGGCACCCGGGCCGAGGACGTGCTCGGCCGGGCGCTGAAGGACGAGCGTCGCGAGGGCCTGGAGATCTTCACCAAGGTCTACTGGCCCACCGGGCCGGGTCGCAACGACCGCGGCCTGTCCCGCAAGCACATCATGGAGTCGATCAACGGCTCCCTGCGCCGGCTGCGCACCGACTATGTGGACCTCTACCAGGCCCACCGGTACGACTACAGCACGCCGCTTGAGGAGACGATGGAGGCGTTCGCCGACGTCGTGCACTCCGGCAAGGCGCACTACATCGGCGTCTCCGAGTGGACCGCCGAGCAGCTTCGGGCCGCCCACCCGCTCGCCCGTGAGCTGCACGTCCCGCTGGTCTCCAACCAACCCCAGTACTCGATGCTGTGGCGGGTCATCGAGACCGAGGTCGTGCCGGCAAGCGAGGAGCTGGGCATCGGCCAGATCGTCTGGTCGCCGATGGCCCAGGGCGTGCTCTCCGGCAAGTACCTGCCGGGTCAGCCGCCGCCGGCCGGCTCCCGGGCCACCGACGAGAAGTCGGGCGCGAACTTCATCTCCCGGTTCATGAACGACGACGTCCTGACCCGGGTGCAGCAGCTCAAGCCGCTCGCCGAGCAGGCCGGGCTGAGCATGGCCCAGCTGGCCGTGGCGTGGGTCCTGCAGAACCCGAACGTCTCGTCGGCGATCATCGGCGCGTCCCGCCCCGAGCAGGTGCACGACAACGTGAAGGCTGCCGGTGTGAAGCTCGACGCCGAGCTGCTCAAGGCCATCGACGAGATCGTCGAGCCGGTCACCGAGCGGGACCCGGCGAAGACCGAGTCCCCCGCCGAGCGTCCCTGACGCGACTCCGGTCCGGTCGGCGCGAGGGTTCGCGCCGACCGGACCGGACAGCTCAGCCCAGCCCGGTCAGCCCAGCCCGGTCACCGGGCCCGGTCAGCTCCGCCAGAAGCGGATCAGGTCCAGGCCGGCGGCGTACAGCCACGACGGCAGGCCGAGCACGTCACCGACGGCGAAGACCGCGTCGAAGAACCAGCCGCCGATGCGCGGGTTCCACAGCAGCGCGAAGAGCAGAAGGAAGCCGTACGGGGCGAACAGGTCGTACATCCTGCGCCACTGCGGATTGAGCCACGGCTGGATCATGTTGCCGCCGTCCAGGCCGGGCACCGGCAGCAGGTTGAGCACGCTGGCGGTGAGCTGGAGGAAGGCGAGAAGCGCCACCCCGGCCCAGAACTCCACCGGGCCGTCGGAGGACGCGCCGAGTCGCACCGCCGCCACGAGCAGCAACGTGAACAGCACGTTCGTCGCCGGGCCGGCGAGGCTGACCAGGGTGTGCCGCAGCCGTCCCGGGATGGCGTGCCGGTCCACCCACACCGCGCCGCCGGGCAGGCCGATGCCGCCGAGCAGCACCACCACCACCGGCAGCACGATCGACAGCAGCGGGTGGGTGTACTTGAACGGGTTGAGCGTCAGGTAACCGCGATGGGCGATGCTCCGGTCGCCGGCCCGGTAGGCCACCACCGCGTGCGCGTACTCGTGCAGGCAGAGCGACACCAGCCAGCCGGAGACCACGAACAGGAACACGTCGAAGCGGACGCTGCCGTACCCGTTCCAGGCCAGCGCCCCGCTGACCGCGAAGAGCGCGACCAGGCCGAGGAAGACCGGGCTGGGCCGGAACGCCGCCTTGGGCACGCCGAGCACCAGCCCGTCGGCACCCGGCCGGTCGTACGCCATCACTCGGCCGTGGGCAGCAGGCTCATCCGGTAATCCACCCGGTCGTCCTCCACGAGTGCGACCGAGGTGACGCCGGACGCCGCGAGCTCACGCCAGGTCTGACCGATCCAGGATTCGGCGTCGGCCTGGCTGCCGAACGACTCCGCCGGGCCCTCGACCGTCTGACCGTCCGTGCCCTCGTACCGCCAGCTCCACGCCATGAGGCGTCTCCCCTCGCCGCTGAAGTCCCCGTGGGACGAACCCCCGCCAGCGTAGTCGGCCCGGCGCGCAACGGCCGCTCGCTCGCCCCCGCGGCAACCCACGGGCTGATCAACCCACGTCGTGCCGGGCCTCCGCGGCCGGCGGGGATCCGGACGGTTGCCGGCAATGGACGCGGATCGGACTTTCGATCGTCGTCGGGGCTGGGGCGACGTGCCCAACACCGAAGGATGCGAACTAAGGTACGGACATGTCCGTTGACGGGTGGAACACGGTCCTGGTGCTCGGCGGTATCCGGTCCGGCAAGTCCGAGTTCGCCGAGTCCCTGGTCGCCGACGCGCCGGTGGTCCGTTACGTCGCCACGGCGCCCGAGGGCGACCCGGAGGACACCGAGTGGGCGACCCGGCTGGCGACGCACCGCGCCCGACGACCGGGCAGCTGGACCACCGAGGAGACGGCCGGAGAGCCGCGCCGGCTGGCGGACGTGCTCGAATCCGCCGAGCCCAACGAGACGCTTCTCGTGGACGACCTGGGCGGCTGGGTGACGGTGCTGCTCGACCCGGAGTACCAGCCGGCCGACGACGTGGCGACGATCGCCGAGCTGGCCGAGGCGATCCGCACCTGCGCGGCGCGTGTCGTGGTGGTGAGCCCCGAGGTGGGGCTGTCGCTGGTGCCGACCACCCCGCTGGGCCGGGCGTTCACCGACGCGCTCGGCGCGGCCAACCGCGCGGTCGCCGACGCCTGCGACGCCGTGGTGCTCGTGGTCGCCGGTCAGCCGGCCTGGCTGAAGCCGACCGCCACCCTCGCCGCCGCCCCGACCGTGAGCGCGTCGGCGAGGTCCGTGCCGCCGACCGCCCGCCACGCCGCCGACCAGGACGCGAGCCGGGCCGACGCGAGCCTGGTCGACGCCGAGCCCACGCCCGAGGTGCAGCTCCCCGACGTGCTGACCCACACCCCGCCCGTCGCTCCGAACCAGGAGCCGGGCAACCCCTGGGCCGCACCGACAATGGCGCTGCCGATGGTGGCCACCGGGCTGGTCATCCAGCCCGGCATGGAGCTGCCGATGCCCGACGACTACGCCGGCCCGCAGGCTGTCGACCGGCTGGCCACACTGGACGTACCGGGCGCCGGGCTCGGCGTCCTGGACCGGGTGGTCGGCTTCGCCGCCGCCACCCAGGGCACGTCGACGCCTGTCGCCTGGGGTTCGGTGCGGGTGCTGCTGCTCAACGGCGACCACGCCGGTGGCGCGTCGGCAGGCACCGTCGCGGGCGAGTCGGCCCGTCGGGCCGCGCAGGCGCGCGCCGGGCGGGGCGCGCTGGCCCGACTGGCCGCCGAGAGCGGCGCCAGCCTGCAGGTGGTGGACACCCCCGTCTCCGCCCCGATGGAGGCCCAGCCGGCGCTCTCCGGTGACCAGGTCGAGTCGGCGCTGCGCTACGGCTGGCGGCTGGCCGAGCAGGCGGCCGACGCGGGCGTACAACTGCTGGTCCTGGGGGCGTGCGGCGCCGGCACCGAGGCGGCAGCGGCGGCGGTGCTGGCCGCCACGGCCGGCGCGGAACCACCTGCCGTGCTGGGCCGGGTGATCACCGATTCCGGTGAGATCGACGACGCGGCCTGGATGGTCCGCTGCGCGGCCGTGCGCGACGCGCTGCACCGCACCCGCCGCTCGCCGCGCGGCGCGAAGGACGTGCTGTCCGAGCTGGGCGGCGGCGATGTGGCGGTGGCCACCGGCGTGCTGCTGGGCGCGACGGCCCGCCGGGTGCCGGTGCTGCTGGACGGGCCGGTCGGGCTGGCCGCCGGGATGGTCAGCCGTGACCTCGCCGGGCAGGCCCGGCACTGGTGCCTGCTGGCCGACCACGGCGGGCACCCCGCGGTGCGGCTGGCCGCCGACGTGCTCGGCCTCACGCCACTGCTCGACCTGCGGCTGGACCTCGGCGAGGGCGCCAACGCGCTTGTCGCGCTGCCGCTGCTGCGCTCGGTGCTGGCGCTGGCCGCCACGTTGCCGGTCCACCCGTCGCTGGCCACCGACGCGGACGCCGACCGGGCCGACGAGCCGCAGACCGACCCGGAGTACGTCGAACCCGACGAGGCCGAGCCGGCGTACACCGGGCCCGACTACACCGACCCGGAGTTCGCCGAGCCGGAGCCGGCTGGCCCGGGCCCCACCCGCACGGAGACGGACGAGCAGCCGGCGTCGGGCTGGCGTGCCGGCTGAGTCGCGGTTCGTCGCGGGCCTCCGGCTGGCCGTCACCACCTTCAGCACGTTGCCGGTACGCGCCGGGCGGATCGACCGTCCGGTGGCCGGTACCGCGATGGCGCTCGCCCCGGCCGTCGGCGCGCTGCTCGGCGTGCTGCTGGGCGGCATCCTGCTGCTGACCGGCGCGCTCGCTCCCCCGCTGGTCGCCGCCGGCGTGACAGTGGGCGCCGCAGCCCTGCTGACCCGGGGGCTGCACCTGGACGGGCTGGCCGACACCGTGGACGCGCTCGGGTCGTACCGGCGGGGCGCTGCCGCCCTGGAGATCATGAAGAAGCCGGACGTCGGGCCGTTCGGCGTCGTCGCCCTGGTCGTCGTCGTCCTGGTGCAGGCGGCGGCGCTCGCCGAGCTGGCCGGCCGGTCCTGGCCCGCCTGCCTCGCCGCGGTGGTCGCGGCGACCGCGGCCGGGCGGCTGGGCGTCACGGTGGCGTGCCGGCGGGGCGTGCCCGCCGCCCGGCCGGACGGCCTCGGGGCCATGGTGGCCGGCACGGTCGGCCCGGTCGCCGTGACAGTCGGCGCGGTCGCCGTCGCGCTGCTGGCGGTGCCCGCGGTGCCGGGCCGTCCGTGGCAGGGGCCACTCGCCGTCGTCGCCGCGCTCGCCGTCGCGGTGCCGCTGCTGGCCCACGTGGTACGCCGCCTCGGCGGGATCACCGGCGACGTGCTCGGCGCAACCGTCGAGGTGGTCACCACGCTTGTCTACCTGGGTGTGGTGCTGTCCGCCTGAACCCGGCACGGCGGGCCGGGTAGCGTTCGGCTCGACAGCACCGGCGCGGCCACCGGGGGAACCCACATGCTCATCACTGACGACTTCCTGCCCGTACCGGTGCCGGAGTCGCTCAGCGCGACCTACCTGGTGCCGATGGCGGGGCTGCCGAAGGTCAGCGCGAAGACGGCGGTGGCGGCGCTTACCGGCCGCCTGGCCGAGCCGGTGCACGGGCTCGCCCGGCAGATGCTGGACAGCCCGCTGATGAGCGTGGACACCCGGTCGATCGCCGAGTTCCCCGCGCTGCCGCCGGATCTGCTCACCGCGTTCGGCGCCACCGAGGCGCAGTTGGCCCGGCTGGCCGCGGCGACACACCTGGTGGTGGTGCAGGCGGAGTACCGGCCCGGCTGGCCGCCGGCGCACGAGTGGGCGGCCCGGGCGGTGGCGGCTGCGGTGGCCGAGTCCGTCGACGGCGACGTGGTGGACGTGTTCGGCCTCCAGTTCCTCGACCCGGCGACCGCGCTGCGCTCGCTCCCCGACGAGCAGGGCCGGATCAGGCTTGTCGACTGGGTGCTGGTGCCGTACTCCTCGGACACCGAGGGG
The DNA here is from genome assembly GCF_026342015.1 of Micromonospora lupini. NCBI lineage: Bacteria > Bacillati > Actinomycetota > Actinomycetes > Micromonosporales > Micromonosporaceae > Micromonospora > Micromonospora lupini. The sequence goes on from NZ_JAPENL010000001.1 coordinate 2,605,635, forward strand.
CTGTGGTTCACCACGAAGGGGCTGCGGCGCTTCGGTCTGCTGGAGTTGCAGACCCAGGGGGTGCCCGACCATCTGACCCGTGCCTGGGGCGCGGTGATGACCGGAGCGGCGCGGCGGCTGCTTCGGGACTGGACCGACGGGCTCACCGGCGAGGAGGTGCCGGCGTTCGTGCAGCTGCCGGTGCTGGCCACGGTCACCGGGCACGACATCGCGGTGGCGTACGGCAACCCGGAGCAGCACGGCGCGACAGCCCCGGTGCTGCTGCGCCTGGAGCTGGACCCGGCGACCGACCCGGACGCCGACTCGTTCCTGAGCCTGCGCCCGCCGGCCGGGCACCCCGGTCCCGACGGGCGCTACTACGCCGCCGCCTGCGCGACGTTGTTCTCCGGCATCCAGCCGGACGTGCGCTACGCCCGCTCCGGTGACGCGATGAGCCGTGCGGTCGCCACCGCCCGCGCCGCGCTGGACGACGCGCGGGCGCGTTTCGTCGCCGGCCAGCTACCTGTGGAGTCGCAGCTGGTGGTCAAGTACGGCCTGCCGGGCGACGACGGCCCGGAGTACGTCTGGGCGGGCGTCACCGCGTGGGAGACCCCGGAGCGGATCGTCGGCGTCAGCGCCAGCGACGCCAACACCGACCCCAGCGTGCGGATCGGCGCCCCCGTGGTGGTGGAGGCGACAGACGTCGTCGACTGGGCGATCCTGAACGCCACAGGTGTCATCGAGGGCGGCTGGACCCAGGCGGTCCTGGACGCCGGCGAACCCCCAACCCCAACCCCCTAAAAACCCACCCCACCCAGCCCCGCCCCGTCCAGCCCTGCCCCGTCCCCGGCTGCCCCCGTCCCCGGCTGCCCCCGTCCCCGGCTGCCCCCGCCCCCGGCTGCCCCCGGCTGCCCCCGCCCCCGGCTGTCCCCGGTTGATCAAGAGGTTTGCGTCAAAATCTCGCCCTCGAATGACCCAAACCTCTTGATCACCGGGGCGGGCTGGGGGAGGCGAGGGAGGCGGGGTAGGCGCCGGGGCGGGGTGGGGGCCGGGGGTGGGGGGTTGGGGGGTTAGTGGACTGAGGGGGTTACGAAGGGGGGTTTGGTGAGGGTCAGGGGGGCTCGGCGGCCTCGGATGTCGATCTCGACCTGGTCGCCGTCGGCCAGCTGGGCGTCCGTGTCCAGCAGGGCCAGGGCGATGCCCTGCTTACGGGTCGGGGAGAAGGTGCCGCTGGTCACCGTGCCGACCTGCTTGTCGCCCACGTGCAGGGTCATGCCGGGGCGCGGGATGGCGCGGTCGACGGCCACCAGGCCGCGCAGCGTACGCCGGGGGCCTGCGGCCTTCTCGGCGAGCAGCGCGTCGCGGCCCCAGAAGGCCGGCTTGTCCCACCCGACCGCCCAGCCCGAGCGGGCCTGCACCGGAGTGATGTCCAGTGAGAGGTCCTGCCCGTGCAGCGGATAGCCCATCTCGGTGCGCAGCGTGTCCCGGGCGGCCAGCCCGCAGGCGCGCAGCTCGAACGCCTCGCCCGCCGCGAAGAGCGCGTCCCACACCGCCACCGCGTGCTCCGCCGGTACGACCAGCTCGTAGCCCAGCTCACCGGTGTAGCCGGTCCGGCAGACGGTCAGCTCCACGGCAGCGGAACCGGCCGGGAGACCGGCGGCGGGGTCGGCGGCGGAACCGGCTGCGCGGTCGGCGGCGGAACCGGCTGCGCGGTCGGCGGCGGAACCGGCTGCCGGGTCGGCGGTGAGGCTGGCGGCGTCGAAGCTCATGTAGCCGTGCTCGGTGGGCAGCCCGAGGGCGGCCAGCAGCTCGCCCGAGCGAGGGCCCTGCACTGCCAGCACCGCGTACGCCTCGTGCTCGTCGGTGACGGTGATCCGCTTCGGGGCTGCGGCGCGCAGCCGGCGCACCAGCTCGGCGGTGTTCGCGGCGTTCGGGATGAGGAAGACGTGGTCGTCGGCGTACAGGTAGGCGATGATGTCGTCCACCACGCCGCCGGTGGCGTCGTCGCAGCACAGCGTGTACTGCGCGCGGCCGGGCCCGATGCGGCCCAGGTCGTTGCTGAGGCAGGAGTTGACGAACTCGGCCGCGCCGGGGCCTGTCACCCGGGCCTTGCCCAGGTGCGACACGTCGAAGACCCCCACCGCCGTACGCACCGCCGTGTGCTCCTTGAGCACCCCGCCGCCGGCGTACTCCAGCGGCATCTCCCAGCCCCCGAAGGGGGCGAACTTGGCGCCGGCGGCGGTGTGCCGCTCGTGCAGCGGGGAACGACGCAGCCGGGTCGCGGCGGCGTCGGAGGTCACGTCGGTCATGGGTGGCAACTTACCGGGGGCAACGCCGCTGGTTAGCATCGGCGGGACCCCGTTGGCGTGATCGACGGGACAGCCCTGACGTCCGGCGGGTAGGTTCCGCCGGAGACCTTCACCGCTGGTACGCGACGCCGCGACCGGCCCGGCCCGCCCGGAGTAGCTTCAGTGACATCACCCCGCACCACCAACCTGAGCCTGGTCGACACCGACCCGGCCGAGCTCGCCGTCGACGCGATCGTGATCGGCGTGCACAGCCAGCCCGGAGAGCAGGGCGCCACCAGCGGCCTCGCCGGCACCCTGCTGCTCGGCAGCGGCGCCGAGAGCATCGCCGTCGCCTTCGACGGCAAGCTGACCGAGACCCTCGCGCTGCTCGGCGCGACCGGTGGGCCGGGTGAGGTCGTCAAGCTGGCCACGCTGGGCACCGTCACCGCCCCGCTTGTCGTCGCGGTCGGACTGGGCCCGGAGCCGACGGGCGCCGCCCCGGCGCCGGAGACGCTGCGTCGCGCCGCCGGCGCGGCGGTCCGGGCCCTGGCGGGCGCGCCGAAGGTGGCGCTGAGCATGCCGCTGCCCGACGACGCGGACGCGCCGGCCGCGCTGCGCGCCGTCGCCGAAGGCGCGCTGCTCGGCGGGTACCGGTTCGCCGGCTACAAGACCCGGCCGCAGCCGATCCGGCGGGAGCCGGTGGCCGAGGTGCTGATCGCCGTTCCGGACGCCGCCGATCCGGCCGCCCAGGCGGAGATCACCCGCGCGCAGGCGGTCGCCGGCGCGGTCCGGCTCAGCCGGGACTGGGTGAACACCGCCCCGAACGAGCTGCGTCCCCCGTCGTTCGCCGACGCCGTGGCCGCCGCCGCCCGTGACGCGGGCCTCGGCGTCGAGGTGTTGGACGAGGCGGCGCTGGCCGCGGGCGGGTACGGCGGCATCATCGCGGTCGGGCAGGGGTCGGAGGCCCCGCCGCGACTGGTGAAGCTCACCTACACGCCGCAGGACGGCGGCAACGGCAAGCGTGTCGCGCTTGTCGGCAAGGGGATCACCTTCGACACCGGCGGCATCTCGATCAAGCCGGCGCAGGGCATGTGGGAGATGAAGTCCGACATGGCGGGCGCCGCCGCGGTGGGCGCGGCCATGCTGGCGATCGCCGCGCTGAAGCCGGCGGTGGCGGTCAGCGCGTACCTGCCGATGGCCGAGAACATGCCGTCGGGCACCAGCTACCGGCCGGGCGACGTGATCAGCATGTTCAGCGGCAAGAAGGTGGAGGTGCTCAACACCGACGCCGAGGGTCGGATGGTCCTGGCCGACGCCATCGCCCGCGCGTGCGCCGACGGCACCGACTACCTGTTCGAGACCTCCACCCTGACCGGCGGTCAGGTGATCGCGCTGGGCAAGCGGGTGGCCGGCGTGATGGGCACCCCCGAGCTGTGCGAGCGGGTCCGGACGGTAGGCGACGCGGTCGGCGAGCCGGCCTGGCCGATGCCGCTGCCGGACGACGTGCGCAAGGGCATGGACTCCGACGTGGCGGACATCTCGCAGGTGAACGCCGGGATGGACCGGGCCGGACACATGTTGCAGGGCGGCGTGTTCCTGCGCGAGTTCGTGGCCGACGACGTGGCGTGGGCGCACATCGACATCGCCGGGCCGGGCTACCACTCGGGCGAGCCGACCGGCTACTGGACCAAGGGCGGCACCGGCGTGCCGGTGCGCACCCTGGTGCAGCTCGTCGAGGACGTCGCCGTCAACGGCTGACGGACGTGCGAGCGAGGGGCCCCCTTCCCCGGGGGCCCCTCGGCTCTTCTCAGTACCGCTCGGGTCGGCGCTTGCGGCGCTCGTTGAAGTCGCGCATCCGCTGCGGGTAGCCCATCAGCCGGACGTCGTACACCGGAATGCCCATCCGGTACGCGAAGCGCCGCGCGCCGTCCGGGCCGTCGATGCGGCGGCGCGTCCACTCCCCGTCGTCGGCGATCAGGATGACAGTGGTCTCGGTGACAGTCGTCCGGGGCTCGATGAACGCCTCGACGCCGCGCCGGCTGCGGATGAAGGTCTCGAGATGGTCCAGATCGCCGCGATCGGCCGCGCGGTCGTGGCTCAGCACACGCGCCTGTTTCCGGCGCCGGAACAACCCCACCGAACCTCTCCCCCACCTCGCGTCATCGACAACGGTGCCAAGGGTACGTGTCGATGACGTGTCGTTGGGCACCTCAGTACGCACCCTGTGCCCAGTGGTGACAAGATGACCGAGGTGGGGTGTGTCCGTGTTACAACCCCGTGACCCCCGATGCAGCGACGCGACCTGGGAGTTGGACGTGAGCGAGCCGAACGAAGCGACCTTCGACATCGTCATCCTCGGAGGTGGCAGCGGCGGCTACGCGGCGGCGCTGCGCGCCGCCCAACTGGACCTGTCCGTCGCGCTGATCGAGAAGGGCAAGCTCGGCGGGACCTGCCTGCACAACGGCTGCATCCCGACCAAGGCCCTGCTGCACGCGGCGGAGATCGCCGACCAGGCCCGCGAGTCGGAGCAGTTCGGTGTGAAGGCCGAGCTGATCGGCATCGACATGGCCGGGGTCAACTCGTACAAGGACGGTGTCATCTCCCGCCTGTACAAGGGTCTGCAGGGCCTGCTGAAGGGCAACAAGGCGATCACCATCGTCGAGGGCCACGGCACGCTTGTCGGCAAGAACGTCGTCGAGGTCGACGGCAAGCGTTACACCGGCCGCAACATCGTCCTGGCCTCCGGCTCGTACGCGAAGAGCCTGCCCGGCCTTGAGGTCGACGGCGAGCGGATCATCACCAGCGACCACGCGCTCACGATGGACCGGGTGCCGTCGTCGGTGATCGTGCTCGGTGGCGGCGTGATCGGCGTCGAGTTCGCAAGCGTCTGGAAGTCCTTCGGTGTCGACGTGACGATCGTCGAGGCGCTGCCCCGGCTGGTCGCCGCCGAGGACGAGGAGTCGTCGAAGGCGCTGGAGCGGGCCTTCCGTAAGCGGAAGATCAACTTCAAGGTCGGCAAGCCGTTCGAGAAGGTCGAGAAGACCGAGAACGGCGTCAAGCTGACCATCTCCGGCGGCGAGACCGTCGAGGCGGAGCTGCTGCTGGTCGCCGTCGGTCGCGGCCCGAACACCGCGAACCTCGGGTACGAGGAGCAGGGCGTCAAGATGGACCGCGGCTACGTGCTGACCGACGAGCGGCTGCGCACAAGCGTGCCGAACGTCTACGCCGTCGGCGACATCGTGCCCGGCCTTCAGCTCGCGCACCGGGGCTTCCAGCAGGGCATCTTCGTCGCCGAGGAGATCGCCGGGCAGACCCCGGCCGTCATCGACGAGGTCGGTATCCCGCGCGTCACCTACTGCGACCCGGAGCTGGCGTCGGTGGGCCTCACCGAGGCGAAGGCCAAGGAGCAGTACGGCGCCGACAAGGTCAAGAGCATCAACTACCCGCTCGGTGGCAACGGCAAGAGCCAGATCCTCAAGACCACCGGCTTCGTGAAGCTGGTCCGGGTCGAGGACGGCCCCGTCGTCGGCGTGCACATGGTCGGCGCCCGGGTGGGTGAGCTGATCGGTGAGGCGCAGCTCATCTACAACTGGGAGGCGTACCCGGCGGAGGTCGCCCAGCTCGTGCACGCCCACCCGACCCAGAACGAGGCCCTGGGCGAGGCGCACCTGGCCCTCGCCGGCAAGCCGCTGCACGCGCACGCCTGATCACCCAAACCGCGGCGTCCGGCGACGGGCGAAGATCCCCCAAGGGGAATGAAGGAGTCTGGAGAACATGCCGGTATCGGTCACCATGCCCCGGCTCGGCGAGAGCGTCACCGAGGGCACCGTCACGCGCTGGCTCAAGCAGGAGGGCGACACGGTCGAGGTCGACGAGCCCCTGCTTGAGGTCTCGACCGACAAGGTCGACACCGAGATCCCGTCGCCCGCGGCGGGCGTGCTGAGTCGGATCGTGGTCGGCGAGGACGAGACCGCCGAGGTCGGCAGCGAGCTGGCCGTCATCGCCGGTGAGGGCGAGTCGACCGGTGGCGGCGAGGCCGCCCCGCAGGAGCAGACCCCGGCCGAGTCGGTGGAGCCGGCCGCCGAGCCGACGGCCGCCGCCGAGGGCACCGCCGACGAGGTCGCGCAGGACGAGGCCCCGGCCGAGACGCCGGCTCCGGCCGCCGCGTCGTCGGGCGAGGGCACCGCGGTGAAGATGCCGGCCCTGGGTGAGAGCGTCACCGAGGGTACTGTCACCCGCTGGCTCAAGCAGGTCGGCGACACCATCGAGGTGGACGAGCCGCTGCTGGAGGTCTCCACCGACAAGGTGGACACGGAGATCCCGTCCCCGGTCGCCGGCACGGTTCTGGAGATCAAGGTCGCCGAGGACGAGACCGCCGACGTCGGCGCCGACCTGGCGATCATCGGCGTCGCCGGTGGGGCCCCCGCCCAGGCGAAGCCCGAGCCGAAGCCCGAGCCGAAGGCGGAGGCCACGCCGGCCCCGAAGGCCGAGCCGAAGCCGGAGCCGAAGGTCGAGGAGCCCACCCCGGGCATGTCGTACAACGAGCCCGCCGCGGAGACCGAGAGCGCGGCGCAGCCCGCGAAGACCGAGCAGGCCGCGCAGCCGTCCGCGCCGACCGCCGCGCCGCAGCGCCCGTCCGCGCCGGCGCAGGGTGGCGGCGAGGAGACCGCCGGGTACGTCACCCCGCTGGTCCGCAAGCTCGCCAGCGAGCACGGCGTCGACCTGGGCTCGCTCAACGGCACCGGCGTGGGTGGCCGGATCCGCAAGCAGGACGTCCTCGACGCGGCCGAGAAGGCGAAGGCCGCCAAGGCCGCGCCCGCTCCGGCCGCACAGTCGACCGCCGCACCGTCGGCCGCTGCGGCGAAGCCGGCCGCGAAGCCGCAGCCGAGCAGCAAGCGGGGCACCACCGAGAAGCTGCCGCGCATCCGGGCGACCATCGCCAAGCGGATGCAGCAGTCGCTGCACGAGACGGCGCAGCTGACCACTGTCGTCGAGGTCGACGTCACCAAGGTGGCCAAGCTGCGGGTCCAGGCCAAGGATTCGTTCCAGGCCAAGCACGGCGTGAAGCTGTCGTTCCTGCCGTTCTTCGCGCTCGCCGCCATCGAGGCGCTCCAGACCCACCCGATCATCCAGGCCAGCATGGACCTGGAGGGCGGCACGATCACCTACCCGGCCGCCGAGCACCTCGGCATTGCCGTGGACACCGAGCGCGGCCTGCTCGTGCCGGTCATCCACAACGCCGGTGACCTCAACATGGGCGGCATCGCCAAGCGGATCGCCGACCTGGCCGAGCGCACCCGGGCCAACAAGATCACCCCGGACGAGATGGCCGGGGCGACCTTCACGCTCACCAACACGGGCAGCCGGGGCGCTCTGTTCGACACTCCGATCGTGCCGTCGCCGCAGTCGGCGATGCTCGGCACGGGTGCCGTGGTGAAGCGTCCGGTCGTGGTCAACGACCCGGAGCTGGGCGAGGTCATCGCGGTCCGGTCGATGGTCTACCTGGCCATGTCCTACGACCACCGGCTGATCGACGGCGCCGACGCGGCCCGCTTCCTGACCGCGGTGAAGGAGCGGCTGGAGGGCGGCAACTTCGAGTCGGAGCTGGGCCTGGCCTGATCCGTTCGCAACGCCGTGAGGGCGCCCCGGTCGTCGACCGGGGCGCCCTCTCGTTTGCGGTCCTCAGCTCTTGAGCAGGGTGGTCGAGACCTTCCAGAGCCGCTCGGCCGCCTCCGGGTCCAGCGCGTAGTCGGCGACGCCCGTCCGCCCGCCGGGTTGGGCCGGAGCGGCCTCCTGACAGTCCTCGAAGTAGCGCCCGCCCACACCGTCGAGCAGCGGCGAGGCGGCGACCAGCACCGAGGTGGCGGCACCCTGCTCCACGGTCTTCCAGGCCGCCGTGTTGCCCGCGCGCAGCCGGTTCAGCTCCTCCTCGCTGACGTAGCGCTGGAGGTTGGTCCGGATCGCGCCGGGCATCAGCGAGTTCGCCGTGATCCCGTCGTCGGCCCAGAGCCGGGACGCCTGCACGGCGAAGAGCACGTTCGCCGTCTTCGACTGCCCGTACGCCTGCCACGGCTCGTACTCCCGCGTGTCGTACTGGATGTCGTCGAAGACCACAGGCGAGCGCAGGTGGGCGGCGGAGCTGACCGAGACGATCCGGGCCCCGTCGGCGGCGGCGAGCGCCGGGCGCAGCCCGGTGGCGAGCGCGAAGTGACCGAGGTGGTTGGTGGCGAACTGCATCTCCCAGCCCTGCGGGGTCCTGCTCAGGGGCGCGGCCATGATGCCGGCGTTGTTGACCAGGATGTGCAGCGGGCCGTCCCAGTTGGCGACGAAGTCGGCGACGGAGCCCTGGTCGGCGAGGTCGAGCGGCGCGACCATGACCCGGTCGTTGCCTGTGGTGCCGGTGATGTCGTCGGCGGCCTGTTGGCCGGCGTCCGGGTTGCGGACGGCCAGGGTGACCTCCGCGCCGGCGCTGGCCAGGGCACGGGCGGTCTCCACGCCGATGCCTGACGATCCGCCGGTGACGACCGCCCGCCGCCGGACGAGGTCCACACCCCGGATCACGTCCATGGCCGTGGAGGTATGGGCGAACGAGGTGGTGATCGGGTTGTTCGTCGTCATGATCCATCCTTGTCCAGGGTGGGTCGGGCCGACCGGCCGCTGCCGGAGGCCATGGTCCCGGTGTTTCCCGAGCCGGGCCGGAGGTAACGCCGGACACCGTCGCCATCGCTGTTCGGGCCTCCGAGCAGGCCGGACGCTGCCAGAGTGGGACCGTGGGCGGCTACCGGCGGGGTGGACAACTGGGACCGGCCGTCCCGATCGCTCCCGGTGCCCGGGTGGACAAGTTCGAGGTCTTCTTCGACCTGGTCTTCGTCTTCTCGTTCTTCATCATCACCCGGGCGACCGCCGCCAACATCTCCGGCCGGCAACTGCTGCACGCCGCCCTGGTGCTCGCCGTGCTCTGGTGGATCTGGGTGGTGCACAGCCTGGTCGCCACCCGCGTCCGGCTCGGCGAGGGCTACGTCCCGGTGCTCATGGTGGTCTCGATGGCCGCCCTGTTCTCGTTCGCGCTGGCCCTGCCGCAGGCGTTCAGCGACCCGAAGGCCGGCGCCGCCGGCCCGATGCTTGTGGCCATCAGCTACGTCGTGGTCCGCGGCATCCACTGGATCCTCTACCAGCACGTGGTGCGGGACAGCCCGCAGGAGCGGCGGCAACTGCGGCGCTTCGCCCCGGAGCTGGCGGTGAGCATCGTGCTGCTGCTGACCGCCGCGCTGCTCCCGACCCTGATCGACGACCCCGGCCGGGCCGCGCTGGTCCGCGACGGCCTGTGGATCACCGTGGTGGTGGTGCAGTACGCCACAGGCTTCATCGTCGGCACCTGGGGCTGGGGGGTGACAAGCGCCGAGCACTGGACGGAGCGCTACGACCTCATCCTGATCATCGCGCTGGGCGAGTCCATCATCTCCACAGGGGTGGGCGGCAATCTGCTCGGCAAGCCGGTGACCTGGCCGGCGGTGGCTGCCGCGGCGCTCGGCATCGTGGTCACGGCCGCCCTGTGGTGGGCGCACTTCGACTTCATCGGGCCGGCCGCCCGGATCGCCCTGCACGCGGCGGAGGGTGGCCCCCGGGTGGCCATGGCGCGCGACGCGTACGCGTATCTCTACCTGCCGATGATCGCCGGGGTGATCCTCTTCTCCATCGGCAACGAGGAGATCCTGCACAAGATCACTGACCCGGCCGGCGGGATCGCCGAGAAGGTGGAGGGACCGGCCGTGCCGATGCTCTTCGGCGGTTTGATCTGCTACTTCGCCGTCAACATGTTGTTCCAGTTGCGCACCCTGCACACCGTCAGTTGGACCCGCGTCGGGGTGATCGTGGTGCTCACGGCGGCCCTCCCGGTCGGCCAGCACCTGCCGGCGCTGGGCGCGCTCACCCTCGCGACAGTGATCTGCGTGGCACTGGTGGCCGTGGAGGTGATGGTGATGTCGGAATCCCGGCACGCGTTGCGGGCCGTGGTCTTCGAGGAGCGGACCAGCCACGAGGCCCACGAGGCTGCCTGGCGGGCACGCTGGCACGACGTCCGGGAGACCGACGAGCCGACCACGCCGTGATCGGTTCGGGATAGACTCCGGCGCAGCGTCGCGGTGTACCCGGCACGAAGGCCGCCGTGGGCATGGAGGCGCGGGACAGCATGGGACGAACGTGCACCCGACTGGTTCACCGGCCGACCGGCTCGCCGCCGTCGGCAATCAGATGATCGAGATCCACCTCTGGCTCAGGGCGGAATTGACCCGCCTGCGGGAAAGCCTCGGCGGCGCCCGCCCCTCGCGAGACCTGCGGGCCCACTGTCTGACCTTCTGCGCCGCACTCGGCCGCCATCACACAGGTGAGGACGCCGGGGCGTTCCGGGTCCTGGCCGACGAGGTTCCCGAACTACGCCCGGTCATCGCCAACCTGATCACCGATCACGAGGTGGTGGCGGGGATCCTGGAGCGGGTCGAGGCGCTGCTCGCCGACGACGCGACTGTGCCACTCGCCCAGGTGCGCGGCGAGCTGGACGGGTTGGCCGCCCTGCTGGAGACGCACTTCCGCTACGAGGAGAAGCGGTTGGTCTCCGCGTTGAACGCGCTCACCGGCCGACCCGGGACGGCCGAGGGCCTCCTCGGCCTGACCGTGCCGGGGCAGGTCAGCGGCTGACTGCTGGGCCGGACCGGGTGGCGGTGGGCTGCCCGGCCGCCGGCCCGGGCAGCCGCTCGTAGAAGCGGATCTTCTCCCGGAGGTGCTCGTACTGGCGGCTCAGCAGGAGCATCTGCTCCTCGACCCGCGCCGCGTGCTGTTGCAGCAGCTCACGGCGCTCGTCGACGGTGTGGTCGCCCTCGCGGGCCAGCTCGGCGTAGCGGCACATCTGGGCGATCGGCATCCCGGTGTCGCGCAGGCAGCGGAACAGCACCAGCCAGCTCAGGTCGTCGTCGGTGAAGACGCGCTGGCCGCCCGCCGTACGGCCCACGTCGGCCAGCAGGCCGATCTTCTCGTAGTACCGAAGCGTGTCAAGGCTGAAGCCGCTGCGCCGGGCGGCCTCCGCGGGGGCGTAACCGGTCATGTCTCGGCATCGTAGCCACCCCTTGACCTGGAGCGCACTCCAGGTTGGAGGCTGGTCTCCATGACGACGACGACACGGACGCTGGGACGCAGCGGCATCGAGGTGAGCGCGATCGGGATGGGGTGCTGGGCGATCGGCGGGCCGCTCTGGGGTGACGGTGGACAGCCGTTCGGGTGGGGAGAGGTGGACGACGACGAGTCGATCCGCACCATCCACCGGGCACTCGACCTCGGGGTGACCCTGTTCGACACGGCAAGCAACTACGGCGCCGGGCACAGCGAGCGCATCCTCGGCCGGGCCCTGACCGGCCGGCGGGACAGCGCGGTGATCGCCACCAAGTTCGGCAACGTCAGCGAGGAGGCCACCCGGCGGGCGCTGGGCACCGACGCCAGCCCGGCCTTCGCCGTGCGCAGCCTGGAGGACTCGCTGCGACGGCTCGGCACCGCCCACGTGGACCTCTACCAACTGCACATCAACGAGCTGCCGGCGCCCGCCGCGCTCGACCTGGTCGGCGCCCTTGAGGACCTGGTCGACCAGGGCAAGATCCGGGCGTACGGCTGGAGCACCGACAATCCGGCCTCGGCCGAGGCGTTCGCGGCTGCCGGCCCGCACTGCGCGGCGATCCAGCACGACGAGTCGGTGCTCAGCGACAACGCGGCGGTCCTCGCCGTCTGTGACCGCCACGACCTGGCCAGCCTCAACCGGGGGCCACTGGCGATGGGGCTGCTCACCGGGTCGACCCGGGCCGTCGGGGCGGACGACGTGCGCGGCCGCGCGCCCGAGTGGTTGCAGTGGTTCACCGACGGCCGGCCGACGCCACGGTGGGCGGCCCGGGTGGAGCAGGTCCGGGAAGCGCTCACCGCGGACGGGCGGACTCTCGCCCAGGGCGCGCTGGGCTGGCTGCTGGCCCGCAGCCCGCGTACGGTGCCGATCCCCGGCCTCCGCACCGTGGCGCAGGCCGAGGAGAACCTGGCGACCCTGACCGTGGGCCCGCTACCCCCCGAGGCGTACGCCGAGGTGGAACGCCTCCTCACCGACCTACGCCCCACCCCCGCGCTCTGACTCCCTCGCCGATCTTGCACGTGTCTGTCCGGGCAGAACGGACTTTGTCCGCCAGAACGGCGACACTGAGCGCAAGATCGGCGAGGAGTGGGGGCGGGGCGCGTCCGGGAGTGGCGTTTTCGACGAAGATAAGGGCATGCGGATCCTTCTGGCCGGCGCGTCCGGCTTTCTCGGTACCTGGCTGGGCGACCGGCTGGCCGCCGACGGGCACGAGGTCACCAGGCTGGTGCGCCGACCGGCGCGCGACCCACGGGAGCGGCAGTGGGATCCCGCCGCCGGTCAGCTCGATCCGGCTGCGGTCGCCGGGGCGGACGCCGTCATCAACCTGGCCGGCGCGGGCGTCGGCGACAAGCGCTGGAACGACGACTACCGGCGGCTCATCCGCACCAGCCGGGTGGACAGCAGCAGCACGCTCGCGACGACGATCGCCGGGCTGCCGGCCACCGACCGTCCCCGAGCCCTGCTCAACTCGTCGGCCGTCGGCTGGTACGGCAACACGGGCGACCGGGTCGTCGAGGAGGACGCGCCCGCTGGCGAGGGTTTCCTGGCCGACGTCTGCCGTGTCTGGGAGGCCGCGACGCGTCCGGCCGAGGACGCCGGCGTACGCGTGGTGCGACTGCGCACCGGCCTGCCCCTGCACCGCGACGGCGGGCTGCTCAAGCCGCAACTGCTGCCGTTCAAACTGGGCATCGCCGGGCGGCTGGGCAGTGGCCGGCAGTGGCTGCCGTGGATCTCGATGGCCGACTGGCTGGACGCGACAGTCTTCCTGCTGACCCACGACGAGATCGCCGGCCCGGTCAACGTGGTGGGTCCGCATCCGGTGACAAACGCCGAGTTCACCCGGGAGCTGGCCCGGCAGCTGCACCGGCCGGCGATCATTCCGATCCCCGCCCTGGCCCTGAAGGTGGCCCTGGGCGGCTTCGCCCACGAGGCCCTGACAAGCACGAGAGTCCACCCCGCCGTCCTGACCCGAGCCGGATACCCCTACCAGCACCCCACCCTCCCCGAGGCCCTCCAGGCAGCCCTGACCCCCTGATCACTCCCCCCTGACCACTCCCCCCTGACCACTCCGCGTTGATCAAGAGGTTTGCGTCATCCGGGAGCCGGATTCTGACGCAAACCTCTTGATCACCGGGGGGTGGGTGGGGTCAGCAGCCGATTACCCAGTAGTTGGGGGCGGTCTGCTTGAGGGTGCTCGTGTAGAAGGTGTTGTAGAGGCCCATGCGCTGGTTGGAGCCGTTCGCGTAGGCGTACCCGCCGGACTGGTAGGCCCGACCGGCCGTGACGTGCGCGTAGTTGCTTGCCGTCACGCAGGTCGCCGGCGCGGTCGGGGTCGGCGTCGGCGTCGGCGTGGGGCTGGCCGTCGGGGTCGGCGTGGGGGTGGCCGTCGGGGTGGGGGTGCTGCCGCCGCCGTTCAGGCCGAAGAAGAGCGCGTCGCGGTACGTCGAGCAGATGGTGTCCAGGAGGTACGCGCCAGCCGTGCCGCACTGGTCCGCGGCCGAGCCCGGGTCGACAGGGGTGCCGTGGCCCATCCCGGAGACGCGGTAGAGGCGCACCTCGTCGTTGCCGTACACCTCAAGGCTTGTGTTGGCGGGCAGCGACGACGTGCTTGTCGGCGTCTGCGAGATCCCCCGCACGTTGGTCCACTGGTCGCGGGACTCGGTGCCGTTGAGCGGGGTGACAGTGGTGTCCGAGGTGCCGTGCCAGATGGCCACCCGGGGGCGCGGGCCGGTGTAGCCGGAGTACGCGCCACGGACCAGGTCGCCCCAGGCGGCCGGGGACTTGTCCGAGCCCGGGTTCATGCAGCTGAACGCGTTGACCATGCTGGTGGCGCAGCGGTACGGGATGCCCGCGATGATCGATCCGGCGGCGAAGACGTCCGGGTAGGTGGCCAGCATGACGGCGCTCATCGCCCCGCCCGCGGAGAGGCCGCTGACGAAGACCCGGGAGCCGTCGACCGCGAAGTTCGCCTTGGCGTGGTCGACCATCTGCTTGATCGAGAGCGCCTCCCCCTGGCCTCGGGCGGTGTCGCCGGCCTCGAAGAAGTTGAAGCAGGAGTTGGCGTTGTTGCCGGAGGGCTGCTGGGCGACGATCAGAGCGAACTTCCACTGGTCGGCGTACTTCTGCCAGCCGGAGCCGGCGAAGTAGCCGGAGGCGTTCTGGGTGCACCCGTGCAGCAGGACCACGGCCGGGGAGTTTGCCGGCAGGTTGTCCGGCCGGTAGGCGTACATGGCGAGGTTGCCCGGGTTGGAGCCGAACCCGGTGACCTGGGTGAGCGTGGCGGCCTGGGCGGGTGTGGCGAGGGCTATCGCGCCCGCCGCGGCGAGGACGAGGCCAGCGACCGCACCGAGCAGCCGGTTGAGGGTGGATGAGGAGCGGCGCACTGCGGCCTCCTGAGGGGGCGGACTGTGAACTGGGTCACGGTCGAGTTGCCGAGACGTTACGACGATGTGTCGCCGCTATGACATGGGGCACAGTCACACATTCACGGCAGCCGCTGTGTACGACGAACCGCGCCAATCGCGAGGGCAGCGGAGCCGACAACAACCGCCGGTCTGACCGGCTCGTCCAGGTCCGGTTGGTAACGTCCGCTGCGTGCCCTCCTCCCCGTCGCTGGCCACCGGGCCCGCACCAGCGTCGCCACCGCGCGCCCTCCGGGACCGCCGGGCCGACCTGATCGTCGTGCTGGTGGCGCTCGCGCTCGCCGTCTGGGTGACCAGCGGCCTGTGGCGGGACCCGAACGTGCGCACGATCACCGTCAACTCCAGCGACCAGGCGCTCTTCGAGTGGTTGCTGGCCTTCGGCGGGCATGCGGTCACCCACGGGGAGAACCCCTTCTTCACGTACCTGATCAACGTCCCGGATGGCGTGAACCTCGCGGTCAACACCTCGATCACTGTGTACGCGGTGGTCTTCGCCCCGCTCACGTACCTCGTCGGGCCACCGGCGACGTTCCTGGTGATCCTCACCCTGAACCTGCTCGCCACCGCGCTGGCCTGGTACTGGCTGCTCTCCCGGCACCTGGTGCGCAGCCGCCTCGCCGCCGGCGTGGGCGGCCTGTTCATCGCCTACTCCCCCGGCATGGTCTCGCACGCCAACGCCCACCTGAACTGGACCGCCGGCTGGCTGGTGCCGCTGCTGATCTGGCGGCTGTTCGCGCTGCGTCGCCCCGGGCACTGGCTGCGCGACGGAGTGATCCTCGGCGTGCTGGTGGCGGTGGCCTTCTCGATCGCCGCCGAGGGCCTGTTCTTCGCCGCCCTCGCGCTCGGCGTGTTCGTCGCCGTCTGGGCGGTGCACCCGGCCCACCGCGCCGAGGCCCGAGCCGCCCTACCCACATTCGTCCGCGGGCTCGGCGTGACAGCTGTGGTCGCCGGTGTGCTGCTGTCGTACCCGCTGTGGCTGCACTTCGCCGGGCCGCAGCGGTTCCACGGCACCGGCTTCGATCCGGTGATCCACTCCGAGGACATCGTCGCCTTCGCCGCCTTCCCGCGCCGCTCCCTGGCCGGGGAGGTCGGGCTGGGCACCGCGCTGGCGCCGAACCCCACCGAGGAGAACTCGTTCTTCGGGATTCCCCTGCTCGTGCTCACGGTGGTCTGCTTCGTCGCGCTCTGGCGACGCGCCGACCCCGGCCGCCGGGCCGTCCTCTGGGCGCTGGGCGTCGTCGCGGTGATCTTCACGGTGCTGTCCTTCGGGCCGGTGGCGAAGATCGACGGACGGCGTACGGACCTGCCCATGCCGTTCGACGTGCTCGGGCAACTGCCGGTGGTGAACGCCGCGCTGCCCGCCCGGCTGGCCCTGGTGGTGGCGCCGGTGATCGGGGTTCTGCTTGCGTACATCCTGGATCAGTTGCGTGCCGCGCCGCCCCGGCACCGTTCGACGGAGCTGGCCTGGTCGCTCGGGTTCGCGGTGGCCCTGCTGCCGCTGCTGCCCACCCCGCTGCTGACCCGCGAGCGGGAGCCGATCCCGCACTTCATCACGTCCGGTGCCTGGCGCGAGTACGTCTCGCCGGACGGGGTGCTGACACCGGTGCCGCTGACCGTGGACATCTACCCGGACGGACAGCGTTGGCAGGCGTACGCGCTGTCGCACCGGCAGGGCGAGTTCGCGATCCCGGGCGGCTTCTTCCTCGGCCCGGGCGGCCCGGACGGGCGGGGCCGGATCGGCCCGGTGCCGCGCACCCTGAGCGCGCTCATGGACCAGGCCGGCCGCACCGGGCTGGTGCCGATCGTCACCGACGGCACGATCCGGGAGGTCCAGTCGGACCTGCGGCACTGGCGGATCGAGACGGTGGTCCTCGCCGACGAGGTGCACGGCGCGAAGTTCCCAGTCGACGAGGCGGCGGTGCGGCGTACCGCCACCGCCCTGTTCGGCGAGCCGCAACGGATCGACGACGTCTGGCTCTGGCGCATCCCGCCGGCCTGACCGGCTCACCCGGTGAGGCGGCTCACGACGGATCTGAGCCGTCGACGGGACTAGGCTGGACGCCGTGACGACGACGACCTCCGGCCTGACGGCCGTCCGCGCCGGCCTGCTCGACTACCAGGCTGCCTGGGACGAGCAGCGGCGCCTGCACGAGTCGGTGGTGGCCGGCGAGCGCGGCGACACCGTGCTGCTGCTGGAGCACCCGAGCGTCTACACCGCGGGCAAGCGCACCGAGCCCTGGGATCGGCCCATGGACGGCACCCCTGTCGTCGACGTGGACCGGGGCGGCAAGATCACCTGGCACGGGCCGGGGCAGCTCGTCGGCTACCCGATCCTGCGGCTGCCCGACCCGGTGGACGTGGTCGCCTACGTCCGCCGCACCGAGGAGCTGCTCATCGACGTGTGCGCCGAGTTCGGGCTGGCCGCCGGCCGGGTCGAGGGGCGCAGCGGGGTCTGGGTGCCCGCGGACGACCGGGGGCCGGCCCGCAAGGTGGCCGCCATCGGCATCCGGGTGGCCAGGGGCGTCACCCTGCACGGCTTCTCGATCAACTGCGACTGCGACCTGACGTACTTCGACCGGATCGTCCCGTGCGGCATCCGCGACGCGGGCGTCACCTCGCTCACCGCCGAGCTGGGCCGGCCGATCGGCGTCGCCGACGTGCTGCCGGTGGTCGAGCGCCGACTCTCCACCCTCGTCGAGGTCTGAGCGTCCAACCCGCGGCCGAGGGTCGCCGGCCAGAAA
Organism: Micromonospora lupini; assembly: GCF_026342015.1. NCBI lineage: Bacteria > Bacillati > Actinomycetota > Actinomycetes > Micromonosporales > Micromonosporaceae > Micromonospora > Micromonospora lupini. The sequence goes on from NZ_JAPENL010000001.1 coordinate 2,623,225, forward strand.
GTCCGCACCGGGTGTCGCGGGGGGCGCACGGGCCGGCGTCGGACGACGCCGGCCCGTGCGGCCTCCTACGGGGTCAGGCGGTGTAGGTCGCGCGGGAACGCGGTGACCTCCCGGATGTTGTCCGCGCCGACCAGCCGGGCCACGAACCGTTCCAGGCCGATGGCGAAGCCGCCGTGCGGCGGCATGCCGTGCCGGAACGCGTCCAGATATCCCGCGTACGGTTCGACCGACTCGCCCCGGGCGGCCAGCGCTGCCAGATAGTCGGCGTGCCGGTGCAGCCGCTGCCCACCGGTGACCAGCTCAAGACCGCGAAAGAGCAGGTCAAAACCATTCGAGTACGCGGGCCGCGCCGGGTCCGGGTGGGTGTAGAACGGCCGCTTCGCCATCGGGTAGCCGGTGACGAAGAGGAAGTCGGACCCGTGTTCGCGGTGGGCCCACTCGCCAAGCGCCCGTTCGTGGGCGGGCGCGAGGTCCGGCTCGTCGGCAGGCGCCCCGGCGATCGTCAACGCCTCCGTGAAGTGCACAGCCGGGATCTCCGCCGGCACCTGCGGCAGTGCGACGCCGACCGCCGCCAGGGCCCCAGCGGCCCGCTCGCCCACCGCTGCCAGCATCCCGGCCAGGGTGTCGCGCAGCACCCGCATCACGTCGTGGTGGTCGTCGACGAAGCCCAGCTCCACGTCGAGCGAGGTGTACTGCGCGAGGTGCCGGACGGTGTCGTGCGGCTCGGCCCGGAAGACCGGCCCCACCTCGTAGACGCGTTCGAAGACGCCGACCATCAGCTGCTTGTAGAACTGCGGCGACTGGGCCAGGTACGCGGGCCGGCCGAACCAGTCCAGCGCGAAGACGTTCGCACCGCTCTCGGTGGAGGAGCTGACCACCTTCGGCGTGTGGACCTCCACGAAGTCCCGGGCGTCGAGGGTGGCCCGGAAGCCGGCGACAGCAGCCGCCGAGACGCGCAACGCGGCCGATCGGGTCGGGTGGCGCAGCGCGGTCGGCGCGTTGTCGAGTTGGGTGGGCAGGCTCGCGGTGAGCGCCGGCCGGTACAGGTCGAACGGCGGCGGCACGGCGGGCGGCCCGAGCGGCCGTACCGTCGGGTCGGTCAGCTCGACCCCGGCGGGCGCCGTCTCGTTCGCGGTGGCCGTCGCGATGATCTCGACGACCGTCTCCTCGGTGAGTTTCTCCACCTCGGCGCGGACAGCCGGGTCGGTGACCACCACCTGGGCCAGGCCGGCGGCGTCCCGCACGATCAGGAAGGCCACCGACTTGAGCAGTCGGCGGCGGTGGACCCAGCCGGCGATCCGCACGGTCGTGCCGATCTGGGCGGGTAGGTGGTGGGACAGGGTTCGTTGCATGGCGGGCTGCTCCTCGGTCGATCGCCACGCCGTCGCCGCCCGGGGGAAGCGATGCGTCGCATCAGCCCCAGGGAGGTGTGGGCGAGCGGGAACCTCGCGGTGCCACCACACCTTCGCCCCCGCCGAAACGGGGACCTCGTTCGACGCCTGATGACCGGGGCCAGCCGGGCGGGCTCTAGTAGGCGTCACCGCCGTTCTGCCCGCAGCTCGGGAGGGTCTTCGCGCACCCGTCGCCAGACCGCCTCTCAGCACACCGGCGGCTCTCTGCACTGGCGGGTCGGGGCGCTACTCGGCTCCGTCGTCGCTGTTGCGGGCGACGCTAACACCTGCGCCCCACGCGTGTGACGCCAATTTTCGGCTCGCCGGTGTCCGGCGTCACAAGGTTCGGGGCGTGACGCCGGTCGCCTGACGCACATAGACACCCGCCGTCCGGCGTAGGCTCGTTTTCGTGACGATCGAGCACTCCGCGCCGACGACCGGCCAGGCAGCGCGCACCGCAACGGCCGCCCCCGAGGGGCGTCGCCTGCTGCGGATCGAGGCGCGCAACGCCGAGACGCCGATCGAGCGGAAACCGCCATGGATCAAGGTCAAGGCCAAGATGGGCCCGGAGTACACCCAGCTGCGCGGGCTCGTCTCGCGTGAAGGGCTGCACACCGTCTGCCAGGAGGCCGGCTGCCCCAACATCTACGAGTGTTGGGAAGACCGGGAGGCCACCTTCCTCATCGGCGGCGACCAGTGCACGCGGCGCTGCGACTTCTGCCAGATCGACACCGGCAAGCCTGCCGAGTTCGACGCCGACGAGCCGCGTCGGGTCGCCGAGTCGGTGGTCGCGATGGGCCTGCGGTACGCGACAATCACCGGTGTCGCCCGCGACGACCTGCCCGACGGCGGTGCCTGGCTCTACGCCGAGACCGTCCGACAGATCCACGCCCTGCAGCCCGGCTGCGGCGTGGAGCTGCTCATTCCCGACTTCAACGCCGTGCCCGAGCAGTTGGCCGAGGTCTTCGGCTCCCGGCCCGAGGTGCTGGCCCACAACGTGGAGACCGTGCCGCGCATCTTCAAGCGCATCCGGCCGGCGTTCCGCTACGACCGCTCGCTGGACGTGATCCGGCAGGCCCGCGCCGACGGCCTGGTCACCAAGAGCAACCTCATCCTGGGCATGGGCGAGGAGCGGGCCGAGGTCTCCCAGGCGCTGCGCGACCTGCACGAGGCCGGCTGCGAGCTGATCACCATCACGCAGTACCTGCGCCCCTCCCCCCGGCACCACCCGGTGACCCGCTGGGTCAAGCCGGAGGAGTTCGTGGAGCTGCGCGAGGAGGCCGAGGAGATCGGCTTCGCCGGGGTGATGAGCGGGCCCCTGGTGCGCTCGTCGTACCGGGCCGGCCGGCTCTACAAGCAGGCGCTCGACGCCCGCGCCACCACCCCGGTCGCCGCCCCGGTCGCCACCGCCGGCTGACCCGCCGACAGCGCCGCACGGACCGTGCGGCGCCCGGGTGTCATGATCGTGCGATGACCGCCGGGGTACGCGAACAGCCACGCGGCGCGTGTCGACCGCTCCCGCGGCCCGGCACGCGCCTCGGACTGGTCGGCTGGCTCACCGGGCTGACAGTGCTCGCCGGTGTCGGCTACCGGCTCTGGCTGCTAACCCACGCCACTCCCCCGACGAACAGCGACGAGGCCACCATGGGGCTGGCCGCGCTGCACATCGCCCGGGGCGAGGATTTCCCGGTCTGGTTCTACGGCCAGCAGTACATGGGCCCGCTGGAGGCGTACCTGGCCGCGCCGGTGTTCGCAGTGGCCGGCCCGTCCCTGTTCGGTCTGCGGCTACCCACGCTGGCGCTGTACGCGCTGTTCCTGCTGCTGACGTGGCGGTTGACGCTGCGGCTGACCGGGGACCGCTGGTTCGGCCTGCTGGTGGTGGCGCTGCTGGCGCTCGGCTCCGACCGGGTGGTCAAGAACCAGTTGATCGCCGGCGGCGGCTATCCCGAGATGAACGCGGTCGGGGTGGCGCTCGCCCTGCTCGCCGTCGACCTGGCCGCCGGCCGGCCGGGGTGTCGACTCGTACGCTGGGCGACCTGGGGGTTCCTGGCCGGCCTGCTGCTCTGGGTCGACCCGCTGGTGCTGCCGTACGTCGCGGCGACCGGGGCGGTGCTTGTGGCGTTCCGCCACCGGGAGCTGCGCGGGCGGGCCGGCGCCCTGCTCGGGGCGGCTGCCGTGCTGGGGGCGGCCCCGCTGCTGGCGCACAGCCTGCTGACCGGCCGGAACCCGCTGCACGCGGTGCTCGCCGCCGGCGGGGCGGACGCCACCGCGAGCTGGGCGGACCGGCTGCACGGCGGGCTGCTGCTCGGGCCGCCGCTGGGCATGGGGTTCTGCGGCCCCGGATCCTGCGCCACCTGGCAACTGTGGTGGGCGTACGCGCTGCCGGTGCTGCTGCTCGTCGCCGCCGGCACGGCCTGGTGGACGCTTCGCCACCCACCCGACTCCACGGGTGCGGACGGTTCGGCGCCCCGGGTCGCGGCGGCCCTGCGGCTGGCGCTCGTGCTGGCCGCGGTGGGCACCCTCGGCGCGTACACGGTGAGCAGTTCCTCAGGTCTGACCCCGGTGGAGAGTTCGCGCTACCTGTCCACAGTGCTCATCTCCGTACCGGCGCTGCTCTGGCCGCTCTGGACGCTGGCCCGGCCCGGTCGCGGTGCGACGGCCGCGCGGCCCGGTCCCGGGTGGGCGACGACGCGGTCGTGGCCCGGGTGGAGAGTGGCGCGGCCGGTGGCGCTCGTCGTCCTCGCCGCCACGCTCGTCACCGCGGCCCACGCCACCATTGAGGCGGTGCGGACCGCCTCGGCGACCCGGGCCGCCGAGGCCCGGCACGACGAGCTGGTGGCCACGCTGCGCCACCTGGGTGTACGACACGTGCGCGCCGGCTACTGGACCTGCAACCGCCTCACCTTCGCCACCGCCGAGGAGGTGGTCTGCGCGGTCGTCGACGACACCCTGCGCCCCGGCTTCGACCGCTACCCCGCGTACCGCCGCGAGGTGGACCGCGCGGCGGCGCCGGCCTGGGTCGCGCCGACCGGCTCGCCGCTGGCGGCCCGGCTCGACGAGCGGCTCGGCGCCGGCCCGGGCGACCTGGACCTGGTCACCGTCGACGGCTGGCGGATCTACCTGCCGCGCGGCTGAGGAGACCGCGCCGCCGTCAGCGGGGCGCGGCGGGCTCGGCGAGCAGGCCGAGACGGTGGGCCAGCGCGGCGGCCTCGCCCCGGTTGGTGACGTCCAGCTTGGCGATGATCCGGGAGACGTGCACGCTTGCCGTCTTCGGTGAGATGAACAACCGCTCGGCGATCCGGCTGTTGCTGTGCCCCTCGGCGACCAGCCGCAGCACCTCCCGTTCCCGGGACGTCAGCAGATCGGCCCCGGCACCGCCGGTGCCCGTCCCGCGCAGGCCGACCCGCCGCGCCAGGGTGGCAGCCGTCTCGGCCAGCGGCGTCGCGCCGAGCAGCCGGGCGATCCCCGCGGCCTCGGTGACCGCCGCCGACACCTCGTCCCGCTCGCCGGCCGCGGCGGCGGCCTCGGCCAGCGCCACCAACGCCCGACCCAGCGGGTACGGCTGCCCGTCGGCCCGCCACGCCAGCACCGCCTCCCGCCACGCCGGCAACGCCTCGTCGTCGGCCGCCAGCAGGGCGCTGACCTGGGCGGCGTGCGCCCGTGCGGCCGGGTGCCGCGTCGGCAGGTCGGCCGCGAGCGCGGCGACGGCGGCGCCCAGCTCCCCGTCACCCACCCGGGCGGCGGTACGCGCCCCGGCGCTCAGCACCGGCCAACCCTCGCGGGGCAGGTGCGGCAGGCTGTCGTCGGCCACCGCGACACGGGCCGCGCGTACCGCCTCGACCTTGTCGTCGGCGGCCAGCGCCGCCTCGATGCCCAGCTCGTGCAGGGGCAGCCGGTGATTCGGCCACAGGTAGGGCCGGCCGAGGAAGGCCAACGCCCGGTCGACCATCTCGTCGGCGCCCGGGTGCGCCCGCGCCAGCCGCAGCCCGGCGCCCAACTGCAGCCAGTGCAGCCCGGTGACGCCTGACAGGTCGATCCGGGCGGCCTCCGCGCAGACCTTCTCGGCCTCGTCCCACCGACCCAGCGCGATGAGCGCCTCGGCCCGGTTGGACAGCAGGTACGCACCGGTCGAGCGGCCGATCCCCACCCGCCGCGCCTCGGCCAGCCCGGCCTCGGCCGCCTGCGCCGACTCGGCGTAGCGGCCCAGCTCGCCGAGCACGTCCGACTGGAACACCTTGACCAGCACGAGAGCCGCCGTGTCCCCGGCCGCCTCGGCCACGGTCTCGGCCCTGCCCAACTCGGCCAGCCGGTCCCCGTGTTGCTGGCGGCAGAGCAGGGCGATCCGCGTGGGCAGCAGGACCAGCTCCTCACCGAGCGTCTCGGCGTCCGTGCTCGCCTCGGCGGCGACCCGGGCCGCCTGCTCAGGATCGATCTTGACCAGGTGGGCGGCGATGTCGGCCAGCAGCCGGACGCGCTCCACCCCGAGGGGCCCGCCGGCCGCCAGGCGGTACGCCTCGTCCAGCTCCCGCCTGCCGTCGCTCTTGCCGAGCAGGGCCATCAGTCGGCCCCGCTGGTCCAGCAGGCGGGCGGCACGCAGCGGCTCGGCGTCGGCGTCCACCTCGGCCAGTCCGGCACGTGTCAACGTGATGGCCCGACTGAAGTCGCCTGCGGTCACCGCCGCGTCCAGGGTCTGCTCCAGCAACGCCAGGTGGTCCATGCCGAGCAGGTCGGCCGCGTCGGGCACCAGCTCCCACAGCTCCAACGCCCGCTCCAGCAGTCGACGCTGCTCGGCGTAGGCGTACCGGTCGGCGGCGGCACAGGCCGCGACCCGCGCGGCGACCAGGGCACGGGGGTGATCGTGCGCCGCGTGCCAGTGGTGGGCGATCTCGGCCGGGGCGCGGCCGGCGACGACCAGGTGCGGCTGGGCCTCGATCGCGGCGGCGAACCGCGCGTGCAGTCGGGCGTGCTCACCGGGCAGCAACTCGTCGTGCACGGCCTCGCGGACCAGCGCGTGCCGGAACTCGTAGTCGCCGTCGTGGTCGGCCACCACCAGTTGGGCGGCGACGGCGGCGCGCAACGCGTCCTCCAGCTCGGCCTCGGGCAGGCCGGCGACCTCGGCGAGCAGACCGTGGGCGAAGCGGGTGCCGCCGGCCGCGGCGATCCGCAGCACCCGCTGGGCCGGCTCGGGCAACCGGTCCACCCGGGCCAGCAGCAGGTCGCGCAGCGTCTCGGGCAGCGCCGCGCAGCCCAGCGGGGAGCCGGCGACGGCCAACTCCTCGATGAAGAAGGGGTTGCCCTGCGTACGGTCGTGGATGTCGTCGACGGCACGGGGGGCCGGCTCGCCGCCGAGCAGGTCGGCGAGGATCGCGCCGGTGCCGTCGCGGTCCAGCCGACCCAGCTCGACCCGCTCGACATCGCGTGCCCGGTCCAGCTCGGCGAGGAACGGACGCAGCGGATGGCCGCGCTGCAACTCGTCGGTGCGGTAGGTGCAGACCAGCAGCAGTCGCCCCGGCCGCACGGCCCGGACCAGGAAACCGATCAGGTCCCGGGTGGAGCGGTCCGCCCAGTGCAGGTCCTCGATGATCAGCAGCAGCGGCCGGGCGTCGGCGAGCCGCTGGAACAGCTCGGCGACCAGGTCGAACAGGTAGCCGCGGGGGGCGTCGGTGAGTGGTCGTACGCTCGGCGCGGCCAGCCCCGCCGGCATCCGGCCCAGCTCCGGCAGCAGGCGGGCGAACTCCGCCTCGTAGCCGGCGAAGACCTCGGCGCCGTCGGCCCGCAGCACCGCGCGCAGGGCCGCGGCGAACGGCGCGAACGGCAGGCCCGCCTCGCCCAGCTCCAGGCACTGCCCGACGAGCACCCGAGCGCCCGCGGCGGCGGCCCCGGCCGCGAACTCCTCCAGCAGCCGGGTCTTGCCCACGCCCGCCTCGCCACCGACCAGGACTGTGGCCGGCTCGCCCTTCCCGGCCCGGCCCAGCGCGTCCCGCAGCGTCGTGATCTCACGCTGGCGGCCGACGAGAACGGAACTGGCGGCACGTACGGTCACGGAACCGAGCATGCCATGACCGGACGGAACACCGGTCCCGCCGATCGGCCGGCGACGCGACGACGGGCCCGCCGCCCCGGACCCGAGCCGAGCGGCCGGCGGCACGGACCCGGGTCCGCCGGCTGACGGTCCGGACCCGGGCCCCCGTTCGTCGTGCCGACCGGCAGGCGGCTCGGACCCGGGTCCGCCCGGCGCGGTGGGTGCGGCGGTCGAGGTCACCGGCGGTCGTCGCCCGGGCGGCGGGCCGGCTGGCGGCGGCCCAGCCAGGTACGACCGGCGCGGCGCGGCACCGACCGGGCCAGTCGGTCCGCCGCAGCCTCGGCCCGCAGCTCAGCGGTGTGCGTACGGTGCAGGGAGAGCAGGAAATCCACGTCGTTGCCGAACATGTCGGGCTCCTTCGTCGCGTCGTCGTCTCTGCTGACGACTCTTCGCGCGAAGGCCCCGTCCGGGCATGGGCACACCGCCTCATCTTGTCCCGCCGCACCCTCCTTACCCGCCCGGTCGGGGCGCCTGAGGCGACGTAAGGTACTCAGCCGGCCAGCACCCGGACGCGGATCAACGGGGCCGGCGGGGACCACTAGACTCTGCGGCATGGCAAAGCCCCAGGAGAAGGTCTCGTTCGGCCAGCGGCTGAAGCAGATCGGGATGGTGTTCCAGTTCACCGCCAAGCAGGATCGGTGGTTTGCGCCGCTGGTCGCCGCAGCGGTGCTCATCCCGCTCGCGCTCACCGTGGTCGCGGTGATCCTCTGGAGCTGGATCTGGCTGCCGCTGGGCATCCTGTTCGCCCTGCTCGCGGTGCTGATCGTGCTCAACCTGCGGTCCAACGCGGCGATGATGAACGCCGCCGAGGGGCAGCCCGGCGCGGCGGCGCAGATCATGGACAACATGCGCGGCGACTGGCGGGTCACCCCGGCCGTCAGCTCGACCACCCAGATGGACATGGTCCACCTGGTGATCGGCCGGCCGGGCGTGATCCTGCTGGCCGAGGGCAACCCGCAGCGGGTGCGCGGCCTGCTCGGGCAGGAGAAGCGGCGGCTGGCCAAGGTCATCGGCTCCGCACCGCTGCACGACTACGTGATCGGTCAGCAGGAGGGCGAGCTGCCGATCCGCAAGCTGCGGACGACGCTGCTGCGGCTGCCCCGCGCGCTCAACGGCAAGGACGTCAACGCGCTGGACAAGCGACTCAAGGCGCTCACCGCCCGGCCGCAGATGCCCAAGGGCGCGATCCCCAAGAACATGCGGCCGCCGGGCGCCTCCCGCCAGTCGCGGGGCCGCTGACCCCAAAGGTGTACGCGTGAAAGAGCCGGCCCCGGACGGGTCCGGCTCTTTCCGCGCCCCGCGCCCCGCGCCCCGCGCCCCGCGCCCCGCGCCCCGCGCCCCGCGCCCCGCGCCCCGCGCCCCGCGCCCCGCGCCCCGCGCCCCGCGCCCCGCGCCCCGCGCCCAAGATCTGCGCAATATCCCCGATGTTGCTGCCTCCGACGCGCGGGAGACAGCAATATCCCCGATGTTGCGCGGATCTTGCCGAGGCCGGCCTCCGGGATGCGGGCCCTCGACAGGCGCGCTGCCGAGGTGCCCGCCGAGCCGGCCAGCGAGGCCCCATCGGTGTGGTGGGGGCGCGGGAGTCCGGGTGTCGGGCGCGTCAGCCGCGGGGGGCGTCGACGATGACCGAGTCGACGAGGCGGTCGTGCACGCCACGACGGTGCTCGTCCATGATCAGCGCGGGGACGACGAGCGCCAGCAGCACGCCCCGGGCCAGCGCGCGGGGCAGGCCGATCCGGCCGCCGTCGTGCCAGTTCACGCAGCGGACCTTGGTGATGTACATGCCCGGCGTCTGGGCGAAGAGGCCGAGGAAGATGCCGTACTCCAGGATCAGCACCAGCACCGGCGCCCAGCCGTCGCGTACCGGGTCGGCGAAGATGTTGGCCACCAGCAGGCACAGCACCCAGTCGATGATCAGCGCGCCGAAGCGCCTACCGAGGCTCGGTGGGGTGAAGGTGGGGTCGGTGGCCGGCGCTGCCGGGACGTGCGGACCTGTCACAGCGATCAAGGGTATCCGCGACCGGATCCGCGCCTCGGAGCGCCGTCACCACTGCGTGCCGATTCGGGCGAATGGCATCAAGTGTCATTACACTGGCACAGCCGGTACGCCGTTCGTGCAGGCTGAGTGCGTGGACAGGAGCGTCGCTGACGCTCCGCGAGGGACGTAACACGGCAGAAACACCGGAGACATGGCCGGGCAACCGCTCGGCCCTAGCGTCGCCAGAAGCCTAGCCACCCCGTGGACGTGCCAGGAGGATGTGTGTTCGCCAATCCCGAGGAACTGCTGCGATACCTCAAGAACGAGGACGTGAAGTTCGTCGACGTTCGTTTCTGTGACCTGCCCGGCGTGATGCAGCACTTCAACCTGCCGGTCGAGTCCGTCAACGACGACCTCTTCACCGACGGCCTCGCGTTCGACGGTTCGTCGATCCGCGGTTTCCAGGCGATCCACGAGTCGGACATGCTCCTGCTCCCGGATGTCGCCACCGCGTTCATCGACCCGTTCCGGGCGCAGAAGACCCTCGCGCTCAACTTCTTCATCCACGACCCGTTCACCCGCGAGGCGTACAGCCGCGACCCGCGCAACGTGGCGAAGAAGGCCGAGGCGTACCTGGCGGCGAGCGGCATCGCCGACACCGCCTACTTCGGCGCCGAGGCGGAGTTCTACATCTTCGACTCGATCCGCCACGAGACCTCGGCGCACCAGTCGTTCTACTACATCGACTCGATCGAGGGCGCCTGGAACACCGGCCGCGATGAGGCGGGCGGCAACCTCGGTTACAAGACCGCGTACAAGGGCGGCTACTTCCCGGTGCCGCCGGTCGACCACTACGCCGACCTGCGTGACTCGATCGTGCGCCGGCTCGTCGACACCGGCTTCAACGTGGAGCGCTCGCACCACGAGGTGGGCACCGCCGGCCAGTCCGAGATCAACTACCGGTTCTCGACCCTGCTGCACGCCGGTGACCAGCTTCAGCTCTTCAAGTACATCGTGAAGAACGAGGCGTGGGCCAACGGCAAGACCGCGACCTTCATGCCCAAGCCGCTCTTCGGCGACAACGGCTCCGGCATGCACACCCACCAGAGCCTCTGGCTCAACGGTGAGCCGCTGTTCTACGACGAGACCGGCTACGCGGGTCTGTCCGACATGGCCCGCTGGTACATCGGCGGTCTGCTGCACCACGCGCCGTCGCTGCTGGCCTTCACCAACCCGACGGTCAACTCGTACCGCCGTCTGGTGCCCGGCTACGAGGCTCCGGTCAACCTGGTCTACTCGCAGCGCAACCGCTCCGCCTGCACCCGCATCCCGGTGACCGGCAGCAACGCGAAGGCCAAGCGCGTCGAGTTCCGCGTTCCGGACCCGTCGGCAAACGTCTACCTGGCCTTCTCGGCCATGATGATGGCCGGCCTGGACGGCATCAAGAGCAAGATCGAGCCGCCGACGCCGATCGACAAGGACCTCTACGACCTCCCGCCGGAGGAGTGGGGCGACGTCAAGCAGGTGCCGGGCTCGCTGCCGGCCGTGCTCGACTCGCTCGAGGCCGACCACGACTACCTGCTCGACGGCGGCGTCTTCACCCCCGACCTGATCTCCACCTGGGTCGACTGGAAGCGCGCCAACGAGGTCGACCCGGTGCGCCTGCGCCCGACCCCGCACGAGTTCGCGATGTACTACGACTGCTGAGCAGTACTACGACTGCTGAGCAGTACTACGGCTGCTGAGCAGTACTACGGCTGCTGAGCAGTACTACGGCTGCTGAGCAGTCCCCGCACCACCGGCCGGGCCGGCTCCGCGTACGCGGAGCCGGCCCGGCTGCTTTCCGCCCGCCGCGCTGACCTATCGGACACCGGAATACCTTCGCGTCCGTTATATTGGACGCCATGGACACACCCCTGCGGGAACCCACGTTCCTGATCCTCACCGCGCTCGCCGGCGAGCCGCTGCACGGCTACGGGCTGATCGGCGAGGTCACCGCCCTGTCCGACGGGCGGGTGACGCTCCGCCCGGGGACCCTCTACGGCGCGCTCGACCGGCTTGTCGACGCCGGTCTGGTCGAGGTCGACCGGGAGGAGGTGGTGGACGGTCGGCTGCGCCGCTACTACCGGCTCTCCCCCGCCGGCGACGCCACCCTGGGCGCCGAGACCGAGCGGCTCCGGCGCAACGTCGAGGCCGCCACCGCCCGGCTGGCCCGGCGCGCTCGCACCACCCGGCCGATCACCCCGCGTGTGGCCGGAGGGCTGGCATGACCGACCTGGAGCGCCGTTACCTGCGACTGCTGCGCGCGTACCCCGTCGAGTACCGGCGTTCGCGCGGCGCCGAGATCGTCGGCACCTACCTGGACCTGGCCGCGCCGGGTCGCCGCTGGCCCTCCCCCGCGGACGCCGCGGACCTCCTGCGCGGCGGGCTCCGCCAGCGGGTACGCGTCACCGGCGCGACCGACCTGATGCCTGGCGTACGCCTCGCGGCCGCCGTGGCCCTGCTCACCGCCAGCACGCTCGCCGGCATGTGGACGGTGCTCGAACTGCGCCCCGCACCGCCGGGCTTCGGTGAGCCGTCGGTCGGGCCGTTCGTGTCGCTCGGCATGGTGACGTGGGTCGGCTGGCTGCTCGCCGCGGCGGCGCAGGCGCTGACACCCGGCCGGTGGCACCGACGCGCGGTCGCGGTCGCGGTGCTCCTCACGGTCGCGCTCGTCCCCGCCGCCGCGCTCACCGGCCTGCCCCGCCCGCCGCTGTTCGTGCTGCTTCCCCAGGTCGGACTGGGGCTGGTGGCGCTCGGCGTCTCCCGCGATCGGCAGGTGTCGCTGCGGGTGACGCCGCTGGTCGCCGCCGTCGCCGGCCTGGCGTTCGCGGTGAGCTCGGCGTGGGACAGTTTCGCCTGGACCTACCGCTCGGATAGTGCGGTGATGTTGCAGAGCGCCGCCGTGGCGATGCTCGTGGTGGCGGTGCTGCTCGCCCTGGGACTGGCGCTGCGCGGCGACCACCGGGGCGGCTGGGCGACCCTGATCCTGCTCACCCCGGTGGGCCTGCTGGCCCTGCAACCGCTGGCCGGGGCGGCGGACGGCGTGCCTGCCGCGTTCGCTCCGAGCTGGACGGCGCTGGCCGCGACGGCCGGCCTGGTGGCAGTTGTCGGCCCCGCCCTGCTACCGGTGGCACTCGCCGTACGCGCCCGACTGGGCCGGACCTCCACCCCTGACCCGACCTGGAACCCCCACCGCTGACCGTTCGAAGATCGTGCTCGATCCAGGAAGTAGTGGCCTCGGCGGTTCGCCGATGCCACTACAACCATGTTCGAGCGCGATCGTGACCAGCGGGCGAGCGCTGGTGTCCGTGGTGCCGGATCCGGAGGAGCAGGAACAGGACCAGGGCGGTCATCGCCACCGCGCCCGGGGCCTTCGTGAAGCGGGCCAGGTTGGTGCCGTCGGGCAGGGCCAGGAAGGTCGCCGCCCCGGCCGGCAGCAGGAACCACGTGGTGCGGGTGGCGGTGAGCGCGAGCAGCGCCAGCGGCCAGGTCGCGTACCAGGGGTGGAAGACCGGGGACAGGGTCACGGTGGCGGCCAGGGCCAGGCCGGCGCCGTGCAGCGTGACCCAGGGGCGGGCTGAGCTACCTGGACCCGACCAACGGCGGGCCAGGGCCGGATCACCCGAGGCCCGCAGGTCCCGCCAGGCCCTGCACCACAGGACCACAAGCAGGACCGCGAGCAGCAGCAGCGCCACCGCCCGGACCACAGGCACCGCCTGCGGGTCTCGCCCGGCCAGCGCGCCGACGTAGTCCACCACCAGGCCGACGGCGGTGGGCGGTGACGTCCACTGTTCGGAGTCGCCGCTGCGGGTCAGCCCGCCCACCCAGCCGAACCCGAGGCCGGACAGCGCCGAGGTGACAAGCGGCGCGGCCAGCAGCCCGCCGGCCAGCCAGCCGCCGTCGCGCAGCAGCGCCCGTACGGTGTGCCGGCCGTGCACCGCGGCCAGCGCGGCGAACGGCGTCACCACCACGGCGGTGGCCTTCACCGTGACCGCCAGGCCGAGCAGTGCCCCGGCGACGAGCAGCGCCGCCGGTCGACCCGGTCGCCGAATCGCCACCAGCAGCCCGCACAGCAGCAGCCCGAGCATCACGGCGTCGTTGTGCGCCCCGCCCACCAGGTGCACGCCGATCACCGGGGCGGCCAGCGCCAACCAGGCGGCACGACGGGTCGGCACGCCCGCCGCCCGCGCCAGGCCGGGCAGGCAGAACGCGGCCAGCAGCAGGCCCGCCACGGCGATGACCCGCAGCGCCACGACAGTCCCGGTGAGCCCACCACCGACACCCACCGCGAGCGCCGCGAGCAGCACGAAGACCGGCCCGTACGGAGCGGGCGTGTCCCGCCAGATCGGCGCCACCGCGTCCAGCCACGGGCAGCCGGCCGCCGCCACCGGAACCGCGTACGGGTCGACGCCGCGCGCGTACGTCCAGCCCTGACAGGCGTACGAGTAGACGTCCCGGCTGCCCAGCGGCGGCGCGACAAGCAGCGGCAGGATCCACAGCCCGGCGGTGACGTACGCCCACCGGCCCGACGGCGCCCCGGCGCGCAGCGACCACCAGGCCCCGACCAGCAGCGCCGTGCCGATGAGCCAGCAGGTGAGCGTCGCCGGGCCGCCCGGGGCTCGCCAGATCGACACAGGTGTCGCGCCCAGCGGGGCGTCCGGCAGCGCTCCACCGAGGTACCCGGCGACGGTGAGCAGGATCGCGCCGGCCAGGCCCCCGTACCGGGAGAGGCGCGCGCCGGGTTCGGTCACCGGCGCACCGTCCCCCTCAGTCGGCGGCGACCGGCTGACGGGCCGCCCGAGCCGACCGTACCAACCGGATGACCAGCACGATCACCAACAGCGTCATCAGCGGCGCACCGACCGACTTGGTGAACCGGGGCAGCCCGGTGCCGTCCGGCAGCACCAGGAACGACGCGACAAGCGCGACCACCGTGAACCATCCGGTACGTCGAGCGGTGGCCGCGAGCACCGCGAGGGGCCAGATCCAGTACCAGGGGTGGAACAGCGGCGCGAGGGCGACAGTGGCGGCCAGCGCCAGGGCGGCGTGCCACAGCGGCTCCCGGGTGCGGGCCCGCCACCACAGCCACACCAGCAGCAGCGCCAGCACGGCCATGCCGATCCCCCGGGTGGCCGGGAGGGCGTCGACGTGCCCGCCGAAGGGCACCGCCAGGTAGCCGACTGTCTGCCCGACCGCGGTCGACGGCGACGTCCAGGCGATCACGTCGCCGCCCCGGGCCAGGCCGCCGACCCAGCCGAAGTCCAGTCCCGCCGCGAAGGTCACCCCGACGACGACGGCTACCGCGGCGCCGACCACCCACCCGCCGTGACGGATCAGCGCGCGGATCGAGTACCCGCCGACGATCGCGGCCAGCGCCGCGAAGGGCACCACGACAAGCGCCGTCACCTTGATCGCGGCGGCCAGGCCGAGCAGCACGCCACCGGCGAGCAGCGGGCCGGGGCGTCCGGGTCGGGAGGCGATCACCGCCAGCCCGGCGACCAGCAGGCCGACCATCAGGGCGTCGTTGTGCGCGCCGCCCACCAGGTGCACGGCGACGAGCGGGCAGGCGAGCGTCAGCCAGACGGCCCGACCGGCCGGTACGCCGGCTCGTCGGGCCAGCACCGGCAGGCTGGCCGCGGTCAGCGCCACCCCCGCCACGGCGATCAGCCGGAACACCACGATCGCGCCGGTCAACGAGCCGGTGGCCTTGACCACCGCGCCGGAGAGCACCACGAACAGCGGCCCGTACGGCGCCGGGGTGTCGCGCCAGATGTAGGAGATCGTGTCCAACCAGGGGCAGGGCAGCGCCGAGACGCCCTGCTCGTACGGGTTGATCCCGGCGGCGTAGCTGGCGCCCTGGCAGGCGTACGCGTAGACGTCGCGGCTGGCCAGCGGCGGCGCGATCAGCACCGGCAGCAGCCACAGCCCGATGGTGACAAGCGCCCAGCGGGTCGACGGCACGCTGTCGCGCAGCGACCACCAGGCGTACCCCAGCAGCGCGGTGCCGAGCAACCATGCGACGAGGACCAGTGGCCCGTGCGGGCCCTGCCAGATGCTGACCGGGGTGGAGCGCAGGGGCGACCCGGGCAGGGCGCCGCCGAGGAACGCGGCGACGGCGAGCAACGCCGAGCCCGCCAGTCCGGTCCAGCGCGCGAGGTGGTGAGGCACGCCGGACATGCTGCCAGTACGGTTGTCGCGGTACGGAGGTGGGCATGCGGCGCAGTCGGGTGGTGGCGGTGGCCACCGGTTCCGCAGTCGTGCTCGGCGCGCTCTGGCTGGCCCTGCCGCTGATGGGCTCGGACCTCGCCGCGCAGGTCGCCCGCTCGGACTTCTTCGCCGCCCACGGCCCGACAGCGATCGATCTGCGCTGGTACGGCGGGGTGCAGCAGTTCGGCTACAGCCTGGTGTCCCAGCCGGTGATGGCGGTGCTCGGCGTGCGGGTGACAGGTGCGCTGGCCCTCGTGGCGTCGGCCGCCGCGTTTGCCGCGCTGCTGGTCCGCGGTCCGGTGCCCCGACCACTGCTGGGCAGTCTGGTCGGCGTGGTCACGCTTGCCGGAAACCTGGTCTCCGGCCGGGTGACGTACGCCCTTGGGGTGGCGTTCGGGCTTGCCGCGCTGCTCGCGCTCACGCTCGCCCGCCCGACCAGGGTGCCGCAGCTCGCGCTCGCCGCCGCCTGCGCGCTGCTCGCGTCGGCGACGAGCCCGGTGGCGGGTCTGTTCGTCGGCCTGGCGGGCGCGGCGCTGCTGCTCACCCGTCGCTACGCCGACGGTCTGACGCTCGGTGTCGCGGCGGCCGTGCCCCTCGCCACGACCGCGCTGCTCTTCGGCGACGGCGGCTGGATGAACATCAGCCGCACCGACACCCTGCGCGCGGTGGTGACAAGCCTGGTGGTGGCGGCGCTTGTGGCGTACCGGCAGGTGCGGTTCGGCGCGCTCCTCGCCGCCGCCGGGGTGCTCGCCGCCGCGGCGGTGCACACCCCGGTGGGGTTGAACGCGACACGGCTGGCGACGATGTTCGCGCTGCCGCTCCTCGCTGCCGCCGCCCGGCCGCCGGCCTGGCTCGCCGCCCGCCTGGCCCGCCGCCCGGCCGCCGGCGCCGGGCCGACCCGCCGCGCACGGCTGCTGGGCGCGGTGGCCCTGACCGCCCTGCTGGTGGCCGTCTGCGGGTGGCAGCCGCCGGTGGTCCCCGCCGACCTGCGCGGCATCGGCGATCCGACAAGCGCGCCCGGCTACCACGCGCCGCTGCGCGCGTTCCTGGCCGGGCAGCGGCTCACCGGCCGGGTCGAGGTGCCGCCGACGCGCAACTACTGGGAGGCGGCCCGCCTCGGCGAGGTCCCGCTGGCCCGGGGCTGGCTGCGACAGGCCGACATCGACCGCAACCCGCTGTTCTTCACCACCGTGCCGGGCGCGGCGGGCACCGGCGTGCCGCTGACCCCGGCGAGCTACCGGGCGTGGCTGGCGGAGAACGCCGTGCAGTACGTGGCGGTGCCGGACGCCCCGCTGTCCTGGGTGGGACGGGCCGAGGCGGAGCTGGTCGAGGGCGGCCTGCCGTACCTGACGCCCGTCTGGTCCGGCGCGCACTGGCGGGTCTGGGCGGTGGCCGACCCGACGCCGCTTGTCGCCGCGCCCGCCGAACTGGTCCGCGCCGACGGCGCGGCGGTGACCTTCCGGGCACCGACCGCCGGCCCGGTCGCGGTCCGCATCCGCCACAGCCGTTGGCTCGTCGCGTCCGGCGACGCCACGGTCACCGCCGACGGGGACTGGACCACAGTCACCGTGCCCCGCGCCGGCGAATACACAGTCGGCAGTTGAGGGCCCTACGCTTCGAGCACCCGCTGGGCGGCCGCGCGGGAGCGCCTGCCGGTGCGCAGGTACTCGTCGAGGAACTCCCCCGGGTCGTCGCGGCCGAGCAGCCGGACCACCCCGGCCAGCTCCACCCCGTGCCGGGGCAGTTGGTCACCGGCGCGACCCCGGACCAGCATCAGCGCGTTGCGGACCTGCGCGGCCAGGGACCAGCCGGCGGCCATCTCCGCGGCGTCCGCCGGGTCGATCAGGCCGGCCCGCTCGGCCGCCGCGAGGACATCGAGGGTACGCGTGCCACGCAGCGCCGGAACCGCGCCCGCGTGCCGGAGCTGGACGAGCTGGACCGCCCACTCCACGTCGGCCAACCCGCCCCGGCCCAGCTTGGTGTGGGTCGCCGGGTCGGCGCCGCGCGGCAGCCGCTCCGTCTCCACCCGGGCCTTGATCCGGCGGATCTCCACTACCTGCTCGCGGGTCAGCCCGTCCGCCGGGTAGCGCACCGGCTCGATCATCGCCTCGAACTCGGCGCCCAGATCGGCGTCGCCGCAGACGAACCGTGCCCGCAGCAACGCCTGTGCCTCCCACACCCGCGACCAGCGGGCGTAGTACTGCGCGTACGCGGCGAGGCTGCGCACCAGCGGACCCTGCCGGCCCTCCGGACGCAGGTCGGCGTCGACGCCGAGCGGCGGATCGGGCGCGGGCACCCCGAGCAGTCGCCGCAACTCCTCGGCGATCGCGTGCGCGGCGGCGCTGGCGGCGCTCTCGCTGCTGTCGGCGGGCGGGTCGTAGACGAAGAGCACGTCGGCGTCGGAGAGGTAGTTCGACTCGTACCCGCCCAACCGACCCATCCCGATCACCGCGAACCGCAGCCCCTCCGGGGCCGGCTGGCTGGCCCGGGCGGCGCGCAGCGCGGCGGCGAGAGTGGCGTCGGTGACGTCGGAGAGCGCCGTACCGACCTCGGTGATGTCGGCCAGGCCCGGGGCCGGCCGGTTCGTGCCGTCCGGCCGGCTCGGGGTGGGGGCGAGCGCGCCCGCGTGGCAGAGCACGTCGGCGCACGCCACCCGGACCAGTTCCCGTCGGCGCAGCGCCCGCACCGCGCGGGTCGCCTCGACCGGGTCCGTGTGTCGGGCCGCCGCCGCCAGGAAGCCCTCCCGGAGGATCTCGCGGGGGCGTGGCGCCAGCTCGTTCTCCTCGGCCAACAGCCGCAGCGCCTCCGGGTCGCGGGCGAGCAGGTCGGCGACGTACCGGGAGAGGGCCAGGACCCGGGCCAGCCGCCGGGCGACGGGACCGCCGTCGCGCAGCAGCCGCAGGTACCAGGGTGTGCTGCCCAGCTTGTCGGAGACCTTGCGGTAGTTGAGTAGCCCCCGGTCCGGCTCCGGCGCGTCGGCGAACTCGCTCAGCAGCACCGGCAGCAGGGTCCGCTGGATGGCCGCGGTGCGGCTCACCCCGCCGGTGAGCGCCTGAAGGTGACGCAGCGCCCCTGCCGGGTCGGCGAACCCGAGGATCTCCAACCGGTGCCGGGCCGCCTCCGGGGTGAGCCGCAGCCCGTCGGCCGGCACCCGGGCCACCGACTCCAGCAGCGGCCGGTAGAGCAGCTTGGCGTGCAGTCGGCGTACCTCGGTGGCGTGGGTGACCCACT
Source organism: Micromonospora lupini (assembly GCF_026342015.1). Taxonomy (NCBI): domain Bacteria; kingdom Bacillati; phylum Actinomycetota; class Actinomycetes; order Micromonosporales; family Micromonosporaceae; genus Micromonospora; species Micromonospora lupini. The sequence goes on from NZ_JAPENL010000001.1 coordinate 2,642,156, forward strand.
CGGCCCGGAAGCTCTCCACGGCGCTGCGCCCCGGCGTGGCCGTGTAGCCCAGCGCGGCGGCCAGCCAGCGCAGCGCGGACGGCTCGGTGGGCACGGTGTGCGTACGGCGCAGGCCCTGCAACTGGAGGCGGTGCTCGACGGTGCGCAGGAAGCGGTAGCCGCGCAGCAGCGCCTCGCCGTCGGCGCGGCCGACGTAGCCGCCGGCGACAAGCGCGCGCAGCGCCGGGATGGTGCCCGGCGGTCGCAGCGTCTCGTCGCCGCGCCCGTGTACGAGTTGCAGGAGCTGGACGGCGAACTCGATGTCGCGCAGCCCGCCGGGACCGCGCTTGATCTCGCGCTCCAGCTCCTTGGGCGGAATGTGGTCGATGATCCGGCGGCGCATCGCACGGACGTCCTCGACCGCCTCGGGTCGTTCGGCGGCCCGCCACACCAGCGGCGCGAGCTGGTCGATCCACTCCTGGGCCACCGGCAGGTCACCGGCGGCGGGACGGGCCTTGAGCAGCGCCTGGAACTCCCAGGTGCGCGCCCACCGCCGGTAGTAGGCCAGGTGGCTGGCGAGGGTGCGCACCAGCGGGCCCCGGTTGCCCTCGGGGCGCAGCGCGGCGTCCACCGGCCACGCGACAAGTCCACAGATGTTGATCAGCCGGGCCGCCACCACTGTCGCGGCGGGCAGGTCGGCGTCCTCGGCCGCCACGAAGATCACGTCCACGTCGGAGACGTAGTTCAGTTCGCCGCCGCCGCACTTGCCCATCGCCACCACTGCCAGCCGGGGCCGCTCGGTGCCCTCCGCCAGTTCGTCGACAGCGATCTCGTACGCCGCGGCCAGCGTCGCGTCGGCCAGCGCCGACAGCGCCGCCATGGTCTGCTCCAGCGCCCGGCCGCCGGTGAGGTCGGCCGCCGCGATCCGCAGCAACGCCAGCCGGTACGCGGTCCGCAGCACCGCCACGGGGTTGCCGTCGCCGTCCGGTTCCAGTCGACCCTCGGCGATCGGGGCGAGCCCGTCCGGGGCGGTGCGCAGCGCCAGACAGTGCTCCGGGTTCGCCACCAGATGATCACCGAGCGCCGACGACGCGCCCAGGACGGCGATCAGTCGACGCCGCAGCCCGGGATCGGCGTGCAGCTCCGCGATCAGCCGGGAGCCGCCGATCGTGCCGGCGCTCGTGCCGGCCGCGGTGCCGGCGGTCGTGCCGGCCGCGGTGCCGGCGCTCGTACCGCCGGTCGTCCTGGCCGCGGTGCCGGCGGTCGTGCCGGCCGCGGTGCCGGCCGTCGTGCCGCCGCTGGCGGTGCCGGCGGCGCGGGCACGGCCTTCGGCCTCGACGATGCGGTGCAGTTGGCGGAGCGCCAGATCCGGGTCGGCGGCCCGGGACAGCGCGGCGAGCAGTTCCGCGGCCGTCTCGTCGACCGGCTCCTGCTCGACCGGCTGCCAGAGGCCCAACCCGTCCGGGCCGAGCAGGTCGGCGGCCCGGGCTCCGCCGTCGCCGTCGGCGACCCCGAAGCCGTAGCGGGCGAGCCGGCCCGGCGCCCTCGTCGGCCTGCTCATCAGTGCCCGAGCAGCGGCAGGCCGCGCCGCGTCGTACTGTCGTCCAGCTCGCCGAGGGCCAGCGCCGCGAATCGGGCGGCGAACGGCTGCCAGACCTCCTCGACGTCGACCATCACCGCGTCGCAGGCCGCCACGACCAGCTCCGGGTCGTAGCCCAGCTCGGCGAGCTGGGCCGAGTCGGTGGCCCAGTCGGCGATCATCGCGGTGTCGCACTCGATGTGGAACTGCAGCCCCCAGGCCCGGTCGCCGAGCCGGAACGCCTGGTGCGGATACCGGGTGGAGGCCGCCAGCAGGGTGGCGCCCCGGGGCAGCTCGGTGATCTCGTCGGAGTGCCACTGGAGCACGTCCGGGATCAGCGGCACGTACCGGAACAGCGGATCGCCGTCGGCGGCATCGCGCCGACCGACCACGCCGGGCCCGATCTCCGGCCCGGACGGGCTCCGCTCGACCAGCCCGGCGTGCGCGGTGGCGAGCAACTGCGCGCCCAGGCAGACGGCCAGGGTGGGCACCCGGTACCGGACGGCCTTGCGCAGCAGCCCCTCCACGGCCGGGAACCACAGTGCGCCGGGCGAGCCGTCCGGCAGCGGGTACGCCTGCTGGTCGCCGCCCAGCACCACGAGCGCCGCGTACCCCTCCAGGTCGGCGGGGAGTTCGTCACCGGCGTGCGGGCGGACCACCCACAGCTCCAGCCCAGCCTCGGTCAGCCACTCACCCAACCGGCGTGCGTCGTCGGTCGGGTCGTTCTCGATCACCAGCGCGGTTGCCACGCGTCGAGGCTAGCCGGTAGGTCCCACAGCGCCACGCCCCGCCACGGCCCACGCCGCTCGGACGCTTCGACCCGTACGCCATTGTTCGGCCCGTGCGCGAGCGTTCGCGGCCGACGTGCGCGCTGGCGTTCGCGGCCACGCGCGCTGGCGTTCGGGACCGACGTGCGCGAGCGTTCGCGGCTGGACCGCGCGGTCGTCGACGGCCGGCGTTCGCGGCTCGTTAGGCTCTGCCGTTGTGATCAGCGAGGATTCCGCCGCCGTCCGTCCACCAGTCCTGCGCCCCGGGGACACGGTGCTGCTGGTGTCACCGTCGGGGCCGACCTCACCGGAGCGGGTCGCCCGGGGGATGGAGTTGCTCACCGGGTGGGGCCTGCGGCCGGTGCCGGCGCCCAACGCGTACGCCCGCCACGGCTACCTCGCCGGCACCGACGACCTGCGGGCCGCCGACCTGAACGCGGCGTTCGCCGACCCGCAGGTACGCGGCGTGATCTGTACCCGGGGCGGATACGGCGCCCAGCGGATCGTGGACGCCATCGACATGGCCGCCGTCCGCCGCGACCCGAAGGTGGTGGCCGGTTTCTCGGACATCACCGCGTTGCAGCTCGCCCTGTGGCGGGGCGCCCGGCTGGCCGGTGTGCACGGCCCGGGGGCCGCCTGGCGGGACGAGCGGACGTCGCTGCGCTCCGCCGAGTCCCTGCACGCGGCGCTGATGACCACCGAGCCGGTGACCGTCGAGGCGGTGCCCACCGAGGAGACCTTCGGCGTACGCGTGCCGGGTCGCGCCACCGGCACCCTGCTCGGCGGCAACCTGTGCCTGATCGCCGCCTCGATCGGCACGCCGGACCTGCCCGACCTGACCGGTGCGGTGCTGTTGATCGAGGATGTGCAGGAGCCCCCGTACAAGGTCGACCGGATGCTTACCCACCTGCGCCGGGCCGGCGCGTTGGACGGGCTGGCCGGGGTGGCGGTCGGGCAGTTCACCGACTGCGGCGACGGCTGGGACACCACGATCGTCGACGTGCTCACCGAACGCCTCGGCGACCTGGGCGTACCGGTCCTCGGCGGCCTCCCCATCGGCCACGGCCCCGACCAGCTGACCGTCCCGGTAGGCACGACCGCAACCCTGGACACCACCACGAACACCCTGCAAACAACCCCCGCAGTCCAGTAACCCCACCCCCACCCCCTTTTCCCGGTGATCAAGAGGTTTGGGTCATTTCCGGGCCGGATCGTGACGCGAACCTCTTGATCACCAGAGCCCGCGGCTCGGGACGGCTGGGCCGCGGGTCAGGTGGTGGGCGGGCTCAGGTGGGCTACCGCGCCGATCTCAAGTGCTACCCAGACTCCGTCGGGGGTTCGGGTGATGCCGTGGGGTTCCGCTCCGGGGGTGGGCAGGTCGTAGCTCTCGATCCGGCCGGTGGTGTCGATGTGGCCGATCCGGTTGGCGCCCCACTCGGTGAACCACGCGCCGCCCGCCGGGTCCGCCACGATCGCGTGTGGACGGGCCGCCCGGTCCGGCAGCGGCACCTCGACGAGCACGCCGTCCGGATCGATCCGGCCGAGCTGACCGGCCGCGATCTCCACGAACCAGACGGACCCGTCCGCGCCGAGGGTGACGCCGACCGGTCCGGCGTCCGCGGTGGGCAAGGGGTGCAGCGTCACCCGGCCGTCGAGGTCGATCCGGCCGATCGCGTTCGCCCGGTTGAGGGTGAACCAGAGCGCATCGTCCACGCCAGCGGTGATCATCGAGGCGAACCCACCGCTCACCGGAAGCGGAAATACGGTGACCGTACCGCCGGTGTCCACCCGGCCGATCGCGTCGGAGGTCATCCCGGCGTACCAGAGCGCGCCATCGGGCCCGGCCGCGATGCCGCCCGGCCCGGTCCCGGCCGGCAGGGCGATCGTGCGCTGGTCGCCGTCGACGGTGAGCCGCCCGATCCGGTCGTCTCCGGAGCGGGTGAACCAGAGCGCGCCGTCCGGTCCCGTCGTAATGATCAACGGGCGGCCGCCGGCCGGCTCCAGGGGGTAGGTCCGGACCTCACCGTCCGGCCCCAGGCGGGCGATGCCGCCGGCCTGGACCAGCGTCAGCCACAACGCGCCGTCGGGCCCAACCGTGATGCCGTACGGGCCCGTGTCCGACCCGGCGATCGAAATCTCCCTAATCTCGACTGTCATCTCGCGTGTCCCTCCGTTGGCGACCACCAACCCTGACCGTCCGACCAACGACGACACAACCGATTTCACCGAGCGCCGGCCCGACTGTCGGCTCACGCCGCTCGACTGTCGGCCCGGCCGGCCAGCCCGCCGCCTGCCTGTCAACCCGCCGCTCGACTGCCCGCCCGCCCGCTCGACTGCCAGCCCCGCCGCCCGACCGTCAGCCCGCCGCCTACCTGTCGACCCGCCGCTCGACTGCCGGCCCGCCCGCACGACTGCCGGCCCGCCCGTCGGTCCGTCAGCCTGGTCGCTTGATTGTCAGCTCGCTGACAGGGTCGCCACGGGTCGCGCCCAGGATCGCCGGTCACTGTCGGTGACGACATTGCCGCATCATCGACCTTCTGGAGGACAGCATGTCCCGCACCATCCGTAGGAAGCACCTGCTGGCCGGTCTGGCCACCGCGGGCGTCCTCGGCGTGGGGGTCGCCGCCCCGACGATCGCGTTCGCCGCGGACACTCCGACGCCGGCCCCGAGCGCCAGCACCGCGCCCGCTCCCGCGCCCGTTCCCGGAGCGAAGGCCGACCGGCAGGGTGACTTCGCCGAGGCGCTCGCCAAGGAGCTGGGTGTCCCCACCGACAAGGTGACCGCGGCACTGGAGAAGGTCCGCGACCAGCACCGGCCCGCCGATCGTCCGGCGCGCCCGTCCGCCGAGGACCGGCAGGCCGCACTCAAGGAGCGGCTGGACCAGGCGGTCAAGGACGGCAAGCTCACCCAGGAGCAGGCCGACGCCATCACCAAGGCCGTCGAGGCCGGCGTCTTCCCCGGCCCCGGCGGCCTCGGTGATGGCGGTCACCGCGGTCCCGGCATCCACCACGGCGAAGGCACGCCCGGCAAGTAGTCCGGCGGGTGCGGCCCCGGCCGGTTCTGGCCAGCCGGGGCCGGCCCTGATACGCCCTGGACGGCCTCATGTGTCACGTCCGTCCCTGACACGCCCCGCCGGTACGTCACGGCCAGCGGCACCACCGACGCCGCCCGTCCTATACGTCCCGACCAGCCCTGATACGCCCGGCCAGTCTTTACGCCCTGGCCGGCCCTGATGCGCCCCAGCGAGCCTGTCCGCCCTGTGGGGCCGGGGCCGGACGCGGCCTGTCGCGGCTTGATCCACCCGACTTCGGTGAAACCGCGGTATCCGACCCACTGATCCACTCGACTTCCGTGAAGTCGCGGTATCCCACGCACTCCGACACCGCTATTTCATGGAAACGGAGTCGATCATCGGCCGGGAGCGTGGCGGCCAGGCGGACCGGATCAGACCGGGCCGAGACCAGGACCAACCCGGAGGGGTCAGCCCTGCCCGGGTGGCTGTGCGAACACGCCCAGGTGGTTGCCGGCCGGGTCGAGCAGGTGGGCCAAGGTGAGGCCGCTCGGGGCCGTCCGCACCGGCACCAACACCCTGCCGCCGGCTGCCTCGGCTCGTCGGCAGGTCTCCGCGACGTCGGCGACCTCGGCGTAGAACACCGCGTAGTTCGGGGACGTTCCGTCGGTCGCCCGGATCGCCCCGCTGATTCCGGTGTCACCGCCGGCGCCCGTCACCCGGTAGGACCCGCCGCTACCCGCGCCCTCCTCCTCGAAGGTCCAGCCGAACAGTTCGCCGTAGAAGCGTTCCGCCTCCTCCGGCCGGTCGGTGCCGATCTCGAACCAGGTGATGGGCGTCGTGGACACGTGCTGCCTCCAGAGTTGCCGGGACGGCGTGTTGCCGTCGTCCAGAGCAGTTTCGGGCCCGTCCGCGACACCGTCCTGTCGGTGTTTCCGGATCACCCGACGGAGGTTGGCGCGGGCGGACCGCGCCCGACACGCTCCGGACCGCTGGCTGACGCGCCCCTGGCTAGACGAGGCTCAGCGGGCGGACGCGTTCGTGGGGGATGTCGAGATCCGTCAGGCGGAGGTCCCGGACCACCACCTCGGGCAGCGCCCGGACGTCTCCGATCCGGTCGGTACGGAAGCAGCGCAGCTCGTCGCGCAGTCGGCACCAGGCGAGCAGATACCAGTGTCGGGGGTTGCCGAGGTAGCCAAGCGGCTCGACGTCGCGCACCGAGTCGATGCCGGCGCGGTCGGCGTACCGGATGCGCAGCACCCGCCGCGCGGTGACCGCGCCGGCGACGGTGGCCGGGACGGGTGTGGCCGGCCCGTCACCGATCAGGTGCACCCGGCCGGCGAGGCGGTGCGCCTCGGCGGCGTCGGCGGCCGGCAGCACCGCTACCAGCTTGCGCAGCGCGGTGGCACCCGGCCCGGCGAACGGGGTACCGGCGAGCCGGTGCAGCGCGACGGCCATCGCCACCGCCTCGGCCGCGGTCAGGTTGACAGGTGGCAGCGTGCGACTGCGGTCCAGGACGTAGCCGCCGGTGCGCCCGGGCTCGGCCCAGATCGGCACGCCGGCCTCCTGGAGCGCGCCGATGTCCCGCTCGATGGTCCGGCTGCTCACCTCGAAGTGGGCGGCCAGCCAGCGGGCGCTGCGCGGCCGGGGCGACACCGCCCGCAGCTCCTCGACCAGGGCGTAGAGCCGGTCCGTGCGGTTCATGCCCCGCACGCTACGGCCGGGGTACGACGCCCCGCAGCGACCGCCCCCAGGCGACGCGCACGAACGCCCGCGCAACGAGCGCGCCACGCGCACGAACGCCCGCCCAGCGAGACGAGCGACCGGGCTCAGGCGACCGGGTCCAGACGGGCCGGGCTCAGGCGATGCAGGCGCAGACGATCAGTGCCGCGCCGAAGTGCGTGGCGGCGCTGACCCGGGCGGCCGGGTGCGGCTCGGGCGAGCAGATGACCTCACCGAGCTTGCCGGGGGTGAGCAGGTCGAGCACGAAGAAGGCCAGCGCCATGATGGCCAGCCCGACCAGCCCGAACACCACGGTGGAGGCCAACCCCCGGCCGAAGTCGCTGTAGCTGGTCAGGATCGCCGTGAAGACGATCCCGGCGATGCCGAGCTGGTTCGCGGCGAGCAGCAACCCCGCGTTGGTGTTGCGCTCGACCCAGATCAGCTCGCGCAATCGCCCCGGGGTGAGCAGGTCGACCAGCCCGAACCCGGCCGCCATGAGCCCGACGCCCACGACACCGAACACGACGCTCTGCCAGGCACCGCTGAGCAGGTCCTCCAGCACCGACTGCCTCCCGACTCTCCGCCCGGAGGGGTACCGGCGCGGTGATCGAGACGATAGCGGCAGCGCGCAACCGCGTCAGCCCCGCGACTACAGCGCCAGGTAACGCTGCCGCTCGTACGGGGTGACCTCGCGGCGGTACTGCTCCCACTCGGCCCGCTTGTTGCGCAGGAAGAAGTCGAAGACGTGCTCGCCGAGCACCTCGGCGACCAGTTCGGATTCGGCCATCACGTCGATCGCCTCGGCCAGGTTCTCCGGCAGCGCCTCGTACCCCATGGCGCGGCGCTCGGCGCTGCTCAGCGACCAGACGTCGTCCTCGGCGCCCGGCGGCAGCTCGTAGCCCTCCTCGATGCCCTTCAGGCCGGCGCCGAGCAGCACCGCGAAGGCGAGGTACGGGTTGGTCGCCGAGTCCAGCGACCGGACCTCGACCCGGGCGGAGTTCGGCTTTCCGTACGCCGGGACGCGGACCAGCGCGGACCGGTTCAGGTGACCCCAGCAGACGTACGCCGGGCTCTCGGTGATCCGGTCCGGCAGGGCCTGCGGGAAGAGCCGCTTGTACGAGTTGACCCACTGGTTGGTGACCGCCGTGTACTCCCGGGCGTGCACCAGCAGGCCGGCGATGAAGGACTTCGCCACCTTGGAGAGCTTCATGGGGTCGCCACCGTCGTGGAAGGCGTTGCGCTCGCCCTCGAACAGCGACAGGTGGGTGTGCATGCCGCTGCCCGGCTGGTCGGTGAACGGCTTCGGCATGAAGCTGGCCTGCACACCTGTGGAGAGCGCGACCTCCTTCACCACGTGGCGGAAGGTCATGATGTTGTCGGCGGTGGTCAGCGCGTCGGCGTAGCGCAGGTCGATCTCCTGCTGGCCGGGCGCGACCTCGTGGTGGCTGAACTCCACCGAGATGCCGATCCGCTCAAGCGCCAGCACGCCCTGGCGGCGGAAGTCGCGGGCCACCGCGTGGGTGGTGTGCTCGAAGTAGCCGCCGGTGTCCACCGGGGTGGGCACCGAGCCGTCCTGCGGGCCGTTCTCCAGCAGGAAGAACTCGATCTCGGGGTGCGTGTAGAAGGTGAAGCCCTTCTCGGCCGCCTTGGACAGCGCGCGGCGCAGCACGTGTCGCGGGTCGGCCCAGGAGGGGCCGCCGTCGGGCAGCAGGATGTCGCAGAACATCCGGGCGCTCTCGCCGCTGACCCCGCCCTCGAAGGGGAAGACCTGGAAGGTGGTCGGGTCGGGCATGGCCACCATGTCCGATTCGAAGACCCGGGCGAAGCCCTCGATGGCCGAGCCGTCGAAGCCGATGCCCTCCTCGAAGGCCGCTTCCAGCTCCGCGGGCGCCACCGAGACGCTCTTGAGCGTGCCCAGCACGTCCGTGAACCACAGCCGGACGAACCGGATGTCCCGCTCTTCCAGCGTACGGAGGACGAACTCCTGCTGACGGTCCACTTCCCCAACCCCTCGCGACAACTCTTTTGTCCGCCTTGGTCGGGCTGCACCCGACCTGACCGCCCAGTGTTCCCGGGCCTGGTTACGCAGACGTTACGCGAACCGCCGCCGCACGTCCCCTCGTGTCCCGGCCGCCGAGCGGTACCGATCCGGCCGGACCGGCCGCGCGGCGCCCGAGCGTGGCCACCATCTCGTCCGGCGGTACGGAATGCTCGGGCCGTGCTGGGGCAAGATGAGGACATGCCCACCCTGCGTCTCGCCCTGTCCCAGGTCAACCCGAGCGTCGGCGACCTCGCCGGCAACGCGGACCTGGTCCGCAGCTGGACTCGCCAGGCCGCCGACGCCGGAGCCCAGCTGGTGCTCTTCCCGGAGATGATGCTGACCGGGTACCCGGTCGAGGACCTGGTCTTCCGGCGCTCCTTCGTCGCCGCGTCCCAGGCCGCAGTCGAGCGGCTCGCCGCCGACCTGGCCGCCGACGGCCTCGGGGACCTGCCGGTCGTGGTCGGCTACCTGGACGCTGACGGTCCGCCGCAGGTGAGCGGGGACGCCGAGCCGGGCCGGGGCGCCCGCAACGCCGCCGCGCTGCTGCACCGGGGCACTGTGGTCGCCCGCTACTTCAAGCACCACCTGCCCAACTACGGCGTCTTCGACGAGGACCGCTACTTCGTCTCCGGCGACCAGTTGACAGTGGTGCGGATCGGCGGGGTGGACGTCGCGCTGACCATCTGCGAGGACCTGTGGCAGGCCGGAGGCCCGTTCGCCGCCGCCCGGCAGGCAGGCGTCGGTCTGGTGGTCAACATCAACGGCTCGCCGTACGAGCTGAACAAGGACGACATCCGGTTGCCGCTGGTGCGCCGCCGGGCCGCCGAGGCGGGCGCCGCCATCGCGTACGTCAACATGATCGGCGGGCAGGACGAGCTGGTCTTCGAGGGCGACTCGATGATCGTCACCGCCGACGGTGAGCTGCTCACCCGCGCCCCGCAGTTCGTCGAGCACCTGCTCGTGCACGACGTCGAACTGCCGGCCGCGACCACGGCCCCGGGCAGCCGCAACGTCGCGGACGGCATGCGGGTGGCACACCACACGCTGGACGTGACCCCGCCGGCGCCGTCCGGCCCGGCCGTCTCCGGCGGGCTGATCGAGCCGGTGGCCGACGAGGCCGAGGTGTGGCACGCGCTGGTGCTCGGCCTGCGCGACTACGTCAACAAGAACCGCTTCGCGTCGGTGGTGCTCGGGCTCTCCGGCGGCATCGACTCGGCGGTGGTGGCCGCCCTCGCCGTCGACGCGCTCGGCCCGGACCGGGTGGTCGGGGTGTCGCTACCCAGCCAGCACTCCTCCGAGCACTCCCGCGAGGACGCCGCCGACCTGGCCAAGCGCACCGGGCTGGACTACCGCGTCGAGCCGATCCAGCCGATGGTGGACGCCTTCCTGGCCAACCTGTCGCTGTCCGGGATCGCCGTGGAGAACCTCCAGGCCCGCGTACGCGGTGTCATCCTGATGGCGCTGTCGAACCAGGAGGGCCACCTGGTGCTCACCACAGGAAACAAGAGCGAGCTGGCGGTCGGCTACTCCACCCTGTACGGCGACTCGGTGGGCGGCTTCAACCCGATCAAGGACGTCTGGAAGACGCTCGTGTGGCGGCTGGCGAAGTGGCGCAACGCGGACGCGGCCCGCCGCGGCGAGACCGCCCCGATCCCGGAGAACTCGATCGGCAAGCCGCCGAGCGCCGAGCTGAGCCCGGGCCAGCTCGACAGCGACTCCCTGCCCGACTACGACGTACTGGACCCGATCCTGATCGGCTACGTCGACGGCGACCTGGGCCGCGACGGGCTGGTCGAGTCGGGGCACGACCCGGCCGTCGTCGACAAGGTGCTGCGGCTGGTGGATACCGCCGAGTACAAGCGACGCCAGTCGGCGCCCGGCACGAAGATCTCCATGAAGGCGTTCGGCCGCGACCGTCGTCTGCCGATCACCAACCGGTGGCGCGAGAACGGCTGAGCCCGTACGCCCGGGCCGGGTCACCGAACCCCGGCCCGGCGCGGTCGTGAGTGACATCTTCCACTGCGCCCTGCCGTCACCCGGTCAACCGGTGCGACGATCGCGACGGAACCCGGGGACCGCGCAGGCGGCCTCGAGGAAGGAGACAGTCATGACCGAGTCCACTCCGAACGAGGTGACCGCGCTGTACGGCGGACCGGCCACCCGTCGGATCCGCACCCGCGACCTGATCGCCGCCAAGGAACGCGGCGAGCGGTGGCCGATGCTCACCTCGTACGACCAGTACACGGCGGGGATCTTCGACCGGGCCGGCGTGCCGGTGCTGCTGGTCGGCGACTCGGCCGCAAACAACGTGTTCGGCTACGAGACCACCCTGCCGGTCACCATCGACGACCTGCTTCCGCTGGTACGGGCAGTGGTGCGCTCGACCCGGCAGGCCCTCGTCGTCGGCGACCTGCCGTTCGGCTCCTACGAGGAGGGGCCGACCCAGGCGCTGCGCACCGCCGTCCGGTTCATGAAGGAGGGTGGCTGCCACGCGGTGAAGCTGGAGGGTGGCCGCCGCAACGCCGCGCAGATCGCCGCGATCGTCGGGGCCGGTATCCCGGTGATGGCGCACATCGGCTTCACTCCGCAGAGCGAGCACACCCTGGGCGGCTACCGCGTGCAGGGCCGCGGCGACACGGCCGACGAGGTGCTGGCGGACGCGCGGGCGGTGGCCGAGGCGGGCGCGTTCGCGGTGGTGTTGGAGATGGTGCCGGGTGAGGTGGCCAAGCAGGTCACCCATGAACTGGCGATCCCCACGGTAGGCATCGGCGCGGGCCCGGACACCGACGCCCAGGTGCTGGTCTGGCAGGACATGGCCGGCCTGCGTACCGGCAAGGCGCCGCGTTTCGTGAAGCGTTACGCAGACCTGGCCGACGTCCTCACCGACGCCACCCGCCGCTTCGCCGACGAGGTTCGCGGCGGCGAGTTCCCGACAGCCGAACACACCTTCTAGAGCGGCCCGCGGGCCACGGACCCCGCGAGCGGCGGGGCTGGCGGCACGGTGTTGCCGTTCGCCGGCCGGCCCCGCCGCTCGCAACCCGAACCACCGGCAGACCAATCGATCTTGGTCAGTAAAGTGTCGTACGTATGTTCTAGTCTCAGCTCATGGTCGAGGGGTTGGCGCAGGCAGAGGCCGCAGTCGCGGTCTGCGCCGACACGGCGGTCTGGTCCCTCGGAGCGGATGACCTCGTCGCGGCGCTCGACGCCGCGCACCGCATCGAGCAGCGCCTCGCCGCCGTCAAACTGGCCCTGATCCGCGAACTCGACGCTCGCGGCACGCCCATCGCCCAGGGCGCGTCCTGCACGGCGGTGTGGCTGCGCGAGCGCCTGCGCCTCACCGTCCCCGCAGCCCGCCGCCTCGTCGACCTCGCCACCACTCTCGACACCGGCAACCCCGGCATACGAAAGGCGCTGGCCGACGCCGACATCACCATAGATCAGGCCCGGGTCATCGCCGACACCGTCACCACTGTCGAGAGCGCCGCCGGCAGCGCGGCCGCAGGCAAGGCCGTCGGCGTACTCGTCGAGTGGGCCGGGCAGTTCGACCCCACCCTGCTGCGCAGACTCGGCACCCGCATCCTCGACCACGTCGCACCCGACATCACCGACCGCGCCGCCCAGGCCGCCCTCGACGCCGAGGATCGCCGAGCCTCCCGCGACCGCCACGTCACCCTCTCCACGCTCGCCGACGGCCGCCTGCGCCTCACCGGCATCCTCGACACCGAGACCGCCGGCCTGTTCCGCGCCGCAACCGACCCACTGACCGCACCCACCGGTCCGGACGACCAGCGCTCCCCCGGGCAACGCCGCCACGACGCGCTCGCCGATCTCTGTCGACTCAGCCTGCGCACTCGTGAGCTACCCGAACACGGCGGCGAACCGGCGCAGCTCGTCGTCACCACGAGCTACGACGACCTCGTCCAGCAGCTCGGCACAGGCACTCTGGACATCGGTTTCGACCTCACCCCGCAGACCGTGCGGCGCTTCGCCTGCGACGCCACCATCCTCCCCGCCGTGCTCGGCAGCGCCGGCCAGGTCCTCGATGTCGGCCGGCAACGCCGCCTCATCACCGGCCCACTCCGACGCGCCCTCGTGCTCCGCGACCGCGGCTGCGCCTTCCCCGGCTGTGACCGCCCACCACGCTGGTGCGACGCCCACCACATCCGACACTGGGCCGACGGCGGCGGCACGAGCCTGCGCAACGCCGTGCTGCTCTGCGGGCACCACCACCGGCACGTCCACAGCGGCGGGTGGGCCGTCCGGTCGGGCGGCGACGGCCACCCGGATTTCATTCCGCCGGCCTGGCTCGACCCCACCCAGGTCCCCCGCCGCAACCACTACCACCGGCGGACGTGACCACGCCTCGGAATCTGCCACACCCCCGGACCGACGAGTGCACGCACTGATCGAGCAACCCAGCAGGGATGCCGAGCCTCCGGCACGATCGGATAGGGACACCCGCCCACAGAGCGGCACCTAGGGGTTGCGGAATGGAGCTTGACTACTACTCCGCTGGCAGAGGCGTCGACATCACGAGTGACCGGGCCGCTTTCTGTCGCCTCGCCGACCAGCTACGCGACATAGCCACCATTGACGACGGCGGCCACGTTCACCTGGAGTACGTCGAGGGCCACAGGTATCTGGCGCCGGGAAGCGTGCCGCTCATCGTCAACAGCCCCTGTGGCGGGATGCCCCGACGCTGATCACGCGAAGGCACGACGGAACGAACGCTCTCCGTCAGGAGCTGTCAGAGGTCGGTGACGCGGATGCCGGCGTGGGCCTTGTAGCGCTTGTTGATGGCGATCAGATTCGCCGTGAACGCCTCGATCTGGTGGGCGTTGCGCAGCCGGCCGGCGTAGATGCCGCGCATCCCGGGGATCCGGGCGGCGAGCGCTCCGACGATGTCGACGAGTTCCCGGTCTTCGGTGCAGATCAGCACGTCGAGGTCGATCCGGTCGACCTCGGGATCGGCCAGCAGCGGGGCGCTGACATGGTTGAACGCGGCGCAGACGCGGGAGTCGGGCAGCAGCGCGGCTGCCTGCTGGACGGCGCTGCCCTCGGCGACGGTGAGGGCGTACGGGCCCTGCTTGTCGAAGCCCAGCGGGTTGACGCAGTCGACGACTATCGTTCCGGCGAGCGGCTCGGCGAGGGCGGCGACCGTCGCGGCGTGCCCGTCCCACGGCACCGCGATGATCACCACGTCGCTGCGGCGGGCCACCTCGTCGTTGGCCGCGCCGGTGATGCGGACGTCCGCAGGCATCCGGGGCAGGGCCGCGATCTCGGCGGCGGACTCGGCGGCCCGCTCCGCCGACCGGGAGCCGATCAGCACCGTCTGCCCGGCCCGTGCGAGCCGGTAGGCGAGGCCACGGCCCTGGTCGCCGGTGCCGCCGATGATGCCTACCGTCAGCCCGGACACGTCGGGCAGCGTGCTCGCGTCGTATGCCATGGGCTCATCCTCGCAAACCGCCCGGTCCGTCAGCAGCGCCAGCCGCTGTGACAATCCCCGCTACGCGCCCGCCCGCCGACGACGACCCGCCGACATCGCCCGCCAGACACGGCGAGACAGCCCAGCCGCACCCGCCGACACAGCCCAGCCGGACCAGCCGAGCCGGCCAACCACGACAGCCGGCTCAGGCCAGCTCGAACAGCACCGTGCGGACCGCCGGGTCGGCGGTGACCAGGCGGACCCGGACCCGTTCGCCGAGCGGCAGCGCACCGAGGCAGCGGCCGCGTACCGGTGGGGCGTCCAGCGCCACCGTCCCGCCGGGCGGGCGGGGCCGGGACTTGCCGTTGGGCGGCGCGTCGACGTCGAGCACCGCCGCGTCGAAGGTCTCCCCCACCCGGTGCTCCAACAGCACCGCCTCGGTCAGTTCGACGGCGCCGCGGCTGGCCGCCGAGGCGGTCCGGTCGGTGCTGGCCATCACCTCGGGCAGCCGGGGCAGCGCCGCGCGGGCCCAGTCGGGCACCTCCCGGCCCGCGTGCAGGGCCAGGCAGACCTCGGTGGCGTACCTGTCGGCCAGGCGCCGCAACGGCGCCGTGACATGGGCGTACGCGGCGGCGACACCGCCGTGCTCCGGCTGCTCCGGCCGGGCGCCGTCGAAGGCGGTGTACGCGGCGCCGCGCATCAGCTCGGCCGCCTGGTCGATGAACGCGGCGGAGCGCGGCTGCGCGGCGTCCAGGCCGGCGATCACCTCACCGGGGCCCGCGCCGTCCGGCCAGTGCACGCCCAGCGGAGCGGCGGCCGCCCGCAGGCGTTGCACGGCTTCCGGCTTCGGTGCCGGCATCGTACGCAGCAGGCCCACCCCGCCGGCCAACATGATGTCGGCGGCGGCCATCCCGGTCAGCAACGAGATCTGGGCGTTGTGCTCCTCCATCGGCACCGGCCCGCGCAGCACCAGCCGCCAGCCGTCACCGTCGGGCTCGACGTCCTGCTCGGGCAGCGGCAGGTTGATGGCGCCACGGCGCAGCCCCCGGGCGGTCAGGCGGTCGCCGATCTCGGGCAGCAGCGCGATCGGCTCGGGCAGCCGGCCGGCCTCGGCCGCCGCCTGCACCCCGGTGTAGTCGAGTTTCGCCCGGCTGCGCACCAGAGCGCGCTCCAGCTCGACGGCAACGGTGCCGCCGTCGGCGTCCAGATCGATGGTCCACACGACGGCGGCCCGGTCGTCGTCGGGCAGCAGACTGGCCGCGCCCTCGCTGAGCGTCAGCGGGTGCAGCGGCACGTGGCCGTCGGGCAGGTAGACCGTCTGCCCCCGCCGCCAGGTCTCCTCCTCGAGCGCGCCGCCCGGCGTGACGTGCGCGGCGACGTCCGCGATCGCGTACCGCACCCGGTAGCCGCCGTCCGGCCGGCGGGCGAGGTGCATCGCCTGGTCCAGATCACGTGAGCTGGCCGGGTCGACAGTCACGAACGGGATGTCGGTGCGGTCGACTGACGGCCGGGGCGGCGCGGCAGCCGCCGCGTCGGCCTCCCGTTGGGCGTCCGCCGGGAAACCCTCGGGCAGGCCGAGTTCGCGGCGCAGCGCGCCGAAGTCGATGCGGGGCGCGAGTACGCGTCGGATGACCACGGGTCAATCCTGACAGTGCCGCCGGTGATCTGCTTCCGGTGACCGGCCGAGATCTCCGTCGCCCGCCGACGAACCGCCCCGCGCGGCGCCGCATCCGAGCCCGCCACCTCCCCAGCGGCGTCGCGGTCCGCCGCGTCGGGCACGACGGCCCGTGGAACGAGCCGGTGTCGAGGCGAGGCGGCCTGCGGTCAGCCGGTCGCCTTCCGGGCGGTGCTGCGCGTACCCCGGGGGGTGGTGGCTCGTGCGGCGGCCGGGCGGGCGGTCACCTTGCGGGCCGGGGCCTTGGCCGCAGCGGTGGTCTTCTTCGCCGGGGCCTTCTTCGCCGCCGCCTTGCGGGCGGTGATCGTCGAGGTGCCGGTCGCCTTCGCGGCCGGTGCCTTCTTCGCCGGGGCGTTGCGGGCGCCGCCGCTCGGGCGGGTGGAAGCGGTCTTCTTCGCCGCGGTCTTCCTGGCGGGAGCCTTCTTCGCCGCCGTCTTCTTCGCCGGGGCCTTCTTGGCCGCCGTCTTCTTCACCGCGGACGCCTTGGTCGCGACCTTGCGCGCGGGCGCCTTCGCAGCCGCAGTGGTCCGCTTCGCCGCCGACGCCGTGGTCTTCTTCGCGGCGCCTGTCGTCTTCTTGGCGGCGCCTGTCGTCTTCTTCGCCGTACCCGTCGTCCTGCTCGCGGCGGTGGTGCTCTTGCGCGCCGTGGACGCCGGGGTCCGCTTCGCGGCGGTGGTCGTCTTGCGGGTGGCGGTCGAGGTCTTGGCCGGGGCCTTCTTGGCCGCCGCGCTGGTCCTGGCCGTGGTCTTCTTGGCCGCCGCGCTCTTCGCCGCCGCGGTCTTGGTGGCGGCCGTCCTGGTGGGGGCGGCCTTGGACGCGGCGGTCCTGCTCGCGGCGGCCTTGCTCGCGGTCGTCTTGGACGCGGTGGTCCTGGTCGCGGTGGTCCTGGTCGCGGTCTTCTTCGCCGGGGCCTTCTTCGCCGCCGTGGTGGTCTTCTTGGCCGGGGCACGCCCCGCGCCGCCGGCTGCCTTGCGGGCCGGCGCCTTCGCGGCGGCTGTGGTGGACTTGCGCACGGGGGTGGTCCGGCTCGCCCCCGTGTTGCGCTCCGCCGCGGCGGTCTTCTTCGCGGTGGTGCGTCGGGCGGCCGGACGGGTGGTGGCCTGCTGTGCTTCGGCCATCGTGGTTCCTCCTCGGGGACGTGCTCTCGCGTGCGTCCTCGCGGAGCACGAACTACCGCGACGCGGGCTGTCCCGCGCCGTCTACCTGTCCTCCCCGGACCAACGAGCGTCCTCGGCCTCCCACGCCTCGTTACGCTCCTGCACTCGCTGCAGGGCGTTCTCCGCGTCGGCCGCCGAGTTGTACGGGCCGAGGACGTGCTTCGCCGGACACACGTCGGCGTCCGTCTCGACCCGGTGGTGCCGAGTGCACCAGTAGAACTGCCCACTACGTTCGCTGTCGCTCATGGCAATCACTGTGCACCGCGAGCCGGCTGACCGCCACCGGATCACGCAAGTCGCCGAACCCTCTCCACAGTAGAGACGGTCGACGCGCTGCGGGCGAAAACGCCGAAAGAAGTGCAGGTGGGGGCGTTGGACGCGAGAAAAGGGCCGTGGCCGAACGGCCAATTCCCGCGTACGGCGGGCTGGGGCAGGATTCGTGCCCGTGATCAACGTGACGACCGGTGCGGGGGCGTGCCCGGGATGCGGAACCACCACCACGTCGATTCGCGACGCGGTGCCGTGGTGCCCCGGCTGCGAGTGGAACCTGGACGCCTACGACCCACGGCGGCGCGAGCGCGAGTTCGGCTGGACCTGGGTCGACAGGTGGACCCACCGCTTGGCGTTCCGGGCAACCGGGCGGCAGTTCCGGCAGTTGGTCGGCCGTCCGCTCGGCGGTGGTGGGTCGAACAGGGCACGGACCCTGACCGCTGTGGCGTCTCTGCTGCTGATCGCAGCCGTGCTCGCCCTCGCGGTCGTCGGCGGGTGGCTGATCGTGGCGTTTCCCTTTCCCAACCTGGCGATCCTGCTGGGTGTGGCGATGGTCGGCCTGGCGGTCGCCCTCCGGCCGCGCTTCGGCCGGGTCGACCCGGATCTGGAGGTGCTGTCCCGCGACCGGGCGCCGGAGTTGTTCGGGCTGATCGACGAGGTGGCCGCGGCGGTCGGTGCGCCCGCGCCGGACGTGGTCGGCGTCGACGGCGACATCAACGCGTACGCGAACGCGGTCGGGTTGCGACGCCGCAGGGTGCTCGGGCTCGGGCTGCCGCTGTGGGGCTCGCTTCCCGCCGGCGAACGGGTGGCGTTGCTCGGGCACGAGCTCGGCCACTTCGTCAACGGCGACCCGCGTCGGGGTCTGCTCACCCAACCCGCGTTCACCATGCTCGGGTCGGCCGCCGACCTGTTCCGGCCGGTACGGACCACTGTCGGTGGCGGGCTGGTGGAGATGGTGGGTGACGCGCTGGGCCGCGCGTTCCAGTGGGTGGTGTCCCGGGTGTTGTTCGGCGCGCACCTGGTGCTGGTCAGCGTGGCGCTGCGGGACAGCCAGCGCGCCGAGTACCTCGCCGACGACCTGGCCGCCCGGGTCGCCGGCACGACTGCCGCAACCGACCTGCTCGACGCCATGCTGGCCGGCGAGTCGATGGCGCTGGCGGTGCGCGTCCACGCGCGGGCGGGGCACGGCCCGGACCGCTGGCGGTCGGCGTTCGCCGAGGCGCGCGCGGCCAACACCGACAGGCTGCCGCTGCTGCGTCAACTGTCGGTCCGCGACGAGGCCTCGCTCTTCGCCGCCCACCCGCCGATCGGACTGCGTCGCCGGATGCTCGCCGGACGCCCGTGGCAGGACCCGACAGTGGTGGTCACCCCCGACCGTCTGGAGCGGATCGACGCCGAGCTGGCCGGGGAGTACGCGCGCTTCCGTCGTACCGTCGCCTGGTCGGGCTGAGCACGGCGCGACGGCGACGGGACGGCGGTGGCCGCCCGCGTGCGGCCTATGATCGCCGGATGGCGGTACCGGACTACATCGTGCGGATGCGCAAGCACATCGGTCATGACCTGCTGTGGCTGCCCAGCGTCAGCGCGGTGATCCGCAACGACGCCGACGAGCTGCTGCTCGGCAAACGCGCCGACGACGGGCGGTGGTCGATCATCAGCGGCTTCGTCGAGTCGGGCGAGCAGCCGGCCGCCGCGCTACTGCGGGAGGTGCGGGAGGAGACGGGACTGGACGTCGCGCCGGTCCGGATGTCAAGTGCCGTCTCGCACCCGCACACCTACCCCAACGGCGACCAGTGCGAGATCCTCAACCTGGGCTTCCTCTGCCGGGTGGTGTCCGGCACCGCGCGTGTCAACGACGACGAGTCGGTGGCCGTGCGGTGGTTTCCGCTGGACCGGCTGCCCGAGTTGACCCCACACGACCTGCTGGTCATCGCCTACGCGCTGCGCGACAACCCGTTGGCCGGCTACCTGCCGCCCGGCACCAACTGGGAGGACATTCCCACCTGAGCCGCGCCCGTCAGGTCGCGACCCGCTCGACGGGGATCCACAGTTCGGCGTCCGCCGTGGTCCCGTCCGCGGACACCCGCACCCGGGAGATCTCCGGTCCGGGTCGGCTGCGGTACGGGTTGGACGGGAACCACTGGGTGAAGACGTCCCGCCACAGGTACTGCACGGCCTGCGGGAACGCGCCGGAGGTGGTGAACACGGCCCACGTTCCGGCCGTCACCGGCAGCGCGTCCAGGTCGTCCGGTGGCGTGACGCCGGTGACCGCCCCGTGCCAGTAGTCCAACTCGCTGCCCTCGGCCCGACCGTCGGCGAGGTTGTCGCTGACGTTGACGATCCCGGAAGGCTCCTGATCGGAGAGCGCCTCGATCCGAGCGGTCGTCTCCTGGTCGATGCTGCGGATGAACGCGACGATCGCCGGGTTCATCCCCTCGTGCACGAGCGGAACCCGGGCCTTGCGCCCCACAAGCGCGAACGCGTCCTTGGTGACGATTCGGTACTCCATGCTGCCACTCCCTTCGACTGTGAGCCGGAAGGACATCCGGGGCTGGGCCCGCAGCGCTGCCCCCGTACGCCGGGCTTCTCCCGGCCCCACGCCGTGCACGGCGTGGAACGCCCGGGCGAACGCCTCGGCCGATCCGTAGCCGTACCGCACGGCGACGTCGAGCAACGTCCGCTCCCCCGCCAGCACGTCCGCCCCGGCGACGGTGAGCCGACGCCGACGGATGTACTCGGACAGTCCGATGCCGGCCAGCGCGGAGAACAGCCGTCGGAAGTGGTACTCCGACGTCAGCGCGATCCGCGCCAGGTCGGCCACCTCGATCTGCTCGTCGAGGTGCCGCTCGATGTGCGCCATGGCCTCGTTGAGCCGCTCCAGCACCCGGGTCTCCTTCCCCTTACCAGCAGCAACGCTAGGCGGCAGGGCAGGAAGCCCACCCGACATCCGGTGCCCGCAACGATCGGGTGGGGCCGAGTGGGATCAGCGGGTCGGCTGCTGCATGATCCAGGTGGGCACGGGCTGCGGCAGGGAGCCCACGACCTCCCAGCCGGCGCGGCGGTACAGCTCGACGTTGGCCGGCTTGCTGGTCTCCAGGATCGCCGGCAGGCCGTCGGCGGCGGCACGATCCAGCCCGGCTCGCATGACGGCACGGCCCCACGCGCGACCGGCGCTGTCCGGGTGGGTGCCCAGGACGCCGAGATACCAGAACGGGTACGTCGGCAGGGCGGCGTGCACGACCTCGTCGTAGCCCCGCACGCGGGCCAGCACGTCGGCCGGGTAATCGGGGGCGAGGTCGGCGTCCGTCGGCGTGTGCACTGCGGCCGGCGGCTCCCAGATGGCTACCGAGGCGCCTCCGCCGATCGTCCAGATCGACGACAGGTGCACCCGCTTGTCGAAGAGGTCCCCGAAGAAGACAGCGGCGTAGCGCGGATAGGTGTCCTCGTCCGGAAACAGGTGCCGCAGGATGGGATCCCTGACGAACGCGGCAACAAGCGTGCCGACCACCGCATCGCGGTCCGCTGGCGTGGCGAGAGTGATCTCAGGCGTTGTCACAGCAGTCGACACTATCGCGGGCGGTGCGCGCGGGCTCACCCGAACGTGAAGGCGTACGCCGCCGCGCCGGGCTCGTCGAACGTGATCTCCAGGGTCCGCTCCCGGACCGCGTCGTGCTGGCGTACGAGCTGGTGGAGGCGCCCGTCGGCCAGGACGCCGTTGCCATCGGCGTCGACGTCCACACCGTGCGACGGGCCGGGCGCCTGCCCGTCGAGGAGCACGCGGAACGGAACCGACCGTCCCGCCCCGGGGGTCAGCACGAGGTGCGCGTCGCGTGCGTGGAACCGGAAGGCGATGCTGCCACCGGCCCGGTCGAGCGCGACGTGCTCCGACCCGATCGTCCACTCCCCCGCCAGGGCCCACTGGTTGAGCGCAAGGCTCGCGGGGAGGTCGTAGGCGCGGCGTTCGTCGAGCGCCGCGCCGTTGGGCGACGCGAAGTGGTCGCCGCGACGGAATCCGAGGTACGTCTCGGGCGTCCGCAGACTGTCCCAGTCGGCCTCCGCCTCCGGGCCGACCCCGTTGACGGGTACCGGATTGCGCTCGATGCCGAGCAGGTCCTGAAGCGTCCGCTCGGACTGCTCGTAGCGCCCCTCACCGAAGTGCTCGTCGCGGATGACGCCATCGGTGTCGACGAAGTACAACGCGGGCCAGTACTGGTTGGCGAAGGCACTCCAGATCGCGTAGTCGTTGTCGACGGCGACCGGGTAGTCGATCGAGCGCGCCGCGACTGCCCGGCGCACCCAGTCGACCTCGTGCTCGAAGGTGAACTCCGGCGTGTGCACCCCGACGACGACGAGGCCGTCGTCGCGGTAGGCCTGCGACCAGGCCCGGACGTACGGCTCCTGACGCAGCCAGTTGATGCAGGTGAGCGTCCAGAAGTTCACCAGCACGACGCGACCGCGCAGTTCGGCGGGGCCGAGCGGCTCGGAGTTGAGCCACTCGACCGCGCCGTTCAGCGGAGGCAGGTGCACGGCCATCTAGCGCAGCGACCGGAAGGCGGTCCGCAGTTCCTCGGAGAAGATCTTCGGCTGCTCCCAGGCCGCGAAGTGCCCGCCCACGTCGAGCTTGTTGAAGTACATGAGGTTCGGGTACGCCTGCTCGGCCCAACTCTGCGGCGCCTCGTACAGCTCGTCGGGGAAGACGCTCACGGCGACCGGGACGTTCACGCCCTTGGCGGCGAAGAACGACAGCTTGTTCTCCGCGTACAGGCGGGACGCGGAGATCGCGGTGTTCGTCAACCAGTAGAGCGAGATGTTGTCCAGGATGTCGTCACGGGTCAGGCCCGCCCTGGCCCCGTCGAAGACCTGCGCGATGAGGGCCAGACTCTTCGCGTCGTGGTCGAGCAGGAAGGCCGCCAGGCCCACCGGAGAATCCGCCAGGCCGGTAAGGGTCTGTGGGCGGGTCGCCATCATGAGGGCGTACGCGACGTGCTTCCAGACGTAGTTGACCTCCTCGGCGGCGCGCATCTCGTCGGCGGACAGGCCGGAGGGCAGTGAGCCCATGGCGTTGTTCGCGCCTGTGGTGTCGCCCTGGAACAGCAGGTCGATCTCGGGTGGGACCGCGCCGGGCATGTTGGTGTGGATGCCGAGCAGTTCCGGGGGCGCCTGGATGCCCATCTGGTCCACGATGACAGCTCCCCAGTCGCCGCCCTGGGCGACGAACCGGGTGTAGCCGAGACGCGTCATCAGCTCGGTCCACGCGGTGGCGATCTTCTGCGGGTTCCAGCCCAGCTCAGTCGGCTTGCCCGAGAAACCGTGGCCAGGCAGCGACGGGATCACCAGGTGGAAGGCGTCCGAGGCGCTGCCGCCGTGGGCGGTGGGGTCGGTCAGCGGCTCGATGATCTTCAACTGCTCGATCACCGAGCCGGGCCACCCGTGGGTGACGATGAGCGGCAGCGCGTCCTCGTGCTTCGAGCGCACGTGGATGAAGTGGATGTCCACCCCGTCGATCGTGGTCATGAACTGCGGTACGGCGTTCAGCCGCGATTCGACCTTGCGCCAGTCGTACTCATTTTCCCAATAACGCGCGACGGCCTGGATCGTCGCGAGTGGCACGCCCTGCGACTGGTCGTCGACGATTTCCTTTTCCGGCCAGCGGGTGGCCGCGATTCGCCCTTTCAGGTCGTCGAGGTCCGCCTGGGGGATTTCCACCGTGAACGGCCGGATCTCCGTGGTGCCGGGACGTGCCTTCGTCTTGACAGCCATGCGTGCTTCCTCTCTGTCGGAGTTCGCGCCTCGCGAGGGGAATCATGGGTGAGGGCACTGCCCGAGCTTGTGCGCCAATTCGAAGTGGGCACGCCGCCGCCATATCTCGGAGCCTAGAACGCCACGCCGCGACCTCGTGGCGATACGGCACTCAGGGTGCGACGGGGCTGCGACCGGCTGCTCGACAGCCCGACCGACCTGCTCCCAGCCCGCCCAGGTGTCCATCCGCTGGCGGGAGCCGCCTGATCCACTCGGCTTCCTGGAAACCGGTCCATCCCGGGGAGCACGACACCCCGCCTTCCTTGAAGCCGAGTGGACCAAGCACCGGGCTGCGACGCCCTGGACGGACTGCGACCGACCCGGTGCGGCAGGTGACGGCTCGCTCGACGGCTTTGCGCTGCCGCAACGGAGTGCGGCAACATCAGCCGCCGTGACGGCAGCACCAGGCACGGATCCCGAGAACGCCCCTTCGGCCGGCGACAACGGCATGCCCCGGTTGACTCGACGGGTCAGGCACTGGTTTGCCGGCACCGGGATCGCCGCGTTGGCCGCCGTACTCGGCATCACCCTCGCCGTACGCGGCGGCGCCACCCCGGCCTGCGCCGCGCCGCCCACCGGCAGCTCTGTCCACAAGGGATCAGCGAGTTTCTACGAGGCCGGCCGCTCGGGCGGCACCTGCTCCTTCCCGAGCCCACCAGCGGACCGGCTCTACGCGGCCCTGGGCTCGGCGCAGTACGCCGGGGCAGCGGCCTGTGGCAGCTACCTGGACGTCACCGGCCCGAAGGCCACGGTCCGGGTCCTGGTCATGGACCAGTGCGGCGGGTGCGGGGGCGGCAAGATCGACCTCTCCGGCGAGGCGTTCGCCCGGATCGCCGACCGGGCACAGGGCATCGCGCCTGTGACGTACCGGGCGGTGGTGAACCCGCCGCTCGACGGAGGGCTCACCTTCCGGATGAAGGCCGGCGCGTCGAAGTACTGGTTCGCCGTGCAGGTCGGCAACCACGGCAACCCGCTGCGCTCGGTCGAGGCGAAGGGGTCGAGCGGCGGCTTCCGCAAGGCGACCCGCCAGGTCGACAACTACTGGACCATCGACGACGGGATCGGCCCCGGGCCGTACAGCATCAGGGTCACCGACGTGTACGCCCACCAGGCGACCGCCACCGCTGTCAAGATGGTCACGAAGCAGGTCCAGCGCAGCACGGCCACCCTCGTCACCCCGACGCCGAGCAGTTCACCCACGGCCTCGCCGAGCCCCACCATCGCGCCCTCGCCGACCCCGGCGGAGCCGGCCGCACCAACGGCGACAGTCGAAGCCCTCGCCGGCGCAGCCCCACTCGACCGCCCCCGCTGCTGACCAGGTGAACGACCTCCCATTCCAGAGCTGACCAGCAGTCCCCGAGCCTCACCATGCGTTCCCTGTTCGAAGGGGGCTGCCCGCCGTGTCGATGTGCTGGTGAGCGGTATACCTCAGAGGTATGAATATGACTCTGAGGTATACCGCTCACGACCACATCCGCCCTTACGGACGTGACTAGGGCATGCCCGCGTAGCGGAGCGGCAGCGGAGGTCGCGGCCGGCGCCAGACGACGTAGGCCATGATGACGGCGGCGGTCAGAATCACCACCGCGATGATGAGGACGTACCAGGGCGATCGGTCGCCGACCTCGCGCACTCCCAGACAGGGATGGTTCCCTCGACGTCCCGCACCTCGGCCGATGCCTCCGATGTCCGCTGCTCGCCCACGATCGACCAGGCGACAAGCGCCGTGCCCGTCAACGCGAGGACGAGATAAAACGCCGAGAACACCCGGAGAAAGGTTCGGCTCGGCCGTCGGCGGGTCATGGTCGGCACTGTAAAAGGGCCTGGCAACGCCGGATTCTGAGTTGCGTCGGGGCAGGTAGCGGGCTGAGTATCCGCTTGTGGATGCCGTGGTGCAGTGGGTTCGGACGTCGTGGACCAGGCGTTCGCGCGGCGGCATCGAGGCAACTCGGCGTAACGCGGCACCTGTGTCGTTCGCCCTGCCGGCACAGGCGGTGCCGCTCACCCATGAGGTCGACCTGGCGGAGGCCGATGGGTTCGAGCCTCGCGAGGCCGTCGCGGCACCTGGGCCGTACCGGAGCGAGGTGCGCCTCCGGGTGGTGGACGGTCAGCTTCAGGTCGAACTGGTTGCCGCTTCCTGGGGCGTGCCGCGCCGTCACCGCCGGCCGCCCACCGTGCGACTGGCTCGCGGCGAATGGCTGCGCTGGCAGATCAACTATCGCTTCACAGGCATGAACGGTGGCGCCACGCTGTACCGCCTGGACACCCTCAGCCTGGCGCACGGAGCGGTTCCGGCCGACACCTTCCTCGGCGACCCGCCTCGGTTCATCGACGAACGCGCACACATCTGGTAGCTACCCGTGTGGGCGCGGTGACGTGGCCTCGCCCCTCCCGCGCCATGGCCGTCAACCTGTGCGCGAAAGAGAGAAGGGACACTCTCCGGCGCCCGTTGACAGGTGTTTCGGTCGAGTGACAGCGTTGTCATCGACTCATTTCCTCCATATGAGACGAGGAGCGCATCTTGCTCTATCGGAACTCACCACGCCGCCGCGCGACAGCGGCCGCCGCGGCCGGCATTCTCGTCACGGGGCTGGCACTCGCCCCGGCCGCGCCGGCCCAGGCCAGCCACCACCCCCGGGCGCAAGACGAGGCCGTACGGTCGGGCGACGCCCGTTTCGAGGTGTTGTCCCCCACCCTGATCCGCACCGAGTACCAGAAGGACGGCAGGTTCACCGACGCCGCCACGTTCAACGCCATCGGGCGCGACGACTTCCCCCGTACGCGGTTCACGAAGCACGTCGATCATGGCTGGCTCACCATCGACACCGGCGCGATGACTGTGCGATACAAGGTCGGCTCGGGCGCGTTCACCGCCGACAACCTCACCGTGCGGCTCGCGGCCGGCAAGCAGACCGTGCAGGGGCAACCCTGGGCCGGCCACACGGCCCCGGCCTGCGCGTTCGGCGCGCTCTGCGAGGCCGAATCACTGCAGTTGAGCGGCCCCGGCGTGGCCACCGACCACAGGGGCTTCACCGGGCGCGGCTTCGCGGCCGGCTTCGCCTCGTCCGGCGACTCGGTCACGTTCGCGCTCGACGCGCCGGAGGGCGGCACGAAGCAGCTCTCCGTCCGCTATGCCAACAGCACGGGCGGCGACGGCCAGAACGTGGACCGCACCCTGAGCGTTCAGGTCGACGGCGACGCCGGCCACACGCTGACGCTGCCGCCCACCGCGAACTGGGACACCTGGGGCCTGGCCACCGTGCCTGTCGACCTCGCCGCCGGCCGGCACGAGATCAGAGTCGTACGGGGTCCCACCGACTCCGGCAACGTGAACGTCGACAGCCTCGCGGTGGTCAACCCGGGTGACCCGTTCCCGGCGCCGACCCCGCCCCAGCCGCAGCCCCTGCGGTTCGGCACGCTTGCAGAAGCCGAGACCGGCGCGCTGACCGGCGGCGCGAGGCCCGCGAACGACCACAACGGCGCTTCCGGTACGGGATTCCTGGCCGGCCTGGAAAGCACCAGCTCCGCCGACGCGCTCACCGTGACGGATGTTCCGTCGGCAGGTGACTACCAGGTGCAGATCCGCTACGCCAACGGCCAGGCCGGTGCCCAGCCGAGCCAGCCGCGCACCATGTCGGTCACGGCCGGAACGGCGGCGCCGGTCACGGCGACCCTTCCGCCGACAAGCGGATGGGACTACTGGAACACCGTCTCCGTCCCGGTCCACCTCGAGCGCGGCACCAACAGCGTGACGCTGGGCTGCCCCACGGACGCCAGCTGCAACGTCAACGTCGACACGGTCGCCGTCACGAGCAAGGGCTCCCCGCTGCTCGCCCCGCACGCCCCGCTCGGCGGCTACCGCCGGGGCCTGGACGGTGTGACCGGTTCCGCGCTCACCGCTCCGGGCATGCTCTACCAGGACGGCTGGTACCTGCTCGACGACTCGGCCTCGGCTTTGAGCACCACCAAGCCCCGGCCCGCCGCCGAGCAGGACGGCTACGTCTTCGCGTACGGGCAGGACTTCACCCGTGGGTTGAAGGACCTGTCGACCCTCACCGGGCCCACGAAGCTGCTGCCCAAGTGGGCGTACGGGGTGTGGTACTCCGAGTACTACGACCGCACCGCCGCCGAGTTCCAGGACCTGGTCGCCCGGGCCAAGGCCGAGGGCGTACCCATGGATGTTCTTGTCCTCGACACCGACATCAAGGCGCCGGACAAGTGGAACGGCTGGAGCATCGACCCCACCCGGATCCCCGACCCGAAGGCGTTCTTCGACTGGGCACAGAAGCAGGGCCTGCACACCGGCATCAACATCCACCCGAGCATCCTCGGCTCGGACCCGAAGTTCGCACAGGCGCAGGCCACCGCGAAGGGCAAGCTCCAGCGCGTGGGCTGCAACGGCGGGACCGACTGCTACGCGTTCGACTTCGGCGACCCGGACCAGCTCAAGGCGTACCTGCAGCTGCACGACGGAATGATCCCGAAGGGCAGCAAGGGCCCCGACTTCTGGTGGCTGGACTGGTGCTGCGACAACACGAAGTCCTCGCTCGCGGGGGTGACCGCTGACGCCTGGATCAATCAGCAGTACGCCGACAAGACCGGCTTCGCCTTCTCCCGGGCGTACGGCTCGTTGCAGGCCGGCGGCTACAGCAGCCCGACCCCGGTGGCGACCGGCCCGTGGGCCGACAAGCGCACCACCCTGCACTTCACCGGCGACACCACCTCCGACTGGTCGACCCTGCAGATGGAGGTCGGCTACACGCCTGGCGAGTCGGCCGCGACAGGGCTGGCCGCGGTCAGCCACGACATCGGCGGACACACCGGCGGCCTGAAGGAGCCGGGCAGCGAACCGGGCAGCACCAAGCTGCCCGACGACCTCTACGCCCGGTGGGTGCAGTTCGGCACGTTCCAGCCGATCGACCGGCTGCACTCCAACCACAGCGACCGGCTGCCCTGGCAGTACGGCCCGGAGGCGAACGCGTCGGCCAAGAAGTTCCTGAACCTGCGGGAGAAGCTGCAGCCGTACACCTACGCCGCCGCCAAGGAGGCCACCCGCACGGGTACGCCAATCGTCCGCTCGATGTACCTGGCGTACCCGCATGAGCAGGCCGCCTACGCCACCGCCGGTTCCCAGTACCTCTACGGCCCGGACTACCTGGTGGCACCGGTGACGACACCGGGCACCACCGCCACGACGTCGGTGTGGTTCCCGCCGGGCAACAGCTGGACCGACATCTTCACCGGGAAGACGTACCGGGGCGGCACCACGCAGAACATCACCACCACGCTCGACGCCATGCCGGTGTTCAAGAAGCACTGACGGTCCAGGGATCCGGACGGCCGGGTGGGGGCAACCCTGCCCGGCCGGTTCGTTTGGTCGGCTGGCTCAGCGTCGGCGAGGTCGACGGGCCAGCGACAGCCAGCCCAGGAATCTGGCGTGCATAGCGGGAACATCCGGGCGTAGCCCCAGGCTGTACGCGTCGTCTATCGCCTCCTGCATCGACGCGGCAAGGTAGAACGCCAGCGCGATCGAGTGGCCGTAGAACTCGGCGGCGAGTGCGAGTTGGGCTGGGCTGCACGGCCAAGGCGCGGCGCAGTTGCGGCAAAGCCAGGCCGGGCGCATCGGGAGGTGCGGGCGAGGACGGGCGGTCATCCGACCCGCACCGGAGGCCGGCGGCGTGTGGCGGACCTGGTCGGTTCGACGGGCAGGGCCTGCAAGCGCACGCCCGCACGCAGCACGTACAACTCGCGCCGCGCGACCGCGTCGCCCGCCGCGTTCAGCTGATAACCCTCAATCCAGACCCATCCGACGTACGTGTGCCGCTCGGGCAGCTCGCGGATGACGCGTACGAAGATCGGGCGCAGGAACTGCACGCTCGCCACGGTGGTCAGGTGGATGACGTCGCCGGCCTTCAGGGGCCTTTCGGGTTTGTCGTCGGGCACGGTCTCCCCCTTTGGTGCCGTTGGGAAGGGGCCGCTCCCGTGAGTGCTCGCCCGTCGGGAGCGGCCCCGCTACGAACGCGACCGCCGGATCTCGTGGGCCTACCAGCCGCGCCGCCTGGTGACACTCTGCTGTGGAGACCACTACGCTCGGAAGGTGCTTCCCGCGTCCGGGGTGACCTGGCCCAACAGGCTTCCGACGTGTGGCACTTCGAGTAGTCGATCTTCGAATTGAGGGGCGTTGCATGGCTGACGTGCCAGGGCCGTTGTCGGCGTTCATCGTTGGCGAGATCCGCCGCGCCCGTGGGACTTCCGGCATGACGCAGGAGTCATTCGGCCGCGGTGCGGGCTTCAGTGCCTCGCATGTCAGCGCCGTGGAGAGCGGCACCCGAGCGCTGACGATGGACTTCATCAAGGGGACTGACCGGGCGCTGAAGAACGGCGGACTCTTCGAGCGCCTGGCGACGAAGTTCGGCACCCCGTCGTGGTTCCTGCCCTGGCTAGATGCCGAGCGCGAGGCGACACAACTTCGCTACTTCGAGCCGAATCTGATCCCCGGCCTGCTACAGGTTGAGCACTATGCCCGCACGGTCCTGCGGACGGACGAAAGCCTTGCTGACGAAGAGGTCGAGCAGCGTGTGCAGGCGCGCATGAGCCGGCAGGCGATCCTGACCGGCGAGCACCGGCCACAGTTCGTCGCCGTGCTGGACGAAGCCGCGATACGGCGCACGGGTGATGGTCTGGGCGGGATCATGGCCCAGCAGGTCGCCCACCTGGTCGCGATGGCCGAACTCCCCCACGTTCACGTCCACGTCATCCCCATCGGTAGCGGCCTGCACATCGGGCTGTCCGGGCCGTTCGCGCTGGCTCGGTCCAGCGAGGGGGTGTGGGTCGGACACCTGGAGAACCAGCTTGGCGGGGACGTCATCGACAAGGACGATGAGGTAGCTACGCTTCAGGCAAGGTGGGAGAGCGTCCGGAACGAGGCTCTACCGCGCCGGCAGTCCATCGACCTGCTGAAGGAAGTTGAGAGCCATCATGGACCTCAGTAACGCCCAGTGGCGCAAGTCCACCCGCAGCGGCGCGAGCGGCGGGAACTGCGTCGAGGTCGCCGACAACCTGCCCGGCGTCGTCGGCGTCCGGGACAGCAAGGACCCTGCCGGTCCGGCCCTGACCTTCGGTCCGGCGGCCTGGCAGGCGTTCGTCAACCACGTCGGCGCGCGACGCTAACCGAAGCCGGGCGCGCTTCACCGCCCGTCGCGGGATCGTCTCGTCGCAGGCCGGCTGAGAGACTCCCCGGATGACCGAACGCCTAGCGCCTGTCCTGCGGACCACGGACGCGAACACCGCCGTGGCCTGGTACGCCCGCCTTGGTTTCGTCAAACAGTGGGAGCACCGGTTCGCCCCGGGCTTGCCGCTCTACGTGAGCATCGCCCGAGGCAGTGCCGAGATCCATCTGTCGGAGCACACCGGGGACGCACGGCCGGGGACCCTGCTGTACCTGTACGTCGACGACATCGACGCTGCGGCGGCGACCTGCGGCCGCGCTGTCGACCAGAAGGACTGGGGTCGTGAGTTCGAGGTGTCGGACCCCGACGGCAACCGACTTCGCGTCGGTGCGCTCCACCGATGACAACACATGATTATGGAGCGGCTGCCTGCCATGACGCGCTGACACACAGCTCATCGACGGTCCATCGACCAGCGCGCTCACCCTCGCGCAGGAGCCGCCGCACCCTTGCCAGATCCACGGTCGGCGGGACGTCGAGGACGACGAGTCCGAACATTCCAGTCCCGCTCACGTCCAGCGGGGCGAAGTCAGCCAGGACAGCTTCCTCGAAGTGCTCGAGTACGGCATCGTCCGGAGCCCAGACGCGGACAGCGCAGTAGCCCGACGCCGCGATCTTCTCCTTGACCCACCACTGGCCGTCACCGTCACGCTCAACACGAAGAATGTCGTGCATCGCGGCGTCGAACGCGGCCCACGGCGCCCTCGGTAGCCGCACACGATCCGGTGCCACCAATTCTGCGCCCATCCCGATGCTCGTCGCATTGCTGCCGGGCGGCATGAGAAACCACACCTGCACCCACCCGTCCGACGGATCGGTCATCACCATCCTCTTTCTCGCCGATCTACCAACGTTGCTAACGGACGCGCTAGGACGTCTGGGCGTTTCGGCAGTCTAGGCACGCGGTCGATCGCGGAGGATCACTCGTAACCACTTGCCATGACGAGCACTTCAGCAAGGAGCTTCCAAGTGGGCTGCTCGGGCAGGTCTCCGCCCTCGTTCGCGTAGAGGCTGGGCAGGGCTGACAGCGACGCCGACAACGCGCCGAGGAAACGTTCCAGCGTCGGGTTCTCCCACTGGTTCGGGTGCTGGCGAAGGTCGCTCAGCTCCGACTCGACCTCGCCACCGCCGAGGACCTTCGCAATGCGTTGTACGACCTGGGCGAGCATCAGGCCGCAGGCAGGCCGATCCCCTACCTGGACACCGAGACCAGCAGACGGCTCGGCGCCCTCCTGCGAGATTTGGACATCCGGTTGGGCGGCACCGGCAGATTCGCTTAGCCGGCTTGCCAGTGAGCGGTACGGGAGCCGACGTGCCGACCGCCATCGTGAGGCGGGAAAGCCTTGCGCTGTGCCGAACAGTTCCGCACACGTCGCGTTCAGGCCGAGCACCGATCCGCGCACGCCGAGCACGGTGTGGCAGACCACTGACGACTGCCGGCAGGACCGCCGGCATGTTGACTCCTGCCGGGCGTCCTGCCTGTCTCCCGGCAGCGGACGTTGCTTGACTCAGTGGCATGACATCAATACGGAAAGCGATCACCCGTACGGTGGTCGTCGGGGCACTGGTCGGCGCGACGGCGCTCACCGGTCCCACCTCCGCGTCCGCGGAGTCCGACCAACCGGGGGCCGTCGGGGCCGCCAAGTCCCTTCTCGACATCATCCCGGCACCGACCCTGGACCAGATGGTCGCCCAGGCCCCACTGGTAGACGCGGCCAATGTCATCCGCACCGCGGTGGACCGCGCGCCGGCCCGCGGCTATGCCGGCATCGGCCTGGTCGACGATCACGTCACCCTGTGGTGGAAGGGCGCGCCGCCCACCGAGATCGCCGCAGCCGTCACCGCCGCCCGCCACACCGCGCCGGTCGAGGTGGCCAACGCCACCTACTCCCGCGCCGAACTACGCAAGGCGGCCGCCCGACTCACCCCGGTGGTACAAGCCGACCCGGCGGACGCCAGCCACTCGGTCAGGCTGCGCACGGACGGTACCGGCATCGAAATCGCCGTTGACCACATCCCGGGTGCCAAGCTGCCGAAGCTACCGGTCACCGGCGTCCGTACCAGCATCGTCGAACGTGACCGGATGGTCGAACGGTCACGGGCCAACGACTCGGCGCCGTTCGACGGCGGGGCGGGCATCGGGTTCACCACGCCCGGGTGCACCGCGGGCTTCGGCGTACGCAACGCGAACACCAACGCCGGTTACCTCCTCACCGCCGAACACTGCGGAGCCATCGGCTCGCCCTGGCACGTCGGCTGGAACACCACCACCGGCACCGGCACCCTGGTCGGCTACGCGGTCGACAGCAATGACAACCACGACACGATGATCATTTCGACGCCGACGCCCGGCGGTTACCTCTACGTCGGCGGCCAGCAGGACGAGGTCCGCGCCCA
Source organism: Micromonospora lupini (assembly GCF_026342015.1). Taxonomy (NCBI): domain Bacteria; kingdom Bacillati; phylum Actinomycetota; class Actinomycetes; order Micromonosporales; family Micromonosporaceae; genus Micromonospora; species Micromonospora lupini. The sequence goes on from NZ_JAPENL010000001.1 coordinate 2,675,207, forward strand.
GGTGGTCGGCTGGACCGAGGTCTTCCCCGGCCAGCTGTTGTGCCAGTCCGGGTACACCTCCGCGGGTGCGATCGGCGGTCCGGTCTGCAACCTGCGGGTCGATTACCACTACGACGACATCGAGGACCTCGTCGAGGCCACCCAGCTCGACGGCCAGGAGTCCGCACGGGGCGGCGACAGTGGCGGCCCGGTCTACGCCGTCAACGCCAACGGCACCGTGCTCGCCGCCGGCACCACCACCCGATCGGCCGGTCCGGGCTTCGGGTTCCAGGACTTCGCCACCGCCCGCGACGACTATGGCAACCTCCTGCCGGCGACAGCGATCGCCAGCACCTGCCGGGTCTCCTTCGTCGTCACCGACTCGTGGGACACCGGCTACAGCGCCAGCGTCACCGTCTACAACGACGGCCCGGCCACCAACGGCTGGTCGCTGGGCTTCGCCTTCCCGGGTGGACAACTCGTCCAGGGCCACTGGAACGGCGTCTTCCAGCAGGCCGGCCCGGCGGTGACCGTCTCCAACGAGACCTACAACGCCACCATCCCCACCGGCAGCGCGGTCAACTTCGGCTTCACCGCGAACGGCTCCCCCACCACCCCGGCACCGTTCACCCTCAACGGCACCACCTGCAACTGACCCCTGTCCATGCACACCGGGTCCCGCCGCATCCTCGGCGGGGCCCGGTGCGTGTCCGGGATCAGGACTCGGCCAGCTCGCGTCGCAGGGTGGCGCGCAGGGTCCGCACCTCCGGAGCGTCCAGTTCGCCGCACCGGTCGAGCGCCCGCTGGCGCAGCAGGCGGGCGTCGGCGGCCCGGCCCGGAGCCGAGCCGGCCAGCGCCGCGAGCGCGGACAGAGTCTGCGCCTCCCACCACAGGCAGGACAGCGCGGCATACAGGGCCAACGCCGCCCACAGCGCCTCGGCCGCCGCGTCGACCTCGCCCAACGCCTGAAGCGCGAGCCCGTAGCGATGGATGGCGATGGCCTCGCTGAACGTCGCGCCGCACCTGTTGAACACCCGCCGGGCGCGGGCGTACTCATCGGCGGCGTCGCGCCAACGGCCCATCCCGGCCAGATCCGCGCCGAGACTCATCATCGCGCCGGCCTGGGCCACCGCCGCGCCGGTAGGGCTGAGACCGTTGCCCTCGACGTAGAACGCCAGCACGTCGCGGTGCAACTCGGCCGCCTCGGCGAACCGGCCGAGCGTTGCCAGCGCTCCGCCCAGCGCGCTCGCCGCGCTGTGCTCGCCGAGGGCGTACCCGATCTCGCGGAACAGGCCCACGGCCCGGCGGCAGTGGTCGACGGCCGCCCCGCCGCGGCCGATTCGAATGAAGATCGCAGCGGTGTAGGTCAGCGCCCACGCCTCCTCGCGGCGGTCCCCGATCCGCTGGGCCAGTTCCAGCGCCCGGTCCAGCGCGGCCAGCCCGTCGGTGTTGCGGTCCCGGCAGAAGTACCGGGCCCAGCCCAGGAAGTTCAGCAGTACGGCCTCGTCGCGGAGGCTACCGGCGGCCCGGGCCGCGGCCACTCCCAGCGAGAAGATCTCGTCCCAGGAGTGCCGGTGGCTGTTGGCGTCCGAGTACCAGTGCAGAGCCCTGGTGACCGCGACCACGTCGGCGTGCCGACCACGCCGCGCCGCGTCGCGCAGCGCCGCCAGCCAGTTGCCGGACTCCCGATCCAACCAGGACGCCGCGGCCCGATCGTCGTCGAACGGGGAGTCGACCCGAGAGGCGACCGGTTCGAACATCAAGCCGGCCTGCCGCGTACGCCGCAGCAGCCAGCCGACCATCTGATCGTGCGCGCCCGTCCGGCTGGACTGCTGTTCCTCGGCGTCGAGGCGTTCCTGAGCGTAGAGCCGGACCAGGTCGTGGAACTGGTACCGGTCCCCTATGGTCAGGAGGAGGCTGGCCTCGACCAACTCCTCCAGGGCCGCCGCCGCGATCTCCCCGCCGGTGCCGGCCGCGGCGGCGACCAGCGCGGCTTCGAAGTCGGTGCCGGGGATCAGCGAGGCCCGCCGGAAGACTCGTGCGGTCATCGGGTCCAGTTGCCGGTAGGAGACCTCGAAGGCAGATCGGACGCCCAGATCTCCGGCGGTCAGCACGGTCAGCCGCCGACGCTGGTCGTGCAGCAGGTCCACCAGCCAACCGACCGACCATTGCGGTCGGCTGGCGAGGCGGTTGCCGGCGATCCGGATGGCCAGCGGCAGCTGGCCGCAGAGTTTGACGAGTTGGTCGGCCGCGGCCGGCTCGGCGTCGATCCGGTCGGCGCCGACGATCGCCGCGAGCAGCAGTCGACCGGCCGCCGGGGCGAGCAGGTCAAGCGGCAGGCGGACCGCACCGGCAAGACCCGTCAGTGGACGCCGGCTGGTGACCAGCGCGAGGCATCCCCGCCCGGCCGGCAGCAGCGGGCGTACCTGTGCCTCACTTGCGGCGTTGTCCAGGACCACCAGCAGCGGCCGGTCCCGGGTTAGGGTGCGGAACAGACCACCCCGCTCGGCCGCCGACACCGGCACCCGGCTGTCCGGCACCCCGAGCGACCGCAGCAATCCGGCCAGCACCTCGGCCGGGTCGACCGGGCCGTCCGGCGAGGCGCCCTGCAGGTCGACGAAGAGCTGTCCGCCGGCGAAGGCCGGGCTGAGTCGATGTCCCGCGGCGACGGCGAGGCTGGTCTTGCCGATCCCCGGCGGCCCGTGCAGCACCACCACCGAGGCGGTGTCCGGCCGCCATGCGGTGACGTCGGCGGCCAGCGCCGAGAGCCGTTCCAGGATCTCCGTCCGGCCGGCCAGGTCCGGAACGGCGGCGGGCAGTTCCCCGGGTACGACCACCGCCAGGCGGTCGTGCGGCACCTCCGCGACGCGGTCGTGCGGCACCGCGACACGGTCCTCCGGCACCGCGACACGGTCCTCCGACACCGCGACGCGGTCGTCCGACACCGCGACGCGGTCGTGCGGCTGCCGCTCGACCCGGGCCAGGGTGACGAAACGATCGCGGTCCTCCCCGGTTAGCCGCAGGGCGTCGGCGAGCAGCACCACCGTCCGTCGTTGCGGGCTACGCACCCGGCCGCGCTCCATCTCCCGGATGCCGCGGACACTTGAACCGGCCGCCTCGGCAAGCTCCTCCTGGGTCAGCCGCCGCTCCAAGCGGAGGGTCCTGAGGAGGCCTCCGAAGTGTTCACGCCGCACCTGACTCCTGGGCATGCTCTCCCAACCACCCAACGCCCGCACTTACGTAACGTGCATCGATGCTCGCATGTGCGTGACGAGTTACGGGCCACTGTGCACCGAGTGTGAGTATTGCCATGGCGGGCGGTGAGCCACCGACATCTGCCGGGACAACGCCGCAGAGACCGGAGGGGCCAGTTGCAGCGAGGCCGTGACGGACGCAGGCGGGTCGGCCCGATTCCCGTAGAAAGGGCCTCCGGCTGCCGCCCGGTCCCACAGAGCCATGATCAGGTCTCTGAGCTGGTGGGCGACGGACGAGTCGACCTGTACGCCGGATTCTGTGCGCGGCGCGTACCCCAAAGGGGTTTGCGCCGGCGGCGGCCATCCATCTCGGCCTGCCGTTGCCGGCAGGCTCCAGCGGCCTACCCGCAGACATCGGGCGGGCAGCCCTCAAGCGTCTGCGCCGGGTCGTCATCTTGCGGTGACGGCCCTTGCTTGGCCTTGCTCCGGGTGGGGTTTACCGAGCCACCCCGGTCACCCGGGGTGCTGGTGGGCTCTTACCCCACCGTTTCACCCTTACCGTCCCCGTTGGGGTCGGCGGTCTGTTTTCTGTGGCACTGTCCCGCGGGTCGCCCCGGGTTGCCGTTAACAACCACCCTGCCCTGTGGAGTCCGGACGTTCCTCGGCGGCGGGCCGGAGCCCGCCGACGCGACCGCCCGGTCGACTCGTCCGTCGCGCTCCCATCCTAACGACGAGCGTGCCGCCGGTATTGCCGCCCCGCCCGAGCAAGATCGCGCAGCTCAAGGGGGCGGTCCGGCGGATGGGCCCCGCGCGGCGGGCGCTAGCCTCGTGGGGCTATGGATCTCTCCCACGCCGCGCTGCTGCTGGCCGCCGGTCTCGCCGCTGGCACGGTCAACGCGGTGGCCGGTGGCGGTTCACTGATCACCTTCCCGGCGCTGATCGCGATCGGCTTGCCTCCGGTGCCGGCGAACGTCAGCAACTCCGTCGCCGTGTTCCCCGGGTACGTGGCGAGCGTGGCGGGCAGCCGGCAGGACCTGCCGCGCCCCCGGGCGCTTGCCACACTCGTGCCCACCACGATCGTGGGCACCATCGTCGGAGCGCTCCTGTTGCTGGCCACTCCGGCCCGCGCGTTTGAGCTGGTCGTACCCTTTCTGGTCCTCGGCGCGACAGCGGTCCTGGCCTTCCAGGACCCGCTGCGCCGGCTGGTCGGCCACCCCCGCGACCTGTCGCCGCGGCAGCGGACGGTCGCGGTGCAGACGATGGTCGCGCTCGGTTCGGTGTACGGCGGGTACTTCGGCGCTGCGCTCGGGGTGATGCTGGTGGCCGGCCTGGCACTGGTGCTGGATGCGACCCTGGCGCGGGTGAGCGCGATCAAGAATCTGCTCTCCGCGATCGTGGGGCTCACGACGCTCGTGGTGTTCGCCCTGTTCGGCCCGGTGAACTGGGCGGCCGTCGCGGTGGTCGCGCCGGCCACCCTGATCGGGGGGTACGCGGGCGCCCGGCTGGTCCGCCGGCTGCCGCCGGTGCTGCTCAAGACGCTGATCGTGGTGTTCGGTACGACGATCGGCCTCTACCTGCTCTACCGCGCCCTGAGCTGAGCAAGCCGCCCGGCACCCGGCACCCGGCACTCGGCACCCGGCACCCGGCACCCGGCACCCGGCACCAAGATTCACGCAACTTCAGGGATGTTGCTGCCTCAAGCGGTGGCGGTTTCAAGCGGCGGTTGCAACCAGGTGCTTGTGGAGTACCTCGGCTGGATTCTGCCAGTCGAGGGTTTGGCGTGGTCGTCCGTTGAGTTCGCGGGCGACGGCGTCGAGGTCGTCCTGGGACCAGGTGCGGAAGTCGGTGCTGGAGCGGGGGAAGTACTGGCGTAGGAGACCGTTGGTGTTTTCGTTGCTGCCGCGCTGCCACGGGCTGTGGGGGTCGCAGAAGTAGACCTTGCAGTCGGTGGCCAGGGTGAACACGGGATGCCGGATCATCTCGATGCCCTGGTCCCAGGTCAGGGTCTTACGCAACTCGGCCGGCAGGCGGCGCATGAGACCGGTGAGGGTCTCGATGACCTGTTCACTGACCCGCGATTCGGGCAGAGCGCCGAGCATCACATACCGGGTGGCCCGCTCGACGAGGGTGACGATCGCGCTGGACCCTCGGGCGCCGATGACCAGGTCACCTTCCCAGTGCCCCGGCACGGCCCGGTCAGCGACCTCCGCCGGGCGAGTCGAGATGTGAAAGTCACGCACCCACGGGCGTCCCCGCAGCGCGCTGGCCTGTCGTGACTGCTGGCGGCGGCCGGTGCGTCCTGAGCGCAGAGCGACCTGCCGGGCGAGTTCTTGGCGCATCCCACCCCGGGCCTGGAAGTAGATCGCCTGGTAGATCGTCTCGTGTGACACCCACATCTCCGGTCTGTCGGGGAACTCCCGCCGCAACGACCGGGCGATCTGCTGCGGCGAATGCCGCTGCGTCAGACGATCCCTGACCGTCTCCCACAACGGCGGCCACGCCCGCCCCCACCTCGGACGCAACTTCCCCTCACGAAGACGCCGCGCCCGCTCATCCGCCTTGCCCTGAGCGTTGCGGTGACAGTACTTCCACCGATACACCCCACCCCACCCCTTCGGGTAGCCCACCCCCGCCACATACCCCGGAGCAGGACCATGCGGATGCCGCTGACCCGTCGGCACCCGACCCCCCGTACCGCAGTGATTCCGCGACAACTCCCGCCACACCGTCGAGCGATCCCGCCCGATCACCTGCCCGATCTGCGGACAACTCAACCCCTGACCGAACAACACCTCAATCTGCGCCCGCTCCGCGGACGACAACCTCTGCCCCGGCATGACCCCTCATCCTGACGAGAATCCACCCCGTTGCAACAACCACTTGAGCCCAAGGGTCGCGAAGCAGCAGTTTCCCCGAAGTTGCGCGGATCTTGTGCCGGCGTGTGTCGCGGAACGGGGGGCGGGGGGCGGGGGGCGGGGGGCGGGGGGCGGGGGGCGAGGGGCGCGTGGTTAGTAGGCCTCGCCTACCGGCTCCTCGGCCGCGTGCTCGGTGTCGGCGGCCTTGCGGTTCCAGCGGGACCAGAGGACCCGCTCGCCGTAGCCGGCGGCCATCACGTGCGCGAACGCCAGGTAGACCAGCACGCCGACGGCGAGCACCCCGAAGCCGACCCAGAAGGGCAGGGCCAGCGAGCGCTCGGCGAGCTTGCCGGAGATGATCGGCGCGGGGGCGGCGGCGCCCCAGCGGACCAGGTTGAACGCGCCGGTGGCGAGCCTGCGGTCGCTGGAGCCGAGGCCGAGCGCCAGGTCGGTGAGGTTGGCGTTGGCCAGGCCCATGCAGAGGCCGGCGAGCACGAGCACGACGAGCGCCTCGGCGGTGCTCGTGGAGGTGGCGAAGAGGACCATGCAGACCAGCAGGCCGGCGATGGCCACGCCGACGGTCTGCACCGCGCCGATCCGGTGGGCCAGTCGGTGGCCGATCACCAGGATGCCGGTGGCCAGGCCGAGACCCCAGCCGGTGAACGCGAGCCCCAGCGGGACGACGTCGAGGCCGAGGAAGAGCGGCGTGTAGCCGAGCACGACGAAGAACACGAAGTTGTACGCGGCGGTCACCACGCAGAGGGCGATGAACGCCGGCCGGCGGTAGGTGGCGAAGATCTGGCCGACGCGTACCGGGGCCTGCCGGTTTGTGGGTTCGCGCAGCTTGCCGGCGGCCACGCCGAGGGCGAGGACCATGAACACGCCACAGACGAAGAACGGCAGCCGCCAGGAGACCTGACCGAGCAGGCCGCCGATCAGCGGGCCGACGGCGAAGCCGAGGCCGAGGGCTGTCTCGAAGAGGCCGACGACCCATTCCCTGTCGATGGCCAGGTTGACGAGCACCACCATGGCGGTGGCGAAGAACATCGCGTTGCCCAGCCCCCAGACACCGCGCAGCACGGACAGCTGCACGATGTTGTCGCTGAACGAGGCGAGGATGGCGGCCAGCCCGACCACCGAGACACCGGCGATCAGCACCGGCTTGAACCCGAACCGGCCGCTGGCGAGCGTCGCCGGGATCATGCCGAGGGCCATGACCGCGATGTACGCGGTGAACAGCAGCTCGACCTGCCAGGCGGTGACCCCGATCGCCTCGCCGATGGCCGGCAGGATCGGGTCGACGACGGCGATGCCGGCGATGGCGAGGAAGGCCACAAGTGTGGTGGCGTAGATGGCACTGCGGTTCGGTTCGGAACTCCGATCCACTCCGACTCCCCAATTAGCTGTATCGTACAGGTACTTACTCTGTATCATACAGCTATGAGCGACGACCACGAGAGCACCCTCGGCCACATCGAGACCGAGGTGGCCCTGCTGATGCGCTTCGGCGAGGCCACCCGCCGGGCCACCGGCACCGACGAGCACCGGGTGCTGGACCGCGCGGCGTACGTCATCCTGCGGCACCTGGACTCCGCCGGCCCGCAGAACGTCTCCGCCCTCGCCGCGCGACTCAACCTGGACGGCTCGACCGTCACCCGACAGGTGTCCGCGCTTCAGCGCGACGGTCTGATCGTCCGCGCCCCCGACCCGACGGACGGTCGCGGCACTGTCATCTCCCCCACCTCGGCCGGGCTACAGCGGATGGCAGCCGTGCAGGCCGCCCGCACCCGGCTCTACGGCGACATGCTTGCCGACTGGAGCGCCGAGGACCGGGCCGCCCTGGCGACCCTGCTGGGCCGCCTCAACCACGCCCTGGTGAACCGCAACCGCAACCGTTGACCGCGCCGCCGCTGACCCGTGCTGCCAAGGGTCGTCGGGCCTGAACCGCCGACGGGCCTGATTCGCCTGCGGGCCTGATTCGCCTGCGGACCTGATTCGCCTGCGACATCAGCTCCACAGCGCCCGAACGAGGCCCACCCGCCCGGCGGTGGCTCGCCCCGACGCCGACCACGCCGAACTGCCCGCCGAGGCACCGATCAGGCCGAGGCTCGCCGGACGGCGCATGGCCCTTCGACTGCCAAAGATCGCGCGACATCCTTGTTGTAGTGGCATCCCCCACGGCCCGACACCACTACGACAAGGATCGAGCACGATCTTGGGGCGAAGCCGCGGCAGGCGACGCCCGTAGAGCGGCGGGCCTGCCCGCCGAGGCACCGACCACGCCGGGACGGCCGCCCGGACGCCGACCACGCCGGCGCCCGGGCGTACGCGAGGTCAGGCGACCGGTTCGCGGGCCGGGTCGGCGTCGCGCTCGGCGCCGGGGGTGACGCGGGGGTCGCCCTCGTCGGCGAAGTAGTCGTCAGGCGTGGTGCCGTCGACACCCTCGGGCGCCTTGGTGGCTCGCAGGATCAGCGTCAGCAGGGCGGCGACCGCCAGGTTGACGAGCACCGCCACGATGCCCACGTAGATCGTCTTGGGCGTGTCGAAGCCGAACTTCTCCAGCGGGAAAGCGGACCCGCCGAAGTGCTTCTTCGTCGGGCTGGCCACCTGGTAGAGCATCCACATGCCGAGCCCCATGCCGGCGACCCAGCCGACGATCAGGCCGGTGCGGTGGAACCAGCGGGTGTAGAGGCCCAGCGCCACGGCCGGCAGCGTCTGCAGGATGATCACGCCGCCGATGAGCTGAAGGTCGATCGAGAACTGCGGGTCGAGGAACACGATGCAGGCCACGGCCCCGACCTTGACCACCAGCGAGGTGATCTTCGAGACGTTCGCCTCCTGCGCCGGGCTGGCGTCCCGCTTCAGGTACTCCTTGTAGATGTTGCGGGTGAACAGGTTCGCCGCCGCGATCGACATGATCGCCGCGGGCACCAGCGCGCCGATGCCGATCGCCGCGTACGCGACGCCTGCGAACCAGTCCGGGAACTGCTGATCGAACAGCAGCGGCACGACCGTGTTGTTGTCGACGCTTCCCGCCGACGCTCCCGGCAGCGGCTTCACCCCGGCCGCGATGGCCATGTAGCCGAGCAACGCGATCAGACCGAGCAGCAGGCTGTACGCCGGCAGCGCCGACATGTTGCGCTTGATCACGTCGCGGTTCCGGCTGGCCAGCACGCCGGTGATGCTGTGCGGATAGAGGAACAGGGCCAGCGCCGAGCCGAACGCCAACGTGACGTACTGCAACTGGTTGTTGCCGTTGAGCAGGATCCCGTCGTTCGGGTTCGGTGACGCCTGGAACTTCGCGTCCGCCGCGTCGAAGATGTCGCCCCAACCGCCGAGCTTGTACGGCAGGTAGATGACCGTCACCAGGATCACGACGTAGATCAGGCTGTCCTTGACGAACGCGATAAGCGCCGGCGCGCGCAGCCCCGACTGGTAGGTGTAGGCGGCCAGGATGGCGAACGCGATGATGATCGGCAGGTGCCGGGCCACGGTGCTCTCACCCGTCACGCCCATCGTCTTGAGGACCGCCTCGATGCCCACCAGTTGCAGCGCGATGTAGGGCATCGTGGCGACGATGCCGGTGATCGCGATCAGCAACGCCAGCACCGGCGAGTCGAACCGCGTACGGACGAAGTCGGCCGGGGTGACGAAGCCGTGCCGGTGCGAGACCGACCAGAGCCGGATCAGCACCAGGAAGACCAGCGGGTAGACGACGATCGTGTACGGCACCGCGAAGAACCCGGCCGCCCCGGCGCCGAACATCAGCGCCGGCACCGCCACGAAGGTGTACGCGGTGTAGAGGTCACCGCCGACCAGGAACCAGGTGATCCAACCGCCGAAACTGCGCCCGCCCAGGCCCCACTCGTCGAGGTGCGCCATGTCCTTCGGCCGCCGCCAGCGCGCGGCCACGAAGCCCATCGCGCTGACCAGGAGGAACAGCAGGGAGAAGACGATGATCTCGGTGAGATGGTCGCGCCACATCACTGAACTCCCTTCGTTCGCGACTGCGGGGCTCGCAAACCCGGCTCACTCCTCGCGCTCACCGGGACCCCCGCTTCTTCGTCATCTGGTAGACAAGCGTCGTCGTGGAGACGCCGAGCAGGATCCAGGCCAGTTGCAGCCAGTAGTAGCGCGGGAACCCGAAGATCCGGGGCGCGTCACCGTTGAAGAACGCCGGGATCAGCGGCACCACGATGGGGAGGAAGAGCAACCAGTTCCAGGGACTGTGGTCCTTCGCCCGGGTCGGCGCCGTGGTGGGCGCCTCCGGTTCCGGTGCAGGCATCTGACACACCTCCGGGGAGTCGTGGCACGCGATGTAACGGCCGGAGGCTACGACTCTGTGACCGCCGTCACGATCAGCGCGTGGACGGCTCTGCGCCGAACGGCGTGACGGCTGCGCCGAACGGCGCGACCGGCCGATCGGCCAGATGGGTTGGGGTGTGCCGGCTCAGAGGGCGGCGAGGTGCGCGGTGTCGTTTACCGTGCGTACCGCGATGCCGCCGTCGGGCCACAGGTCGAGCACCGAGATGCCGGCCGCGTCCAGGAAGAGCCGGTGCAGGAAGGCGTCGCTGGCGGCGAGGGCGTCGCGCAGCGCCAGCTTGATCGGCGAGACGTGCGAGACGACCACCACGGTCTCCCCGGGGTACGCCTTCGGCAGCGCGTCGACGACCCGGTGGACGCGTTCGGCCACCTGGGTGAACGACTCACCGCCCGGCGGGGCGATCCGCGGGGAGGCGAGCCAGGCGTCCATCTCCCCCGGCCACTGCTGGCGTACCTCGGCGAAGGTGCGCCCCTCCCACTGGCCGAAGTCGCACTCGATCAGGTCGGCCTCGGTGCGCACCGGCACGTCACCGAGCGCCCCGGCGATCGCGGCTGCGGTGGCCGTACACCGGGACAGGGGTGAACTGAGCACGGCCGCGACGGACGGGGCCAGCCCGGCCACCCGGGCGCCTGTGGCGCGGGCCTGGGCCCGGCCGCGCTCGGAGAGCGGCACGTCGCCGCGGCCGGAGTAGCGGCCCTGCTCGGTGTACGCGGTCTCGCCGTGCCGCACGAGGATCAGTCGGGTGGCCGTGAAGCTCGGACGCGGCTCCCACGAGGCCGGCGCGGTCGCCGGGTCGCTGCCCGTCGACGCGCCCCCGGCCGGGGCGCTGGCCGAGGCCGGCGCCCCGAGGGAGGCCGGCGGCGGCGTGGGTCGGCCGGCGGCGGCGTCCATGGCGGCGTTGGCGAGCGCGTCGGCGTGCCGGTTCTGCTCGCGGGGGATCCAGGTGAAGCGGACCGCGCCGAAGCGGCCCACGAGCGTGGCCGCCTGGGCGGCGAGCGGGCGCAGGCCCGGGTGCTTGATCTGCCACCGGCCGCACATCTGCTCGACCACCAGCTTGGAGTCCATCCGGACGTCCACCTCGGCGGCGCCCACCTCGGCGGCGGCCCGCAGACCGGCGATCAGACCCTGGTACTCGGCGACGTTGTTGGTCGCCGTGCCCAGCGACTCGGAGCGCTCGGCGAGCACCTCGCCGGTCTCCGAGTCACGCACCACCGCGCCGTAGCCGGCCGGCCCCGGATTGCCCCGGGACCCGCCGTCGGCCTCGACGACGACCACGCGCGGCGCCACGACCTACAGGCCCGACTCGTTGGTACGGACCATGATCCGCCGGCAGTCCTCGCAGCGGACCACGTCGTCGGGGGCGGCCTTGCGGATGCGGGCCAGGTCGGCGCCGGAGAGGTCCAGCCGGCAGCCGCCGCAGCGGCCCGCGGTGAGCAGGGCAGCGCCCAAACCGGTGTCCGCGCGGATCTTGTCGTAGAGGGTGACCAGCTCGGCGGGGAGGTCGGCCGCGAGCGGCTGCCGGGCGCCCCGCTTGAACTCCTCCTCCTTGGCGATCTCGGCCAACGCGTCGTCGCGGCGCTGCTCGGTGGCGGCACGCTTCTCCCGGGTGTCGGCCAGCCGCTGCTCCACGCCGTCCAGTACGCCCTGCGCGGTCTCCCGCTGCTCCATCAGCTCCAGCTCGGCGTCCTCCAGGTCACCCTGACGCCGGTTCAGCGAGGCCAGCTCGTGCTGGAGCGCCTCCAGCTCCCGGGCCGGGCCGGTGCCGGCGGCGAGCCGGTTCTGGTCCTTCTCCTTGCGGGCCCGCACCTGCTCGACGTCCTTCTCCAGGCGGGCGATGTCCCGGTCCAGATCGTCGACCGCCACCTGGGCGCGAACCCGCTCGTCCTCCAGCGACGACAGCTCCCGGGCCTGCGCCTCCAGCTCGGCCCGCTCCGGCAGCGACCGGCGGCGGTGCGCGAGCTGGGCGAGGTTGGTGTCGATCGCCTGAAGGTCGAGCAGGCGGCGCTGGACCTGGGGGTCAGCCTTCACGGTCGGGCTCCTTGTCGTCCACAACGGGTGCGGCGGCGTGCACGGTCCACGGGTCGGTGTCCAGGTCGGACACCAGCGTCTCGACGCCCGGCGCCTCTCGGAGGAGGGCGGCCAGGTCGTCCAGCCACGGTCGTTCGGTCGCCCAGTGGGCGGCGTCGATCAGGGCGGGACCATCGGCGGCGAGGTGCTCGCTGGCCGGATGGTGCCGCAGGTCGGAGGTGAGAAACGCGTCCACCCCGGCGGCGGTCGCGGCGCCGAGGAAGCTGTCCCCCGACCCGCCGCTGACGGCGAGGGTACGAACCATACGCCCGGGATCCCCCGCGGCGCGAACTCCCCAGGACGTGACGGGAAGCACGGCGGCGGCGTGCCGGGTCAGCTCGGCGAGGGTCATCGGACGGGGCAGCTCCCCGATCCGGCCGATGCCCCGGTCGTCGCCATGGGCGGCCGAGCCGGTCGCCGGCCGTTGCAACGGGCGCAGCCCGGTCAGGCCGAACCGGGCAGCGAGAGCGTCGGAGACGCCTGGGGACGCCACGTCGGCGTTGGTGTGCGCCACGTACAGGGCCACGCCGGCCCGGATGAGCTGGTGGACGATCCGCCCCTTGACTGTCGTCGGGGCGACCGACGAGACCCCCCGCAGCAGCAGTGGGTGATGCGCGACGATCATGTCCGCGCCGACCGCCAGCGCCTCGGCGACCGTCTCGGGCACCACGTCGACCACGCAGAGCACCCGGCGGACCGGGGCGGTCGGCTCGCCGAGCACCAGGCCGACGCGGTCCCACTCCTCGGCCCAGCTCGGCGGATAGCGCCGTTCCAACTCGGCGACCACGTCCGTCACCGTGGCTGTGGATGCGCTGATGCTCACGGCGGGCCAGCTTACCGGCGCGGGGAGCTTCGGGCGGCGACGCCCGGCCCGGCCGCGCCGGTCCAGTCGACCCGGCCGAGGCGACCTCCGGACGCTCAGGCGGCCCGGTACGCGACGGTCCGCAGCGCGGCCAGCGGCATCTGCCAGGGGAACGCGTGCAGATGCTGCTCACCCGTTCCCGGCGGGTGCAGGGCGACCACATGGTCGCCGAAGAGCACAGTGACGCCCCAGTCGGCCAGCCGGGCCACACCGGCCCGGAACGCCGGGTGGGCGGCCATCGCCACATTCGTGTACGGCACCGCGACGATCGGAACGCCCTTGCCCTGCGCCTCGACGAGCAACCCGAGAGCGAGGGTGTCGGCGATGCCGGCTGCCCACTTGTTCACCGTGTTCACCGTCGCCGGGCAGACGATCATGGCGTCGGCCGGCGGCAGCACGTCCGGGTCGCCGGGGTTCTTGTAGTGCGTCCGCACCGGGTGGCCGGTCTGCCGGACCAGGGCCGGCTGGTCGACGAACTTGGCGCCGTCCGGCGTGGTGACCACGCAGACGTCCCAGTCGTCCGACTGGGCCAGCTCGACCAGGCGACCGACGTGGCGGGCCAGCGGCGAGCCGCAGGCGATGACGTAGAGCACCGCACGGTGCTCGCTGGTGCGTGGTGCGCCGGTCATCACGCCGGCTCCGCGCTCATACCCCTACTCCCATGTGCTCAGCCAACTCCGCTATCGGAGAAGGCGGCGCACCACGTGTGCGACGAAGGACGTCCGACATCACCTCGTGGGCGATCGGCCGGCAGCGGATCTCCGACGGCGCGAGCCGATCGCCGAGCAGCAGCATCTCGCCGGCGTTCGCCACGTCGCCGATCTGGGCGTACCCCCGGGCGATGTCGAGCAGGTGGTGGGCGCGGCGCTCGGGCAGCAGCGCGTTGAACGCGGGCTCCACGATGCGTACGTGCACCTCGACCGCGCGGCCTCCGTCGCCCAGCTCGACCGCGGCGGCAGCCCGGTGCAGCTCGACGTTCGTCGGGCCGAACGAGGTCCAGTAGTGGTTGTGGTCGCCGCCGAGCAGGGTGGCGGCCTCCTGCGCACAGTTGATCAGGTCGTCGACGCTCGCCGAGTCGCCGATCCGGGACGCGGCCATCGCCCCCTGCAACAGCAGCATCCCGTAGACGGACAGCCGGGCCGGGGAGACCTCGTTGCTGCCGCCGGGCGCCAGCCGGTTGGCGATCTGGACGTTCAGCTCAAGCGCCGGCCGGGCCCGGCCCATGGCGACCAGGGCGTTGCAGACCCGGGTCGTGGCGATGCCGGCCAGCAGCGGATCGTCGGCCCGCTGGGCCACCGCCATCGACCGGTCGGCGGCCAGCCAGGCCAGCTCGAACTCGCCGAGCTTGCGCAGCACCGACGAGGCGATCTGGTAGACCTGCCCGAGCAGGTGGGCCGCCTCCGGCGCCTGCGTTCCCCCGTACGCGGCGTCGGCCGCCTGAGCGTCGCGCAGCAGCTTCGGCAGCGCCCGGGTGAGCATCCCGTAGCGGCCGTACTGGTAGGTGAGCCAGGCGTGGTTGACGGCCTTGCGCATGTCGTCGAGCGGAGGCGGGTACGGCACGGCGTCGAAGTAGGCGCTCATCGAGTCGTACCGCTCCAGGGCCGCTCGGATCTCCTGCACCTCGACCTGGTCGATGCAGTTCAGCGCGTCGGTACGCCGCTCCGGGTCCCGGCCCATCAGCAACTGGACGTCCATCTGGAGGATGTCGGCGATCTCGTAGAGGACGGAGAACTTGTCCAGCCGGCGGACGCCCCGCTCGACCTTGTCCACCCAGCTCTTCGACTTGCCGAGGCGGTCGGCGAAGACCTGCTGCGACATCTTGCGTCGCCCCCGCCAGTAGGCCACTCGCCGCCCAATGGGTAGCTCGTCCATCTCCCCATCCCTCCCCTGCCGCCGCCACCCATCGGGCGCCGACGATGTCCGCGGGTGCGGCGATCAGTCGTCCGTCTTGAAGTTTTCGCTGGTCGCACAGCCTGTACGTCAGTCGGACAGCCAGTCCTCGTAACTTTCGTGCAAGTTGCACGAGCCGTTCGTCAACCTCAACGATCGTGGGTTACGGCAGTGACGGTGCTCGACATGCGACCTGGCGTTCGCCGGGCCCAACGAGGGGAGATGGCACACATGTGGGGGAACGTCGTACCGCGCGTCGCCGAACTGTCGCCGCTGGAACGCGTCCGGCTGCGCCGGGTCGCCATCCGGTACGCCGTACACGGCTGGGAGGTGACGCCGGGCGCCTGCCTCGCCCGCAGCAGGTTCGTGTGCGGTCGGGCCGGCTGCCCCACTGTGGGTTGCCACCCCGCCCTGGAGAACTGGGAGCTGGCCGCCACCACCGACCCGGCCCGGGTCGCCACCTGGTGGCGCACCCGCCCGCACGGCGTGCTGCTGCCCACCGGTCGGACCTTCGACGTGCTGGAGGTGCCCGCCCACCTCGGCCGGCACGTGCTCGACGCCGTGCAGGTCCACCCGGCCGGCACCGGCGTACGCGGGCCCGTGCTTGTCACGCCCACCGGCCGCTGGATGTTCCTGGTCCGCCCCGGCGACCCGCTCCGACCGGAGTTGGAGCACTGCTTCCACGTCGTCCGGCACGGGCCCGGCTCGTGGATCCCGGCGCCACCCACCCGGCTGCCCGAGGGGACCGTCCGCTGGGCGGTCGCCCCGGAGCAGGCCCGCTGGCAGCTCCCCGACTCCTACCTGGTGCAGAACACCCTGATCGAGGCGCTGCGGGCCAGCGGGGTGACGCTCGCACCCGACCTGCTCCCCGGTCACCTGCCGCTGCCCCGCCGGGGTAGGTGAACCGGCCCCGGCCGACGATTCGATCCGGTGACCGACAGCGTCGCCGGGCGGCCGGCGCTCGTTGAGCAGGTGACAGCGCGAAAGCGCGCCACGAACGGGGGAACGATGTCCACACACGACAGGTCGCCGTATCCCGGCGGCACCGAACCGCCCCGTCGCAGCCACCCGCGCCACCGTTGGGCGGGCACCCGCCCGGCCGGCTCGCGCCCCGGGCGGCCCCGCCCCACCGGTACCCGCCCCGCCGGCACCCATCGCCCGCTGCGTTAGGGCCGGTTTCATAAGGACTGGCCGGCCTGCGGCGGGCCCGGACGACGACCGGCGGCGTTGCGGTTCCGTCCGGATACAACATCGGTATCCGAACGAAACCGCGCCTTGCCGGATCGCCGCCCGGACTCCACCTCGGCTCGACCGTCCTTATGAAACCGGCCCTAGACCGTCAGCGGGAGTGCTGTGGAGTGGAACTGGCGGGCGTCGTCGGTGACGACCGCGTGCGTGTGGTCGCCGAGACGGTCCAGCCAGCCGATCCCCGCCGCTCCCATGGCCAGGGCGGCGGTGGCGTAGGCGTCGGCGACGCCGAGGTCGCTGCCGACCACTGTCACCGAGCGCAGCCCGCTGGCCGGCGCGCCCCGGCGGGGGTCCAGCACGTGCCGGCCGCGCTCGTACACGCCGGAGGTGGCCACGGCCAGGTCGGTGCCGGCAAGCACCAGACACGTCGCCATCGCGTCCCAGGGGTGCCGGATGCCGATCCGCCACGGCTCACCGGCCGGCGAGAAGCCACGGACGCGTACGTCGCCGCCGGCGTTGACACAGTGGTTCGCCGCGCCGGCGGCGAGCAGCCGGTCGGAGGCGACCTGCGCCGCCCAGCCCTTCACGAACCCGGACGGGTCGAGCCGTCCGGTGGCGTACGCGTCGAAGAACCCGTCGGTGGCGCCCCACAGGTCGGCGCACGCCTCCAGCACGAAGCGCAGGTCAGTCGACGCCTCGGAGAGCAGCACCTCGCCCCTGTCGAAGCGGCACACCTCGCTGTCGTCCTTGTACGTGCTGAACCGGGCGTCGACCTCGCGCATCCAGGCGAAGACCTCGTCGGCCAGCTCGTGCAGCCGGGCGGGGGGCAGGTCGTCGGCGAGGTCCAGGGTGATCGCCGTACCCATGATCTGCTCGACCCGGCACAGCCCGGGTCGGATCATCGCCGCCGGCACGTCAGAACGCCTGCTCGATCGCGGCCCGCAGTGACTGCTTGTACGAGTTGCTGGTCTCGGTGGCGCCGGAGACGGTGTTGAGGTTGGCGCTCTGCTTCTGCACCACCTCACCGCCCGAGCCGTTGTACATGGTCCGGACGTCGCCGCTGTGGATGTCGGACTCTCCACCGCTGGGCAGCTGCAACGTCACCGCGTCGACGATCTTGTTGCCGGAGACCACGATCTGCACCTGCACGTACCCGTACTCGTTCTTCTGTTCCGATCCGGTCACCCGGCGGGTGGTGGGCTGCTGCGGTGCTTTGGTGGTCTTCGGCGCGGTCGGGGCCTTCGCGGTGGTCTTCGTGCCCGACGGCCGCGTGGTGCTTTTGGTCGGCTTGGGCGACGACGACGGCGGGCCGGCGGTCACCGACGGTCTCGGCGCGGCGCCCGACGGGCCGGCGGCCGGGTCGGCGCTCGGGTCGACGTCCTGCGGGGTCGGATTGACCGGCTGCGCGGTCGGCAGGTTCTGGGCGACCTGGGTGGTGCCCGGCGAGCCCTTGAGCACCACCAGGGCGGCGGTGCTGGCGGCCAGACCGGTGATCGCGAACAACGCGCGACGCATGCGATGCCTTCCTACAGCTCGAAGGTGGCCAGGTGGATCTGCCTGCGGGGGACGCCGGCGCGGCGCAGCGCGCGCACCGACTGCTCCACCAGCCCGGGGGGCCCGCAGAGGTAGACGTCGCGCCGGGCCACGTCGGGCACCAGTTGGCGCAGCCCGTCCGGGCTCATGAGCTGCCGGGGGCCGGGGTCGTCGCGGGAGCCGATGACGTACCAGATCGACGTGTCGCGTTCCTGGGCCAGCCAGTCCAGTTCCCGGCTGAGCAGCACGTCGGCGGGCGTACGGGCCCGGTAGATCAGGGCGGCGCCCGGCGGCAGCTCCTCCAGCATGGCCCGGATGGGCGTGATGCCGCTGCCGCCGGCGATCAGCAACGCCCGCTCGCGCACCCGGTGCGCCGCGGTGAAGGTGCCCGACGGGCCGTGGGCCCAGACCCGGGTTCCCGGGTCGAGGTCGCGCAGGTCGGCGGTGTGCCGGCCGACGACCTTGACGGTGAGCCGCAGCCAGCGGCCGTTGGCGGCTGCGGAGACGGAGAACGGGTGCGACTGCCACCAACTGCCGGGGGTGAGGAAGCGCCAGCGGAAGTACTGGCCGCCGAGCATCTCCAGGCGGTCCAGCCGCTCCCCGGTGAGGTAGATGGAGATGGTGTCCGGACTCTCGGCGACCACGTCGGCGACCCGCAGCCGGTAGCGCATGTTGAACGCCAGCGGCGCGATCACCCGGCCCCAGAGCAGGGCGGCGACCACGAGCAGGTACAGGGCGATCCAGCCGGTCCGCACCGGGCCCGGCCGGTAGAGCTGCCCGCCGTGGCTGAACTGGTGCCCGTAGCCGAGCAGCAGCACCAGGTAGCTCGACCGGTGCAGCAGGTGCCACACCTCGTAGGGCAGCGCCCGACGGATCGCCCGTACGCTGCTGAAGCCGACCACGAGCATGATGCCTGCGGCGACGAAGGCCGAGAGCATGTCCTCGTACTCGCCGAGCAGCGTGCCCACCTCGGCGAGGATCGAGTGGTTCCGCAGGTCGGCGTACCCGACGAGGATCAGCGACAGGTGCGACAGCACGGCGACCAGCAGCGTCGCGCCGATGTCGCGGTGCCAGCGGGCGAGCTGCTCGCCGCCGATCCACCGCTCCAGCACCGGCAGCCGGCTCATCATGAGCACCTGCACGAGCAGCAGGTAGCCGGCGATCAGGCCGGTGATCCGGCCGGCCGCGGTGACGGTGGCCGCGGTGGTCCGCAGCGAACCGGCGGGGGTGCCCAGCCACCAGGGCAGCACGCTGGCGAGCAGCCCGACCAGGAGCAGCGCGGCCAGCAGCCGTCGGCCGCCGGGTCCGCGCCGGGCCGGGATCTGCGGGAGTACGGGTGCAGCCGACCGGCCGCCGTGCCGGGACGAGGTCCCGGTGCGGCGGCCGGCGGCGTGGGTGTGCGAATGCGTCACGCGTACAGCTTCATCGGCTTGTAGGCCCGGTCGCTGCCGGGGAAGAGCATCTTCTCCACCTGCGCGTTGGTCAGGCCGAACCGGCCCTGCGCCACCGAGCCGTACACGTTGAACATGTTGTTGTACTCCGGCACGTCGCCGGAGTCCAGCTTGTCCAGGCCGTTCCAGGTGCCCAGCAGAGAGCTGGCCAGCTTCTTGCCGGAGAGCACGGTGACCACGCCGCCGTGCCCGTGGTCGGTGCCGCCCTTGTTGGAGCTGACCCGCCTGCCGAACTCGCTGGACACCATGATCGTCACGTCGGCGGCCTGCGGACCGAGGTCGGTGAAGAAGGCGGCCATCGCGCTGGCCAGCTCGCCCAGTCGGCGGTGCAGCTGACCGCCCTCCTGGGTGCCCTGGTTCTCGTGGGTGTCGTAGCCGCCCATGCCGACTGTGGCGACCCGGACGTTGGCGCCGCCCTTGATGAGCTGGGCGAGCTGCTGGAAGGCGTTGCCGATGCCCTCGTACTTGACACCCGCGGCGGGCTGGTACGGCTTGGCGGCGAGCTTCTGCGCGGTGGCAAGCGCACCCATGCCGTCCTGCACGGCCTCCTCGACCGGGTGGTTGATCCCGGTGAAGAGCCCCTTGATCGCCTTCTCGGTGGCGGCCCGGAACTTGTCGTCGCCGTTGAGCCGCAGCGAGCCGACGCTGTTCAGCGACAGCGCGCCGTTGTTGCCGACAAGCGAGCGGGGCAGGGTGCTGCCGATGCCGACGCCACGGAAGGCGGTGCCCGTGCCGAGGTTGTCGACCAGGTTGTCCAGCCAGCCCCGGCCGCCGGTCTCGTGCGGCAGACCGCCCAGGTTGCAGGCGTCCGCGGCCTGGAAGTGGCTTCGGGACAGGCGCTCGTCGGAGACGGCGGGGATGAAGCCGAGCTGGCCGGCCTTGAGGTACTGCTCCAGCGGCTTGAACGCGCTGGTCAGCTTGAAGCCGCGGGCCAGGGCCAGCGAGTCGTTGCCGAGCAGCAGCTCGGGCCGGCCCTTGGTGAGTGCCGGGTCGCTGTCAGGTGCGACAAGGCTCAGCCCGTCCAGCCCGCCGTAGAGGAAGACGTGGATCAGGGTGCCGGTCTTGGTCGCCGCGAACGACGCCGAGGTGGTGACGAACTGGGCGGTGGCCAGCGCGGTGGCGGTGGCCGCGGCACCGGCGACGAAGGTCCGCCGGGTGACGCCGCGACCGTCCTGCTGGGCCTCCTCCAGATCCTCCAGGGTCCGGTAGCGGTCGGCCTCGGCGGCCTGCTCGGCGGCGACGATGTCGGCCTCCGCGCGCAGCAGGGCCTCGGTCGGGTTGTCGGCCAGCCGCGACAGGTCGGGGCATTCGGGGTGCAGGGGGAAAGAGTTGTACACAGTCTTCTCCATCGGGTGCCTCACCGGAGGTGGTGCTGGGGGGACGCGAGGATCGCCCGCGCGACGGCGGTGATGGCCCCGTTGAACGTGGCATCGACCTTGGTGGTCGCCGAGACGCCGGCGACGCCGAGGATCAGGTTCTTCTCCCGGGCGGTGAGCTTCTGGTGGATCAGCCGCTGGGCGAGCGCGTCCACGTACGCCCCGGCGGTGGCCGGCGGCTTGGCGACAAGCT
Organism: Micromonospora lupini; assembly: GCF_026342015.1. NCBI lineage: Bacteria > Bacillati > Actinomycetota > Actinomycetes > Micromonosporales > Micromonosporaceae > Micromonospora > Micromonospora lupini. The sequence continues at coordinate 2,696,119 of NZ_JAPENL010000001.1, forward strand.
TCTCCGGCGCCGTGTACGTGAAGGAGGTGCGGTAGCCGGCCACGATCTCGCCAGCCTCGTTCCAGCCGTTGACCATGGTGCCGGCCGAGGTCCACGCGACGTAGACGTCGGGGTAGCCGTCCGGGGTGGGCTGACCCATCGGGTACTGGCCCAGCTCGCGCAGCTTGTCGTGGATCTGCCGCAGGCCCTTCGCGAACGGGGTGCGCTTGTTGTCGCCGTTGTCGTTCTTCGCCGACGCCTCCGGCGAGACGCCCAGGATGCGGTACGTGGCGACCAGGTACTCCATCGGCCGGCGCACCTTCTGGCCCACCGCCGCCCAGAACTCCGACGAGCTGAACAGCGCCATCAGCACCGGCTTGATCATGCCGTTGTTGCTGGTGTACGCCTTGGCCAGCCGGTCCACGAGGGACTTCGGCGGGGTGTCCGAGACGAAGCGGGTCGCGAGGCTCTGCGCCACGTACTTCGCGGTCGAGGGGTGCAGCGCGATGTAGGTGATGTACTTGTCGATCGCCGCGTCCACGGCGGCGACCTCCTTGGCCGTCGGGTTGTTGACGTCCTTGATGCTGAACGTGTTGGCGTGGGTGAAGCCGAGGATCTTCACCTTGCCCATGTAGTGCTGGTTGACGCGCAGGACGTACTGGCCCTTGTCGTCGACGCCGCGGCCGGTCTGGAGCATGGCGGCCTGCCGGACGTCGCCCTCCTTGTAGCCGCCGTCGACGCCCACCGAGTACAGCTCCAGGTTCTCCCGGGCGAGGTTCTCGTTGATGGCGTCCTTGCGGGAGTCCTTCTGGTTCAGGTAGATCAGCAGCGCGGGGTGCTTGTTCGCCGCGACAAGCATCTCGGGGTAACTGCCCAGCGCGTGCTTGCGGACCACGTCCTTGTCGAACGAGGTGCGGTACACCTCGCCGCCGTCGAAGTCGGCGGCGACGTGCAGGAAGTCGTTCCAGAAGTCGACCATGACCTCGAACAGCTGGCGCTTCGACCAGATCTGCCGGGCCAGGGTGGCGTCGACCACCTCACGCTCCGGCTGGGCCCCCTGCTCGTTGAGCTTGTCCCGCTGGTCGCGCAACTGCTGCACGGAGAGCGTCTGGGTGGGCAGCTCGGCGAGCTTCAGCTCGGCCTTGCTCGGCTCGATCTTGTCCGGGTCGAGCTGCCCGCGGATCCAGGCGTCGATGCCCTGCTTCTTGATGTCGGCGACCACGGCTGGCGTCGCGCCGAGAGTGGCCCGCCGGGCCAGGTGCAGGATCGGGTCCTTGGCGAGCACCGTCTTGACTGTCACCGTGGTCGCCGCGGCGGCCGCGGCCGGGCCGGAGAAGGTCCGGCCACCGCTGGGCGCGTTCTTCTTCAGCGCCTCGCCGGCCCGGGAGCCCATGTAGCTCTCGTTCTGCTCGGTGTAGGTGCGCACCGTGCTCGGCTGCTGGCCGCTGGGGCGCGCCAGGGTGCCGTCGGTGACGGCGCTGCCCGTCGCGTCGCCCGCTGCCGCCTCGTCACCGAAGAGGCTGCGGAACTGCGGGGTCATGGCGAGCGCCGCGCCACCGGCCACGACTGCGGCGGTGCCACCGAGCGCGACGATGGCCTTGCGCCGGCCGACCTTGCGGCCCGGCTCGTCGTCATCGTCCAGGGTGGGCAGTCCGGCGCCGGCCGGACGCGCCGGTGCCGGGCGGCCCAGACCCTCCGGGCCGACCCACTGCGGCCCACGGGGGGCGGGGGCGGGCTGTCCGGCGTGCGCGTACCCGTCGCCGTACTGCTCGCGCGGGTCGCCCTGGGCCGGGTAGCCGCCCTGGTAGGGGTGGGGCGAGTCGTATCCGTACGACGCGGTGGGGTCGCCGTAGCTGTCCGAGGTGTGGTGCTGGCGTCCGTCCCAGCCGCGGTCGTCCCGCGGTCGACGTGGTGGCACATTCTGGTCGGCCATGTACCAATCCCGATTTCTGATGAGCGCCGGAAGCTGCGACCGAGCGGGTGCGGCAGGTGCGGCGACTGTTGCCTGAGGGGGTTGCTACGGCAAGGTAACCAAGCGCTCAGGTGCCTTCAAGGTGGGCCGAACGCGCCGGTGAGGGCACTTAAGACAGCCCTCACCACCGCGTTCGTGGCAGGCCGGCCACCCGGGCGGCGCTCCGACCTTCCCAGCAGGGCGGACGCGCGGCAGCCGGGTACGGATCGGACCACGCCGCCGTACGCGACACGTTCCGCGTCGTTCACCACCACAGGCAAACTTAAGGTTTGGCTAAGCCGGACGTGAAGTCTCCTCACGCTGGGAAAAGTAGGAGGAGCGGGCGAGCGTGAGCCGCCGCCGCAGCGGGTATGCCGCCGAACCGCTGAACGCGTGAGGGGAAGGCAGCGCCATGCTCAGCAAAGAGGATCAGCGCAGGTTCGACCAGATCACCCGTCAGCTCCGGGAAAGTGACCCGGCCTTCTTCGCCCGGCTGGACCACCGGGCGCGAGCCCGCAGGGGCCGCTACCTGATGTTGTTGACCATCGTGCTGTGGGCGTCGCTCCCGGCGATGGCCGTGTTCGCCGGCCGGCTGGCCGGGGCGATCTGCGCGGTGGTGCTGGTGGCCAACGCGGCGATCATGTGGCGGTTCCGCCGTCGCTGGACGTGACAGCTCACCCCGGGCCGAAAGCCCGGTACGCGCGACGCAGCCGTTCCAGCAGGCCCGGCCCACCGATGGCCGGCGCCGGCGGGCCGAGTTGGCGCAGCAGGAGATCCGGGCCGGTCGCCAGTCGCGGCGGCCGGTCGGGCAGCGGCACCGGCGCCGCCCAGAAGCGGTCCACCGCCTCCGCGAGAGGGGTGGCCGCCAGCCCGGCGAGCGCCCGGGCCGCACCGACCGGCGGCAGTACGTCCACAGTGTCCACAACCGACGGCAGCGCGTCCGGTACGGATGGTTCGGGAGGCGACGCCGTGCCGGTGGCCTCGGCCCGGCGGGCGCGCAGCCGGTCGAGCAGGTCCGCGCGCGAGCGGCCACGCCAGTGCAGCAGCTCGAACGGGTCCGCGTCGAACGCCTCGGCGAGCAGATAGAACGTGGCCGCGAGGTGCTTGCACGGCACCGCGAAGTCGGGGCAGTTGCAGCGCTGGGTCAGCTCGCCCACGGCGGCCGGGAACAGCGGGGCGCCCGCCGCCACGAACAGCTCCTCCAACTCGTCGGGCAGGTCCCCGGCGAGCAGGCGGGCGCTGAAGAACGCCTGCCCGGCCAACTCGTCCTCGATCCGGGTCCAGAGCGCGGCCGGGAACGCCGCCAGCGCGATGGAGACCTCGTACGGCCGGGGCCGGGAGCCCTGCACCTGGGCGGTGACCCGGCCCGGCGCGATGTCGAGCCGGAGTACCTGACCCGCCCGCGCGTACGACCGGCCCCGGGTCAGCCGGGTGCCGAGCGCGAACGACTCCAGCACCTCCAGGAAGCGCCGGGACCACCAGGACCGCCCGATCGCGCCCCGGGCGCTGCGTGCCCGCAGCCCACCGTCGACCTTGCGGGGACGGCCGTAGTCGGCGAAACGGTCGGTGCTCATCACTCCACCACAGCCCCGGCCTCCAGGGCGAACAGGTCCCGCAACTGACCCGTGGACAGCTCGGTGATCCACTGTTCGCCCGTGCCCACCACCCGCTCGGCGAGGGCGCGCTTGTCGGCGATCATCGCCGCGACCTTCTCCTCCACGGTGCCGGCGCAGACGAACTTGCGGACCTGCACCCGCCGGCGCTGCCCGATCCGGAACGCCCGGTCGGTGGCCTGGTCCTCGACCGCCGGGTTCCACCACCGGTCCACGTGCACCACGTGGTTGGCGGCGGTCAGGGTGAGCCCGGTGCCACCCGCCTTGAGCGACAGGACGAACAGCGGCGGCCCGTCGGCCGACTGGAAGCGCTCGACCAGGGCGTCCCGCTCGGCCTTG